>JAQVHV010000103.1 GCA_028696055.1 Sulfurovum sp.
GGTAGGAGTATTGAATTTAAAAGGTCTGCTCTTAAAAACATAGGTTTCAAATACAAAGAGAGTTCCCTGATAGTACAAGCTCTTAAAGCACTTGGTAAAGAACATATCACCGATGACGTGATACAAAAGATCAGAGAGCAGATAGATGAGAAGATGTACGATAAGATACTCAAAGACACTAAGACGGCCACTTCATGGATATATGAAACGATAAAAGAGATATGTCAAAAAGAGCTGATTACTCAAAGAAAGGAAAAAGTCTCGTGAATATAAAAGATTTTAAGGCAGGTACATTACGCCAGGAGTACCAGTATAAAAGTTTTTTGCCAGAAATGATAAACCACACTTTTACCTGGGATGATCCACAGATAAACACTATGCTTGAAAATGCTACAAGAGCATTGGGAGAGCTTAACGCTTTTACGATGATCGTACCTAATGTTGATATGTTTATCCAGATGCATATCACCAAAGAAGCCAACACTTCAAGTAAGATAGAGGGCACAAAAACCGAGATGGATGAAGTACTCATTGCAAAAGAGCAGATCAACCCAGAAAAAAGAGACGACTGGCAGGAGGTGCGTAATTATATAGATGCGATGAACTATGCGATCAAAGAGCTTGAACATCTGCCTATCTCAAACCGGCTGATAAAAAATATCCATGAGATACTTCTAAGCAGTGTACGAGGAGAAGCCAAACAACCCGGAGAGTTCAGAAAGTCTCAAAACTGGATAGGCGGAGCGAGTCTTACAACAGCATTTTTCATTCCGCCACATCATAACGAAGTGGGTGACTTGATGAGTGATCTGGAGAAATTCCTGCACAACGATGAGATATTTGTTCCGCATTTGGTTAAGATCGCTATCGCCCACTACCAGTTTGAAACAATTCATCCGTTTTTGGATGGAAACGGCCGTATCGGACGGCTTTTGATCACACTTTATCTTGTGAGTAACGGACTACTCAAAAAGCCCTCTTTGTATCTCTCTGATTTTATAGAAAAAAACAAATCGGCATATTATGAAGCATTAACTCGTGTTCGTGCAGACAATGACCTTATCCATTGGATAAAGTTTTTTCTTGAAGCAGTGATAGAAACAGCAAACAGTGGAGTAAAAACTTTTCAAAATATTTTGAGCTTAAAACAGGAGATGGATAGTTTGGTTATTGGTTTTGGAAAAAAAGCCCACAATGCAAGTAAACTTATAGAGTTTTTGTATCAAAAACCGATTATTTCCATCAGCGATATTATTGAGCCTTTAGGTGTGAGCAAACCGACTGCAAATTCTCTCGTTAAGGAGTTTGAAGAAAAAGGTATCTTGAAAGAGGTTACAGGATATGAGAGAAACAAGCTTTTTGTATTTGATAAATACCTAGATATCTATAGTAAAAGTTAGAGCTCTAAATTTAACTAAGAAAATTCATAGTCAAAGTTAAGGCTTTAAACTTGACTAAGATCTTTTATAGTCAAAGTTGAGGGTGATCTTTAACTATGAGAATAGAGTAAAATAGAAGAGAGAATATAAAATGGCAGGGGGAAGTAAAAGATGGAAAAGATCACCGAAAACGAGATAGAACTTTTAGCGATAGAACTGCTGGAGAAACTGGGGTATCGTTATATCTATGCACCGGAGATAGCGCCGGACAGTGAAAATCCAATGCGGAGTTCCTTTGATGATGTGATATTGAAAGAGAAACTTCTATCATCAATGATGGCGATCAATCCATCATTAGACTATCCCCTCATCGAAGATGCGGTCAAACAGATCGAGCGCATCCACTCCACAGAACTGCTTACCAACAATGAAAGCTTCCATAAACTCCTCACCGAAGGGGTGAAAGTAGAGCGAACAGAAGAGGGCGTGACTCGCGGGGAGATCGTCAAGCTGATCGTTTTTGATCAGGTAGAGAAGAATAACTTTACCGTGATGAACCAGTTCACGATCATCGAAAACGGGGTCAATAAACGTCCCGACCTGATCTTGTTTGTCAACGGACTGCCGTTGGTCGTCGTGGAGCTGAAAAATGCCGTGGATGAGAATGCCACGGTAAAGTCAGCCTATAAACAGATACAGACCTACAAAGAGACGATTCCCTCACTCTTTACCTACAACGCCTTCTGTGTCATCAGCGACGGCATCGAAGCGAAGGCCGGGACGATCTCGGCAGGCTTTAGCCGGTTTATGGCGTGGAAAAGCAGTGACGGCAAAGAAGAGGCTTCAAAACTTGTCCCTCAGATGGAGACACTGATAGAAGGAATGCTGAAACCGGGTACACTGCTTGACCTGGTGCGTAGCTTCATCGTTTTTGAAAAAGACAAAAGAGAAGACAGCAAGACAGGCATCACGACGATAGAGACGGTCAAAAAGCTTGCGGCCTATCACCAATACTATGCGGTCAACAAAGCCATCGAATCTACGCTCAGGGCCGTGGGTGAAGGGTATGCCGACAGTGTCATGGAGAGCCCGGGCTCTTACGGACTGCCTGACGTAAAGACACAGCCAAAAGGTGACGGGAAGGCAGGGGTGGTCTGGCACACGCAGGGGAGCGGCAAGTCGCTCTCTATGGTCTTTTATACGGGGAAGATCGTACTCGCACTGGACAACCCGACGGTACTGGTGATCACCGACAGAAACGACCTGGATGATCAGCTCTTTGATACCTTTGCAGCTTCCCAGAGTCTGCTCAGGCAGGAACCGATACAGGCGGAGAACAGGGATCACCTCAAAGCGCTACTGAAAGTGGCTTCGGGCGGTGTGGTCTTTACCACGATACAGAAGTTCCAGCCCGAAGAGGGCAACGTGTATGACGAACTCTCCAGTCGTAGAAATATCATCGTGATCGCTGATGAGGCACACAGAACACAGTACGGCTTTAAGGCAAAAACCGTGGATGAGAAAGATGAGGAGGGCAATGTCGTCGGGAAGAAGATCGTCTATGGATTTGCCAAGTATCTCAGGGATGCACTGCCCAATGCCACCTATCTGGGGTTTACCGGTACACCGATAGAGAGTACCGATGTCAATACCCCTGCGGTGTTCGGAAACTATGTCGATATCTATGATATCGCCCAGGCGGTAGAAGACGGTGCAACGGTCAGGATCTTCTATGAGAGCAGGCTGGCGAAGATCACACTGAGCGATGAAGGCAAAAAGCTGGTCAAAGCGCTGGACGAGGAACTCAGCGGCGAAAATCTCGATGATAGTCAAAAAGCAAAAGCCAAGTGGACACAGCTTGAGGCACTGATCGGAAGTAAAAACCGCATCAAAGAGGTCGCCAATGATATCGTGACGCACTTTGAAAGCCGTCAAGAGGTCTTTGACGGCAAAGGGATGATCGTAGCGATGAGCCGAAGGATCGCTGCAGAGCTTTATGCTGAGATCATCAAACTCCGTCCAGAGTGGCACAGCGATGATCTGGACAAGGGGGTGATCAAAGTCGTGATGACCGCCAGCAGCTCAGATGGCCCGGAACTTGCAAAACACCATACAAGCAAACAGCAGAGACGTGATCTTGCCAACCGGATGAAAGATGTGGATGATGAGCTGAAACTCGTCATCGTGCGGGATATGTGGTTGACGGGCTTTGATGCCCCTGCGATGCACACACTCTATATCGACAAGCCGATGAAGGGGCATAACCTGATGCAGGCGATCGCAAGGGTCAACCGGGTCTATAAAGACAAGCCGGGCGGACTGGTGGTGGACTATCTTGGTATCGCCAGCGATCTGAAGAAAGCACTCTCTTTCTACAGTGACAGCGGCGGCAAGGGTGATCCTGCACTGGCACAGGAGCAGGCGGTAGCACTGATGCTGGAGAAGCTTGAAGTGGTGTCACAGATGTACCATGGATTTGCCTATGAGGAGTACTTCTCGGCAGACACGAGAGGAAAGCTTGCGCTGATACTTGAAGCAGAAGAACATATCCTGGGGCTTGAAGACGGGAAGAAACGCTATATCAATGAAGTCACGGCACTCTCTCAGGCATTTGCCATAGCCGTACCGCATGAACAGGCGATGGATGTCAAGGATGAAGTGTCGTTCTTCCAGGCAGTCAAAGCCAGACTGGTGAAGTTTGACAGCAGGGGTAACGGCAGAAGCGATGAGGAGATGGAGACAACGATCCGGCAGGTGATCGACAAAGCACTGGTTTCTGAACAGGTGATCGACATCTTTGATGCATCGGGGATCAAGAAGCCGGATATCTCGGTACTCTCAGAAGAGTTCCTGATGGAAGTGCAGGGGATGAAACATAAGAACATCGCCCTGGAAGTGCTCAAAAAGCTTCTGAACGATGAAATAAAAACCCGATCAAAAACCAATCTGGTACAGAGTAAGTCGCTCATGGAGATGCTGGAGAACTCGATCAAAAAGTATCACAATAAGATCATCACGGCAGCTGAAGTGATCGAGGAGCTGATCAAACTGAGTAAAGATATTCAGGATATGGACAGCGAAGCCTCCAAAATGGGGCTGAGTGATTTTGAATATGCGTTCTATACTGCCGTTGCGAATAATGAGAGTGCCAAAGAGCTGATGAGCAAAGATGTTTTAAGGGAACTGGCCGTGGTGCTTACGGAAAAAGTAAGGGAAAACGCATCGATCGACTGGACGATCAAAGAGAGCGTCAGGGCCAAACTAAAAGTGATCGTAAAGCGTACGCTCAGACAGTTTGGATATCCGCCCGACATGCAGCTTCTGGCAACGGAGACAGTGCTAAAACAGGCGGAGATGATCGCTGATGAGTTGGTGAGCTAAATCAGGAGAGAAGGATAAGCAAATGCCGATACCGCCTATACAAAAACAACTGGTAGAGAAGCTGATGCAGGCTTACTGTGAGAAGAAGATACCCAAAGAGATACAAAATCAAATAAGACTTTCCTATGCAATAAGAGGGAATAACATCACCCTCATCGAGTCCCGTCCCTTTTGGAAGGATGAGACGCGATGGATCGATATGAAGATAGCCCAGATACGTTTTGACAATGATAGCAAGAGCTTTACGCTCTATTGTGCTGATAGAAATGGTAGATGGCATCTTTACGACTTTATGGAGCCGTCAACTGAGCTGGAGGAGATACTTCAGGAGATCGATAATGACCCTACAGGGATATTTTGGGGCTGA
>JAQVHV010000025.1 GCA_028696055.1 Sulfurovum sp.
CTAGATTCCACAAAAGGGGGAAACAAGTCTCTACAAAACGGGGAAACTATTAATGTAATTCAAAAGACTTCTTCTAAGACTACCTCTAAGAATACTCTCTCTCCTAAATCCTCTCTCACAAAAAAATCACAACCTGAAGTCGATTCTGACAGTACTGAGAAGGAGGAGAGGAGAGAAAGAAAATTTTTAAATTTCGTCAATCAAATCCGGGAGAGGTACAAACCGGATTCGGCACGGGATTTTTTTCCCACAATACTTGAACAAGTAAAAATCAACGAAAAAGGAGAAGTAGGAAAATTGAAAATTGACAACAAAGGGCATTTGTACATCAAGTACAAGTATGAGCTTCAGGATCTATCGGCGAATGAAGCGGACAGGGTATGGCGGTGGATGTTTGATCATCAGGAAAAAATTGTTCCAATCAAAAATCAAAAAAAGGAAACAGCATGAAAACAAATAAAATCATTTTGTCTATTTTTTCTGCGGGCTTTATTGCCTCAGAATGTTATGCGGGAGGTGCTGCGGCAGGAGGGGCTACCGAGTGGACGCAAATCGCGAACAATGTTGAGCTGGGAAGCCAATATTCACAACAGCTCAAGGAGTACGCTCTACAGATGAACCAATATCAGCAGCAGGTACAGCAATACGTGAACCAGTACCAAAGTTATCAGGCTATGCTGCAAAACATCGGGCAGTTGCCGGATGCACAATGGAATGACTTTCAAAGTTCGGTGAACGGGCTGAGAAACATCATGGATCAGGCGGGAAGGGTCAGCTATATTTCTTCAAGCCTTGATTCACAGTTCAATAGTCTCTACAAAGGCTACAACCAGTATTTGACCGAAGCAAACGGTGGATCACTTCAACCTTCACAGGTCTATCAGGAGATCAGTGAAGAGACAAGACAGACAGTGAACGGTTCGCTTAAAGCGTTGAACCTCTCACAGAATGATCTGGAGGATGATGTCACGACAATGAGACAACTTCAAACTCTCTCCACTAGTGCAGCAGGACAAAAAGCGGCGATCCAGGCGGCGAATGAAATCGCACTTCATCAGACCGCACAGCTCAAGCGTATGCACCAGACACTGCTTGTGCAGTCTCAGGCCCAGATGAAAGCGGTTGCGGCAGAACAGGCGAAAGAGGATGCTATCCGAGCTGATATTGAAGCATCTTACAGCCCTTTTGCCGATGAAATAGATGACACTGACAATCAACCTGCCGGAGGAAGAGGGCTATGAAGACCTTAAAGCTTATTCTTGTCGGGCTGTGTCTGGCTTTTTTCGCACCGACACAAGCATCGGCAGCAGCTAACTCTAATAACTTGCCAACTCAAGTACAGGATAAATTCAGAGCAGTTGTTGGACAGTATAACACTGAGTTGTCAAATGCCGCTAAATCTCTGTTTTGGATCCTTGCGGGTATAGAGCTTGTGATCGTTTTTGGGATGATGGCGCTGCGGCAGGAGCTGGAGTTTGGCGGTATTATGGCGGAGCTGGTGAAAGTAATCCTGCTTTGGGGGCTGTTTATTCTTATTGTTGAGAATTATGGCTTCCTGGAATCAATTTTCAATGGGTTCGACAGATTGGGTGGCATTTTGTCAAATACGAGCTTTGATGAGATTTTTGACAAACTTTTTAAAATGTGGGATACCGTATGGAAAAAAGTAGACAACTGGGGCATGACTGGCGTAGGAAATTCGATACTGCTGATCGTGTCGGCATTTTTCGCCTCTTTGGCGATTGTTGCACTAATAGCACTCGCATTGATGTATTACGCTTTCGCGATATTTTCGATTTATGTCGGGATATTCTGGCTTGCGTTCGGCGCACTGTCTCACACTCGAAGCTGGGCGTATAACACGATTATTACGCCCATTCGATATGGCGCAAAATGGATGATGGCGCTGCTACTCATGGGAATAGTGTTTAGTATGATAGATGATGCGCTGATTACTTTGCAGCCTACATCAAGCGATGAGGACATAATTAAAAACACTATTTTGATCGTCGTCGTTTCCTGGATGATGCTCATCGTCGGATTGGGGATCGGAGGTTTTGTGGACAGCTATTTTACCGGTCACGGAGGCGGAGACAGCAATAGGGGCGTCGCTATGGCATTAGGTGCGATGGGCGGCGCTGCCGGTGCTGCGGGCGCTATGGCTGCCGCAGCAGGAGGTGCCGCAGCTGGAGGTGCAATGGGTGCCGCTGCGGGTACGCGCGCAGGGAGCGCACACGTTCAGGCCGCAAAAGAAGGCGGGCAAGGCACATCGATGATGGGCAATATGCGGACCGTAGCCTCCGGCGCACTTGGAGGTATGATGGGCGGTGCTTATGAAGGTGCCAGAGGTAACGGTATGGGAGCGGCAAAGATGCGTGGTGAACAGGCAGGAAGTTTTGGAGCCGCCGATCCCAGACAAAAATCCAAAGAATTTGCCCAGAAGGTAAAAAGTGCATTGGCAGGCTCTGCACCCGCACAAAAAAATGATTCCGGCACAAGCGGAACAATCAGCTGAAAAAGGAGAAAAATATGTCGAAAGAAATGGAAAAAACAACAAACCCGTATGTTGAAGCTAGGCGGGAGTGGAACGAACGCTATGGAAGTTATATTGCCCAGGCGAAGAACTGGAGAATAGCAGCGATTATATCGCTTCTGATCTCCGTGATCTCAGTGGGAGGGCTCGCGTATATCGGCTCTACTGTGAAGATCAAGCCGTATATCGTGATGGTCGATGAGCTTGGGCAGTCCGCAACCCACGGATATATGCCTGAATACAAACCAAATAAAAATGTAGTCAAATTTGCCGTAGTTGATTTTATCTCAAGTTTGCGAACAGTTTATCCGGACAATGAGATCCAAAGAGATCACATCTACAACGTTTACAAGTATCTTGCAGGTGCTTTTCCTGCTTCTGGGGTTGTTGATGAATTCTACAAATCCAATCCACCGTTTGGGAAAAAATTTTCACAGAAGGTAGAAGTGACGAATATCATCGAGACACGCCCGGATCAGTGGCAGATTGACTGGTCTGAGAGAAGATATGACGAGTCTGGAAACCCTGCGGGGATGCAAAAATTCAGAGCGATCGCGGATGTTGTGTTCAAAGAACCGACTACCGAGGAGCAGGTATTGAAGAACCCCACCGGGCTCTACATCAAAAACATCACAATTTCAAAAATTTTAGACTAAGGAGAAAAATATGTCGAAAAAAACACTATTCGCAGCGGCAGTCTTGCTGCTATCCACATATGCACAGGCAGAGTTAACAACGAATGAGGCACACAGCCTGAAAATGGCTCAGAAATTTATTTATGGGAAAGACAAGTCTTACTACAAACCTGACGGCTCAATCGTTTTTTTGCATGGGGGAACACTGCCAAGCGTTCTCACTGCCAAACTGAGAATTACAGATATCGCGCTTGAACCAGGCGAGGTGATCAAGGATGTGCAGCTGGGTGATACCGTGAGATGGGTAGTGTCACCCGCATTGTCCGGTGAGGGCCCGACAGCGGTAAGTCATGTCATCGTGAAACCGACAGAGGAGAACCTTCAAACCAATTTGGCGATATTTACAGACAGAAGATCCTATCACATCAATCTGAAGTCAACCAGAACAAAATATTTTCCCTACGTATCGTTTGCATACGCCGATCAACTCTCAAACCAGTGGGCTGAGTACAAGAAAAAGACTCAGAGAAATGCCCAGGCAAAAACCTTTACTCTACCAGGGAAAGGAAGTGTCGTCAATATTGAGAATCTCAATTTCAACTATTCGATCTCCGGCAGCGCATCATGGAAGCCCACCCGTGTGTATAACGACGGCATAAAGACATTCATCGAACTGCCAAAGAGCGCAGCATTTAAAGAGACTCCGGCGCTGCTGGTACTTGATGAACACAACAAAGAACAGCTCGTGAACTACCGCTACCAAAACAATACCTATATCGTGGATAAATTGTTTGACCAGGCGGCGTTGGTGCTAGGTGTAGGGTCGGATCAGACAAAAATCATTATTACCAAGCAACGCGCGAAAACTGCCGGCCTTAAATCGAATTTGAAAATTCTTGATGAAAAAAGGAGATAGTCATGAGGTATATGATTGTATTGGCGGGTTTGCTGGCGCTTAACGGATGTGCTTCAAAAAGCATCATAAAAGATCCGGTGACTGCTGAGCGTGTGGCCGATGATTTTACGAGAAAGTTTTCAACCTATTATGCTCCGGCTAAGACGACTATTGAGCTTTCCAAACCAAAAAGCCAGCTTTGTGTCAGTCTTGAAAACAGGCTGAGAGAATGCGGTTACGGCGTAAAAGTTGGGGATAGGGAAGATATCAGGGTAACTGAATCCAATATCACCAATGAAGTTTTCGGGGTTGTGTACCAGGTACACGGCGAATCGATCTTGTCAAGAGCATATACACAATCCGGACCTGTCGGAGGATGGAGCGCGAAAGGTATGCCCCAGGCCCGATTTGAACCGGCCTGCGTTGGTTCGGATCACGCAAAGAACATCTCTGCGACTTACAAAAAAGGAACAGTAAAAACGGATCTTCGCCTCCGCGCAAAGCCGAATACTAAATCCAACACTCTACGTATACTCTCCAGAGGTGAAACTGTCAGGTTTGAGCCTATTGATTACATCTGGGCAAAAGTGCAGAGCGGTTCGCTGAACGGTTATGCGGCATATCGTTTCATCAGGGAGGAAAAATAATGTCTATGGATCCCAAGCAAAGCCCAAACGGGCTGAAAAATAAACCTACCGGCATCAAACGGCTCAATAATATCCCTTTGCTTATTTTTCTGGGGATAATCGCAATCATCGTTGTATCGCTGGTGTATGCGATGTCACAAAGAGCGAATCAGATAAAAAAAGATCAAGAACCCAAAGAGGTGGCGATACAAGAGAGTGATCCTTCCGGCAAGATCACCGCATGGGAAGAGCAGTCAAAATTCAATCAGCCTTCACCCCGTATTCCAGGGATTGTGGATGCGAATACAGAAGCCGGCAAGAAGAAGACAGAAATAGACCAGGCGGCCTCTGGGACTCCCACGGTGACGACACCGCAAATGAGCCAGGAGCAGATCGAAGAGATCAAGCGTGAAAAGCAGAGAGTGACTGAGGCGATGCGCTCTCCCAGCCGTGTGAGAATAGAGATGCAGCAGAATTCATCTTCACCGGTTCAACGTCAAACGGGCAATTTCAATCAGCCAGACTCTACTTCTATGACCCCGGCGCTGATCGCTGCACTTGCAGCGGCAAACCAGACAGCGACTGTAACGGAGAAGAATGAAAAATTCCAGGACCAGGCAAAAAAAAGCTGGGATTATCTTGATTATGGAAAAACAGATTTGATCTCTCCTTATGAGATCAAGACAGGGACAATGATCCCATCCGTGATGATCTCCGGGATCAATAGCGAATTGCCCGGAGATATTATCGCGCAGGTACGTGAGAATGTCTATGACACAGCAACAGGAAACTATCTGCTGATCCCCCAGGGCGCAAAGCTGATCGGAAGGTATAACGCAGACGTGACCTATGGCCAGTCCAGGGCGATGGTTGTCTGGCAGCGTATTGTTTTTCCTCACGGGCAGACATTGAACATTGAGGCAATGCAGGGAGTGGACCAGGGAGGATATGCGGGGTTTGAAGATCAGGTCGATAACCACTATTTCCGGATTTTCGGATCAGCATTTTTGATCTCGGTTCTCTCCGGTGAATTTCAATTCAGTAAGGGAGATACGACAATAGGCGGGCAGCAGCAAAGCAACGCTTATGGAACAACCGTATCCCAGACCGGTGAAAAATTGCTGGAGAAAAACCTTGCGGTAGCGCCAACGATCAAAATACGCCCCGGATATAAATTCAATGTATTTGTCAACAAAGACATGATCCTGGAGCCGTACCAATGAAAAGGATCGTTGCTTGCTTTAGTTTGACGGTTGGCGTTTTGGTCGCGGCAAACCAACCAATGCAGGTTGCGCAGCTGGCAAAAGATTTTTTGGGCAGCCGGTACGTCTGGGGAGGTACCACTCCAGAAGGATTTGACTGTTCGGGGTATGTGCAGTACCTCTATAAAAAATATCAGATCGATCTTCCACGCACCGCATGGGAGCAGTCCAAAGTGGGAAGAGAAGTAGATCTGGACGAACTCAAAAAAGGAGATTTACTCTTTTTCCTGACAGATCCCACGCGCAATATCCCAATCACTCATGTGGGGATATATGAAGGGAGTGGAAAATTTATTCATGCGGCGTCCAAAAAAGAAGGAGTGATCATCTCACCCGTGGATCAGTACATGGACCGTTTCGTTATTGCTAAACGGATTATTGATACGCCGATGAATATTTCTGAACCGGTGTTCCCGGCACAAAAAGCACCGGCTGAAGTATTGAAATCGGCTACTGCCCTGGCATGGCATTTTGATCCGCTTGTGGTCCACAACGGACGATATGTCAGACAGAGCCAAATCAAAAACTAAGGAGAAAAATATGTCGAAAGAAATGGAAAAAACAACACAAACGGAAGAAGAGCTATACATCGAAATCAACGGTGAACTTATACCCGTGGTAGAGGGTGTTGAGTATATCGTACCCGCAGATGAAGCGGAGGATATGGGCGCGATTGAATCATTTGATGATGATACCGACGACAGGACGGAATAAATGGAAAGATTCTTCTTTGACGGTAAAGTCAATTTGGAAAATTTACAAATTGTTGCCAAGCCGCTCCCAGAGCCTATGGGCTTTGAGGAGTTTCATAGACAATTTGAAACAAAGGGAAATACACTTATCAAAAGCCCCGTAAGGGATGTGAAGATCAATGTAAAAAGTCAATACTACAAGCTTTTAAACTGGAAAGAAAATCGATTTAACATCAGTGGAGCAATAAAAGAAACAATAGAAGATCCTCTATTGATAGTCAATCATAAGGGGGCAATAAAATATTATGCACCTTATGTTGATAAAAATAACCTTGTTCACATTGTTTCCGTCACTGAAATTAAAAACGGAATAGACATTTTAAAATCAAATTATGAACCGTTTAATCTCAAGCGATTGTCTGATTTACTAAATGTTGAAAAAAGGGATTTGCTATATATCAAAGATGTTGGAGAGGAGATCGCGATACCAGTAGCTCCAACTCTACCAAGCCATTCTAACAACTCTCATCAAGTTGCTGAAAGCATCGCCTCAAAAAAAATTATATCCAAACAAGCGGAATTTGTCAACGACATTCAACAAAACACTCAAATCAAAAAAGGAAACGACATGGCAGCTAATTCTAATCCGACAAGCTCCAAAAAAACCTATGCCGATCATGTATCCGAAAAGATCATAGAGGCAATTGAGGCTGGAACCGCTCCCTGGATGCGTAAGTGGAAAGGGGCAGAACTATACGGCCGTTCTCCATACAACGGTGTAAGCGACAAGCCTTACAAGGGAATCAATGCGGTGAACCTCATGATTACCGCAAATGCGCTGGGCTATTCAGATCCGCGCTGGCTGACATACAAGCAGGCGAAAAGTATTGACGCGCAGGTGAAAAAAGGCGAAAGAGGTACTGTGATCCAGTACTGGAAATTCGAAGAGAGAAGAGACGTAGTGGATGATAACGGCAAGCCGGTCATCGATGAAAACGGAAAACCAAAAAAAGAGACTGTGAAGCTTGAAAACCCGAAGGTGTTTTTCTCTACTGTTTTCAATGCTGAACAGATCGAGAATATGCCGGAACTGAAGCTTGAGAACCCGCTTGATTTTAAACCTAACGAAGTCGCAGAAAATGTTTTGAAAAACAGTGGCGCGGTAATAGAACATAAAGCAGGTATGAGTGCGTACTATATGCCGGGCGCGGATAAGATCGTTCTTCCCGAAAAAGAACAGTTTGTCGATGAAGCCGGGTATTATGCGACTGCACTGCATGAGCTGGGACACTGGACGGGGCATGAGAGCAGGCTCAACCGTGATCTTTCCGGAAACTTCGGCAGCGAAAGTTATGCTAAAGAGGAACTGCGTGCAGAAATTGCCTCTTATATGCTCTCCAGCAAACTTGGAATCGACTTTGATCCCGGCAATCACTTTTCTTATGTTGACAGTTGGCTCAAATCCCTCAAGGAAGATAAGCATGAGATTTTTCGTGCAGCAAGAGATGCGGAAGGAATCTCTGACTATGTGATGGATCTAAGTCTCGAAAAAAATATCAATCAAGAAGAAGTTGCAGAAAAGGGGATCACAATGACAGAAGCGCAACATGCCTGGGTGCAGAAAAAACTTGATGCGGGAGAACCTATCTATCTTGATAACAACCGTGTAATTATGGAAAATCTGCGAGGCGGTACTGTGGAATCCGTGAAGTCAGAGGGACTCTTTGTTCTTACGGGCGAACAGAGAAATATGAAGCCCTCTACTCAGCTGAGTGAGACAGAAGCAAAAGAGATGATCCTGGAAAGGTACAATGAGCTCAAATTTGTACATAGTCCGGTAAATCTTAACGAAGCGGTTTATCTCGATCGCCTGGTACTACTGAATGAAAATAAAGTAGAATCCATTCTTGCTTTGTCAGTAGCGAAAGAATTTGAGAACCTTGAAAAAGGTACTGTCAACAGTTTAAACGTTGAAACAATGGGACTGTTGGAGAGTTATGCAGCCGCAATGAACGATCAGGGGCTTGGAGTTGCGTTGCTGGATCACAGTAATGATGATCGTAGGTTTCTAGGGGAGGTGACAGAATATTTTACTGTACTTTCTGATAAAAACGAACTGTACATCTCTTTTGATGATTTTATGAAAAATCAATCTTTTAAAGAAAAAATAGAGAATCTTTATCACGAAATGGGTGGTTTGCAGTTTGAATCAGAGTTTTATGGAGATGGTGGTAATCCAAGTGCAGACTTTGAAAGATCAAATCGAGCCGATCAATTGCTTGAAAATATGGAGAAGCAATTTGCTGAGAAGGTTGGTGTAGCACTTGATAAGAATATAAAGCTCGAAGATCATATTATGGATATATATTCAAAAATAAAAAGTAAGCATTCCCTGCAAGAAGAAAACGTAAAACTGGAAAAACAAACGTATCTCTTTGTTCCATACTCAGAAAAAGAAGCTGCTAAGAAGGCAGGTGCAAAATGGGATAAAGAGAATAAGGCATGGTATGCTGAGAAAGGTACTCCTTCAAAGCCACTTGAAAAGTGGGCTTTAGAAAACGTCAAGTTTGACACTCTGAACCTTCAAGCCACTGGTGATTACATGAAGGATTTTGTTGCGGAACTTAATGCCCGCGGCTTCGAGGTGGATCACCTGGAAACAGACGGACGTATCAGAAACGTGAAAGTAGAAGGCAACAAAGGGGCTGAAAAAAGCGGTGCTTACGCGGTTCATACCGATGGCCGTCCGGTTCTATGGTATAAAAATCATCGTACTCATGAAACGGGTTCTATCACGCACAGAGAAAGCAACTTTGAAGCCGGGGCCGACAAAAAGGAAATCAAAAAGTATGAAGAGCTCAATCGTATCAGGATTCTTCAAAGAGATAAAGATACAGAAAGGATGCACAATGAAGTTGCCAGCAGACTTCAGGGCGAATATCAGAAACTGCCTTCTGTGCAATCTCATCCGTATTTGCAAGAAAAAGGCATTGATCAACCAGACAAATCAATCAAGATTGACGAAAAGGGGAGCCTGCTGATACCTTTTGTGGATGCAAACGGGGAGATCAAAACCGTGCAGCGTATCCCGCAGCAGCCCAGGGAAGGTAAATTCCCAAAATACTGGGAAAAAGACGGTGAAAAAAGCGGTAATTTCGCTTTGATAGGCGCGGATAAGATCTCCGAAGTGAGAGAGTTCGTTCTTTGTGAAGGCTACGCGACGGGAGAAACGCTGCATAAAGCGCTTGATATGCCTGTGGTTGTCGCGGGAGACAGCGGCAATCTCTCCCGTGTGGCACTGAAGATCATCGATGCAAACCCTGATGTGAAATACAAGGTAACTATCGCAGCGGATAATGATGTTCATATTACCAAACCGATTGAAAATCCCGGACTCACAAAAGCCAAAGAAACAGAGAATGAAATCAAGGTTCGAGTGGAAAAGGTAACGCTGCTGAAGCCCACTTTTTCTAAATCAGATCGTGAAAAGATCAAAAATCCGTCTGATTTCAATGACCTGGAAAAGGTCAAAGGGATCGATGCCGTGAAAAGCCAGATCGCAGCGCAGAGATACGCCCGGCAGAGAGCTGAGGATATCCAAAAAGAAAAAGCGCAGCCAAACCAGACACGCTCAAGGGAGCCGAAAAAAGAGACTGCCAGAGAAATGGGCAGATAAACATGCAGCCCGGCGCCTTCGGTTCTGGGCGCCCAAATAAAATTAAAAAAGGAGAAAAATATGTCGAAAAAAATATTGATACTTGCGGAAAAACCAAGCCTGGGAAGAGATATCGCAGCAGCTTTGGGAGTCACTCAAACAAATAGTCACGGACACCATGAAAACAGTGAGTTTATCATCGCGCCGCTGAGCGGTCATCTGCTGGCCGCAAAGTATGACCTGCCCGAATATACAAAGGAGAATCTACCGATCAAAGGGCTGGAAAGTCCAACTATGGTTACAAAAAAAGAGAGTGACTATATCAAAAACAGGGTAAAGAGCGTACTAGCCGAACTCAAAAGGGATGATCTCAAAGAGATCGTCAGTGCCGGAGATGCGGATCAGGAAGGTTCCCTGCTTATCTATGAGATGCTGGAGTACACAAAGGTACTGGATAAGACAAAGATAACACGTATGTGGATCCACGCGGTGGATGCAAAAACATTGAAAAAAGCCTTTGAAGAGAGATATGACATAGAAGAAGATCTTTCCTATGTGGAAGCGGCAAAAGCAAGATCGCTTGCAGATGCGAGAGTGGGTTACAACTTTTCAAGACTCTTCAGCATGAAAGGGAATTGTAAAACATCTGTCGGCAGGGTCAGAACCGCACTTATGCAGATCGTAAGGCACAGAGAACTGGAGATAGAAAACTTCAAACCCGAACCATACTACAATATCAAAGGCGATTTCAGCGAAGGCTTGCAGGCAGATCTCGTTATGCAGGCAGAAAACGAAGAGGAGGGCAAAGAGACCCAGACGACGCGTATCTCGGAGGTTTACTACAATGATTTTGTTTCCCAGCATCTCACAAAAGGAAGCAGCTTCGTCGTCGCCGAAGTCAGCAAGGAAGCCAAAAAAACCTATCCCGATCTTCTGCCGAATCAAAATGATATTCTTAAAAACGTTGGAAAACTCCACAATGCGAAAACCGCAAAAATTGTTGAAGCGATGCAGAGCCTGTATGAAAAGCAGTTCATCTCCTATCCGAGATCAGAAAAGAGACATCTGCCCGTATCTCTTTATGAGAAGATGGAAGAGGTTTTCGGATCGCTTGTTGAAAACTATCAAGAGGAGATCGGCGGCGCTGAGATATCCATCGATGCAGCCAACAAAAGAGTGTTCGATGACGCAAAGGTTGAAGAGCACTTTGCCGTTGTGCCGTGGATGCCCAAAACCAAAAGCGAGATAGAAAAGCTTCCGGAGCTTGAACGCCAAACCTATGAATATGTTGTGGCTAAATTCCTCATGGCCTGCATGAAGCCGTATGAGTATGATTCATCAACGATCGTGCTTGCGGGGCCGGAGGGACTGACTTTCAAAGCGGTAGGAAAGATCGAAACGGCAAAAGGGTTTAGAAGCTACAACTATCAAACGAACAAAGCAAGCAAAGATGTTGTGCTGCCGGAAGTCAAACAAGATCAAAAACTGGAGCTGCTTGATTGGTCAGAGAAGAGGGAGATGACAAAGCCGCCGGCACTGCTTGATGAACCGGCTCTGCTTGATATTATGGAGAACGTCAATAAGCTCTACAAGAAGCAGGTTGCTTCGGACGAGGAGGATTATTACGCAGAGAAGTTCTCGCTGGGAACACCGGCCACACGTTCTGGGATACTTGAGCAGGTGATCAAGGTCTATAAATATGTCACGGTGAATAAGAAGAACCGCCTTGAAACCACTCCGGAAGGGAAGAAACTGCTTGATATCGTCGGCGGGGCAATCGATTTGCAGATGACCGCATATTTTGAGAGGGAGATGCAGAAGATCCAAAAAGATAAAGAGTATGCCCGGATTTTCAACGAGATGATGGAAGAGTATGTCAACTCCGTGATCGACAAAGTGCTGCCTGATCTCCCGGATACACCCCAAAACACTAAAAAAGAGATCGATCACGTATGCCCGCTTTGCGGAGAACCGATACTGGAGACAGAGAAAACATTCAAATGTTCAAAAAACATCTACAAAGACGGGAAACAGTCCGGCTGCAAGTTCTCTCTCTTCAAAGATCAGACTAAATTTTTTGGCAGAGTGCTGAATGAAAATGATCTTGATACGCTGCTCGGAAGCTCTAAGGATGCACCGATGAAAGGAGAGAAGGGCGCGATCTATTTTGATCCTACCAACAAGTATTTCATCAGTGCTGTATTCCCGGAGGTAAAAGAGGGAGAGCTTGTCGAAACCGCAAAGACATTCAGGATCGGAGACAAATTCGTATTTAAAAATATCAGGGGGAAAGATCTCACTAAAACTGAGGCAAAGAAGCTGCTTGATGGTGAACAGATCACGCTGAAGCGAAAAAGCAAAGCGGGCAAGGAGTACCAGATCCTCACAAAGCTTTCAGCGGAAAACAACGGCCAGGTTGACACTGAAATGGCCCCTAAAGGCTGAACATGAGCAAGGATAGGACTATCAGCTGGAATATCATCAATTTTGTGATATTCCTTGCGCTTGTACTGGCGATCAACGTATGGGCAACCCAATACGTGGCAAAAAGCTTTGGGTATGATAGGGCACTAGGAAGTTCTTTATTCGGGATATACAACCCCTTTGCCTGGATCGTATGGTCGTCGGACTTTTCCCATACGCTTGAAAACGGAGAATTTTTCAAGTGGCTTTTTGTCAAAGTCGCGCTTATGCTTCTTGCGGTACTGGCGATCTTTGGATTTGGAAAACTCTTTTTCGGGCGGAAAGCGAGGTCTTATGACGATGTGCATGGGTCCGCGCACTGGGCAACCAGGGACGAGATCGAAAACATGGGTATCCTCAACAATGACGAAGGCGTGTACATCGGCGCAGTAAAGGATGAGAAAAGCGGTAGAATAGAGTATCTCCGCCATAATGGGCCGGAGCACGTCATGGCCTTTGCGCCTACACGATCAGGGAAGGGGGTCGGATTGGTGCTTCCGACACTCCTATCATGGCAGGAGTCTGTGATCGTTCTTGATATCAAGGGCGAGAACTGGGCGTTGACTTCGGGCTGGAGATCAAAGTACGCCAAAAATAAAGTATTGAAATTTGATCCATCCTCTTCAGACGGATCAAGTGCCAAATTCAATCCGCTTGAGGAGATCGATCTTGACGGCGACAATGTTGTCGGTGAAACGCAGAACATCGCGATGATGATCATCGACCCAGACGGGAAAGGATTGAATGACTATTGGGCGAAAGCCGGATTTTCTATCACGGTGGCTTTCATCCTTCATACACTCTATAAAGCGAGGAAGGAGGGCTATAATCCTACTCTCTCAAGCATTTACCAGACGATCAACGATAAAAACAAAGATATCAGGGAGGTGCTGGAGGAGATGATGACCTATCCTCACCTTGAAAACGGATCCGCGCACAGCGTTGTTGCCGGTGCGGCAAGGGAAGCGTTGAATAAGGCTGATTCAGAACTCTCAGGCGTGATCTCTACGATGTCATCAAATCTTGGGCTCTATGCCGATCCGATCATCTCTAACAATATCTCAAAGAGTGATTTCAGGATCAAGGAGCTCATGAATCACGAGAATCCGTTAAGCTTGTATCTTGTGATCAAACCCAAAGAGATGGACAGAATGCGGCCACTGATCCGGATCATTGTCAACCAGATACTCAGAACGCTGATCGATGATATGAAGTTTGGAGGCGGGACATCGATCAAGGGATATAAACACCGGCTTCTGCTGCTGCTTGATGAGTTTACCTCTCTGGGTAAACTTGAGATATTTGAACAGGCACTGGCCTACATGGCCGGGTATGGTATCAAGTCATATATCATTGTGCAGGATCTGATGCAGCTCTATAAGCACTATACAAAAGAAGAATCGATCATATCCAATTCTCACGTCCGCGTCGCCTATGCGCCGAACAAGGTGGAAACGGCAGAATTGCTCTCTAAAATGTGTGGGCAGAAAACCGTCGTAAAAACTGTAAGGACCGCAAGCGGTAAACGTACAGGATTGACGCTGGACAATATCAGTGAAAACTATCAGGAAGTGCAGCGTCCGCTGCTTACGGTTGATGAATGTATGACGCTTCCGGGAATGAAAAAAGACGGGAAAGGCAATGTGATCGAATCTGGGGATATGCTGATCTTCATTGCCGGGAATCCTGCGATTTACGGCAAGCAGATCCTTTATTTTAAGGATGATACGTTTTTAGCCAGGGCGCAGGTTGAAGCACCTCAAAACAGCGATGTGCTGCTCAAGTCTGAAGAGAAGACGCTGCTAAGACCGGTTTCGGAAGATGCCGGAATGAAAAGAGCCAAAGAGCCTGATTCTGTCACTCCTATACGCATCAAAAAGAGATCAAACAATGCGTCACTTAAACGATAACCCTCTTTTGTCCCTTGTGGGCGGATTTTTAATCGGGTTCATTTCATGGGGGCATACGGTGCTGTTGACACCGATCTCCCTGCTGCTCCCGCTTTTATATTTTTACACAGAAAAAAGAGTACTGTTTTTTCTGCTTGCGCTTGGGTATTACCTCGGCGCATCACGTGGCCTGTTCTGGGGTACTGCGATATTTTATGAGAAGTACCTCTATGCAGCATCGATCTATACAGGCGCGTCCTTGATCGTGGCCGCTGCATGGGTGATCTTCTGGGGGCGGTCGATGAAACAGAAGATTTTTTATTTTTTGATCACTCAGGTTCTTCTGGCTGTTTCGCCTGTCGCGCTTATTTCATGGGCGAATCCCATGCAATCAGCGGGAATACTTTTCCCTGGCTGGGGATTTCTCGGACTCCTGGTGCTGTTTTTTCTTATCGGCTTTACCGTGTATGGACGAAGATACACAAAAGAGAAAGTCGCGCTGTTGTCATTCCTGGTTTTCTCGCTCTCGATCTACAATTATCTATATGTTGATCTATCAAAAGGCGAGACAGTAGAAGAGGTTCGTTCAAATCTGTTGTATGCAACCGGAGAAATGGATCCGCTGCTTGAGTTTGAGAGACAGAGGAAGTTTTTGCAGATCGCAAATGAGAGTTCAAAGCCTTATGTTCTGCTGCCGGAGAGCAGTGTCGGCTTCGTTTCTCCGGCACAACGGATGATATGGAGCAGGCTGGATGATGGAAAAACAGTCCTGGCAGGAGGACACCAGGTATCAAAACACAACCCCAAAGAATATTACAATGTACTGTATGAGATCACCGATACATCTACCACACCGATCTATTTTCAGCGTGTACCGGTGCCGATATCTATGTGGAAGTTTTGGAGCGATGAAGGTGCATATGCGGCATTGCTGGATAACCCGGTGATCAAGTATGACGGTGAGAGGACCGCTGTTTTGATTTGCTATGAGCAGCTAATCGTTCCGACATATTTGCACAGTTTGATCGAGAAGCCGAAGAAGATCCTGGCAGTGAGCAACTTATGGTGGGCAAGAGGTACCTCGATCCTGAATATCCAAAGGCAGACAATGGTTCTTTGGTCGATGCTTTTTGATGTACCTGTGTATTTTTCGTATAATGAATGAACTTTATCAAGTCTGTTTTTAAACCCGAACTTTATTTTACACTATCTTAGAATCCCAGGTATAAAATCGTCCTGATGTGTTCGAAGTGGGTTTTTCAGGGACGACTAATTATTTAAAAACAATTCATAGTCGTGTGAGTGCAATGAGTCATGGTTACTCAGTTACGCGCATCGATTGCAATAATCAACGCTATCAGGACTTGGGCTATGGTGAAGATGCGCAATCAAACATCAAAATGTACGACAAAGTACAATGGGTTGACCTTGTATTTGGGTCGAGCAAGCACGATTTGGTAACTTTTGTTTGCCGTAAATCAAAGTAATAGGATTACCTAACAAGGCCATAAACTCGCCCCCCAAAGCGCATCTCCCTGCGTCGGGGACTGTTCAATATTCTGTGTCAGCATCGGATAATCCTAAAATTGTATCATAAGTCTAACGCATCATCAAGCCGTCCTTCAAAGTGGATGGCTAGTTGAGAGATTGTCAGACTCTTGTAGCCATCCCCAAAATTTAGACCTTTTTTAAATTATAAATATGAGTTTTTCCTATTCCTTCAGATCTTTTTTTTGTTTTCACTGGAAAATCAAATAGTACACCATATCGGATCTCTTCACTTTCAGTGTTGACTAAAAAAATTGCACAGCCGATTGCGTTTGGCTTTGTTCCAATAGGTGCAATTCTAAATTTTGGTTTTGTTTGAGCTAAGTTCTCCAGAAGTTTATAAGCCTGATAAGGATTATTCGCAGAAACGTATTTAAGTTCAGAGAAAAAATATTTCTCTGTAAAAAACTTAATGTGGTTATTGATAGTTCTATTCTCCCATCCTGGAGAAAACCCTGGTAAAGGAATAACTGGGATAAAGTTCGGATAAATTGTTTCGTCTAATGTAAAGATTTGACCTAGTCTTGACTTTTCAAAACCTAAAAAAGCAATAAGGTCAACATCATTGTACTCTGCGTTAATTGTAAAACCAGGTAACGGTGGATACTCTTTAAACCTATCTGATAAAGCGAATTCATCATATGAGGTCATAGAAGTATTTTTAAATTTATATTCACTTGGTTCAATGTATAAAATTTGAATTGTTTCTACAAAGCTATTTTGTAAACAAGATTTTAGAAGATATAAAATTTCTGCAAAACTAAGTGTTGTCGCTTCAATAATAATGTTTTCTGCTTGGATGCTTTCCAAAAAATAATTGGTAAAATCATCTTTGTTATATGAAATTGAATCTATTGTTAAAACAAACTCTTCATCATTATAATGAATTTTAATGCACTGATCGCTGTATTGATTGAGCAATTCTAATGCAGCTTCTCCTCTTTCATCTATTGCGTCCCCATGATATGCTATGCTGTTAATTTGCAGAAATGCTTCCTCAATTGAACTATGAGATAGGATGTTTTTAAATTCTATTTTCAAAACTCATCTCCAAATAAACTTTTTTGAATTAATTCAGGTTCATCATCTATTTTCCACTCTTTGATAAGCCTATTGTAGTAATTGTCAAATTTTTCATCATCTTCCAAAAAAATAGTTTTTAAGTTTTCGACAGAAAAAACTATTTTGTGAATTTTTCTAGGAGTGATTTTATAAAAGGGGGCAAGCATTGGAGTGAGCATATACTCTTTGGTTGAAATATTATCAGCTGTTCCTTTAGTTGATTCATATTCTTGTAATACATTCCATAACATTGCTTGATTAATTAATATATTTATTTTCTCATCTATTGAGTTTAAAGCTAGTGTTTCAACTGAGAAGTGTATATTCTCAGGTTTACTTTGTGTGCGAATTCGTTGTTTTAGATAAAATATTCTTCCTAATCTATTTGCTATTTTTTGCAAGTCTTGTCCATATGGTCCTAGTTCAGATATGGTGTCAAGTTCTTGTTTACTACAGAACTTCGCTGCTTTAAGTTGACTCTCAATGGGAACAATAGGCAATGACTCTTTTAAGTTTTCTAAGTTTTGTGTACTGCTTTCAAGCTCAACAAATGATTGGTAGCATAGTTCTAAAAGGTGACGTAAATTGTTTTTAGACATAGAGTAAAATCTATTAAAACCGGAATATATTGGACAAATTCTTTGAGGATATGAAGTATATATATAAAGAATTGAGCCAACGATATTATTACTAATTTGCTCTTTGTATTGAGCTATAATTTTTTCTTTTGAATTGGGGTTAAGTTTATATTCTTCAAAGGTTTTTTGAAGTTGTGATGGAACAGTTTTTTTCCGATATAGTAATATACTATTAACCAAACTGGCATCAGGGAAATTAATATCAATAAAGACATTACTTTTTAAAGTAGATTTTTTTTCTTTTAAGGCCTGTTCAATATTTTTTTGAATACGACTATTCAATGTAACATCATTAAGAATTTGCTCAGCAATTTCACTATAAGTTAATTCGGGAAAAACAATATTAGCAATTTTTAGCATATCTCTCTGATACATACTATCTCTTCTTGTATGAAGTTTTTCTATATCGGATATTATGTTTTTGTTTATCAGTTGTAAATTAGGTAAAAACTCTTGTAGTTTGCTTACTATGATTTCAGCAGCAAAAACTTTGAAACTGTATTCATCTCTAGCATATACATCATTGATCAGATCAACGATACGATGATCGTTTCTTCTTTGTGTGGATTCTACTCCACTAGTATCGTGTGAAATCTTTGCAAATTTTTTATATGCAATGCTGTACAGTAAAGGTTGTTCACCATGTTTCATCCAGTCGTTTATAATGATTTGTTGTTCTTCACGGAGATTTTCAAATTCGTCAATAAAAATATGATATGAGGTATTTGTAAGTAATCCTTGCCCTTTAATATCTTGAATAACATACTCTAATGAAGCTTTCCCATCAATCAAAATAGGGGGTTCTTTTGATGGATTATTTAACCAGTTTTGTAATTTGTACTTTAACCCATGACAATGTCTTGCAAGTTCAAGATATAAAGTTGTTTCTGCTGCTTTTAGCTCTTCAGTCAAAAATATAGGAATAAGCAATTTTTGCAGTTCTTTTTTTAAAGATGCATCTTTATAATTTGATTTAATTAACTGCTGAATAAACTCTGAGAACTTTATTAGTAAAGATAACCCAATGTATGTATTAAAAACAGCTCCCCATTTGTCTCCTAAGTAGTTTTTATTAATCAGTTGGACAAAATGTGTATCTGGTCTCCAGTAGATTCCAATATTATCAATATCTTTAATATCTGTTCTTTTTGGACTTAATTGGGTAGGAAAACAGTGGTACTTCAAAAACATTGTCTTTCCAGTACCTCTACCTCCCTCTACTTTGATTCCTTTAGCATTGGTCAACAAGTTATGTTGTTCGTAATCAATAGGTAAAACAAAATTATTCCATAGATCGTCAGGAAATTCTTCGGCTCTATTTTTTTTAAAGATTTGAGATAGCAGTTCTTTCATAAAATATCCTTTTTATCTTGGGAAAAGTTTTTTCCAGTTTGAATCTTCATAGCTAAGAATGGGTAAAGAGTTATTGGGGGAGGATACATCAAAAATATACGTTAAAGACAATTTACCTTTCCCTAAGAGATCTTGTCTAAGATGAGTCTTTGTGCGAGTTAATGAAATATAAAAACGTTTAAGCTCATCCATATCAATATTTTCGGCAATTTTTGGCATAAATGATTTATTAAAGAAACAATACTTTGCATTTAATACTTCAACAGGAGAGACGATAACATTAGGATGTTCTCTTTCAATGTAAGATATCGCATCAATATAAGCAGTAAGTGGGCAATAGATTATAAGAAAATTAGAAAGTACTGAATTGTATTTTTGTAAAAAAGTATTGAACTGTTCTCCTGTAGCCATGATGTCATCAAAAAGAACTATCGCTTTAATTTTTTGTGGATCCTGTTGATGTAAGGAATTAACAGAGATTTTTAAATTATTGTGAAAACTCCCTTTTCTTGCAAAGCTTCTTAATATTTCATGTCCGCTTTTGGAGGCTTGCTGATCAACACCTTCAACAGTTGAAAAGCGGAATGGGATATTGTGAAAGTTTCTCTTGAGATCATCATAGAACTTTTCTAGGGATACAACGTCATAAATATGATGTTTTGTTAAAATTTCTGGCAAGATTACCTCTATGATATGGTGATACATGGATAGTCTGGGTTGCTCATTCCGATATATGAGGCGATATATTATGATTGCTGAAAAAAACTTTTCATGATCAGTATTAAAGTTGGATAACCATAAAAGTAAATCTTCTTCAGTAATATCCCAATATTTTATTTTAATATATGTTTTTGCACGGTCACACATCTCTATATAGAAAGACTCCCATTCATACGGTAAGTCATACATTTCTCTTCCCCCTCTTCTAGACTTATAATGTTATCGGAAATTTTTTTATTGCTTCAAGAGTAATATGTCTGGCAGCTACACCTTTGGAGTTAGCTTTAATCCATTGTTGCCCTTGTTGTGAAATAAGTGCATTGTAGATTATGTCACGTAGTTTCAAGTTTTTTGTTCTAATAATAATAATACAGTCAGTTGCTATAAAGTAACCACTTTGAACCATCCCAATATTACCTAAGCACGATGTGCCTACTCTGGCAATAACAATATCTCCATGTTCGGTAATATGATTGGAAAATTCTTTGAGTTTCTTTTTGGTTTTAAGACGATTTGACAATAAAGTTCCATGTCTAAAACTTGTTGTATGTAAAATATGTTGGCTATTTACTTCTTTTAATAGATATCTTGATTTACCTCTTAAAAAAGTTACATCAAGTTCTGATATAGATGTTGTGTTTTTATCATCAAGTTGCTGTGAATAGTAGCTATAATCCATTCTTTCTATTGCATCTGAACTAGAGATTGCGATTGGAACACTTTTAATATGTTGTGTAAGTGTAATAGTTTGTGAGACAGGAGCTTCATTCCGTAAAATTAAAATATGAGTTTTTGCATGAGTGTTTTTAAAAATTTTTTTTGGTAATTCGATTACCTTTTCAATAAGAAAATTAGAAATTAGAAATTGTCTAAAATGTTTTAATTTTTTATTTGTGAAAAACCCATCAGGTAAAATAATTGCCAATGTTCCAAATTTTTCTAAGATTTTGAAATTTTGTAAAATAAAAGGAACTTCTGAAGGGATATATTCGGACTGATAAATTTCATCTAAACTGAATTCTTTCAAAAGTATTCTAATATCTTCATTTTGTTTAATTGAGTGAAAAGGAGGATTGGCAACACATAGATCAACCTTCCCAATTGATTGAAGAAGTTTGTCTAATGATGCATTTAAGAAAATATCATGATCGTGGCAACTAATATTAGAGTGTTCTTGGATTATTTTACGACAACAGTTAGGATCAATATCATTTCCATAAATTAATGAGCTTTCCCATCTTCTCATTGCTTCTAAAAGTAAAGAACCTTCTCCCATTGCTAAATCGATAATTTTTTTTGGTTGTTGAATGTGTAAAGCATTAATCATGACTTGGCTGTATTTGGGTGGGGTGAAAAATTGTTGAAAAGTACGTGCCATCGTCATTGATCTGTTTCCCCTGTTTTTCTTCCCATTTATTTTAGTGAAATATTCTAACATAACTTTTCTTGTTTGTGTTTGCGGCATTTTCAGAACCTCCTTTAAAAATATGCGAATTATCAATCTTTGTTTATCCACTATCAAATTTTTTTGAATATGACATTGTTTCACCAGTCTCCTGGTGAAATGCATACCAAAAGATAATAAGAACCTTTATTCCCTACCTCTCCATTTTCTCACTTTTTTTATGAACGCTGCCGCGTCGCTCCTGGGCTTTGGCAGCATCTAAGACCTGCTGCATCTTCGGATCTTTGAATCCGATATCAAGCTCGTGCTTGTGTACCAGGTTGATCACCTTCATTTTGAACTTATCATCACCGGTGATCTGTAGCTGCTTCCCATACTTTTGTTTTGCCATTTCCAGGGCTTTGAGTATGGCCTCGTCACTTGCGTTGGTGATCTTGAGATGGTTGCCTTTATCGATGATCTTGGATTGATCGTTTGTATCATCCAGACGATAGACTACAAAGCCTTTTTTTGTGAGAAGCGGCTGATATGAAACATAGAGTTTATGATTGGTTCTGGAACCCAGTGTGTTTTCATTTTCTCTTGGCTTTGGTGGTTTGGTGGTTCTGAGAGTTTCCAGGGCTTTGGCATCTCCTTTCATAGCCTCTCTCATGAGGTACTCTTTATAGGTGATCTGCCTGTACTTGCTGTACACCTCTTTTTTATCTTTTTGCTCTTCTTCTCTGAGTCTTTGAAGGTTTTTGAGGTATTTTTGATAATGGAAACTGTAAAGTTCCTTTTTCATTGCGCCCTTGAGCTTGCGATCTGTCTTGATTTTCTGTCGCTGCAGCTTGTAGGCTTGAGAGAGTTTTTCTTTTTTCTTTGAGTACTTATTTCTGATTGGTTCTATCGATTCTTTTTTCTGCTCACGGTTGTAATCCATCTCTTTTCTGTAGTTATCCCAAAACTCTGTTTTCTCGCGTCCAAATTGAGCTTTAGGTTTGATATCGATG
>JAQVHV010000026.1 GCA_028696055.1 Sulfurovum sp.
TATCATACCATTTTGGGATGAATTTAACCAGCATTTCATTTTGCTGCAGGCCTTCTGCAATACCAGGTGCATTCCTTTGTCCTATAAAGACAGAAAAACGGCATTTTTTATCCGAAGTAAGGTATCCAAAGAGCTGGTTATTTTTCATCTGGGCGATACCAGCGACAACGTTTTGCTGTATCAGGCCGTAGAGCTTCTCTTCTTTGAGGTTTTTGGGTTTTGTCAGTAGTATCTGTGAAAAGCTGTTGAGTTTTACATAGGAGATGGTATCTGTAATTGAGATATTCTGTACTGGGTAGCGTTCGAGCGCGGGAAGCACACTGTAGATATCTTTGATCTGTTTGATATAGTCTGTCTGTTCCAACAGGCGTTGCCTGAGTATTCTGTTTTCTCTGGTGAGTTTCTCAATCGACTCTTTCTGGAAAATATAGCTTTGACTTTTGTCCTCTATATCCTGTGTAAAATTTTTATAGTGCTGCTTGAGAGGATTGATAATGCTGATAAGCGTATTGGTGATACGCTCATCATTTCTGGTAAGAAGTACTGTCAGGATCAGTAACAGTATGACAATAATAACGAGTCTAGTCTTCATACGCTGTTTGCTGGAGAAGATCGATCTCTTCCAGTGCTTTTCCTGTTCCTTTTGCAACGGCAAGAAGCGGTTCTTCCGCGATAAATACAGGAAGCTTTACCAGATCGGAAAGATATTTGTCCAGCCCCCTGATGAGTGCACCCCCGCCTGTCAGTACAATTCCGTTCTCTACGATGTCCCCTGCAAGTTCAGGCGGAGTCTCTTCCAGAACAGATTTCAGTGCATCTGCTATCTCTTCGAGGGAAGGCTTGATCGCTGTTCTGATATGTTCCGATGTGATATCGATCGCTACAAGGCTGCCGTTTACCTGGTCTCTTCCTCTCACCAATGTGGTAAGCTCTTCATCCAACGGGACGGCGGTACCGATCTTGATCTTCAGATCTTCGGCGACACGCTCACCGATAAGAAGGTTGAAGTTCTTTTTGATGTAGTCCGCGATTGCCTGGTCTAGATTGTCACCGGCGATACGAATGGATTTACTCAGGACGAGACCGCCCAGAGAGGTAACACCGATCTCTGTCGTACCGCCTCCGATATCTACAATAAGGTTTCCGTTCGGGTCTTTTACCGGGAGCCCTGCACCGATGGCTGCAGCCATCGGTTCCTCGATCAGATAGACATATCGTGCACCTGCGCTCAGCGCAGAGTCTTTCACTGCACGCCTTTCAACCTGTGTCAGGCCGTAAGGTACACAGATAATGATACGCGGAGAGAGGAAACCTTTCCTCTTGTGTGCCTTTTCGATAAAGTAGCGGATCATCATCTCTGTAACTTCAAAGTCTGCGATCACTCCGTCTTTCATCGGACGGATCGCTTTGATATTCCCGGGGGTTTTCCCCACCATCTCTTTCGCTTCCTGGCCTACAGCCAAAATACGTTCCTGCCCATGTTTGTCGTACTGTATGGCTACAACCGAAGGCTCATTGATCGCGATTCCCTGTCCTTTCACAAGTACAAGTGTGTTTGCTGTACCCAGGTCAATCGCCAGGTCATTGGAAAACAAACCTAATAATTTTTTAAACATCTACTTCTTCCTTCTGATTTATTTTATGCCGTTTTTTTGTTTTTGATGTAAACAGGTTTGGCGCCTTCGCTGACCACATCTTCCGTGATGACAACTTCATATCCTTCAAGCTCAGGCAGTTCATACATAATATCAAGCAGTATCTCCTCCAGGATCGAACGCAATCCACGTGCTCCGGTCCTTCTGTCGATCGCTTTCTGTGCAATATACTCCAGTGCTTCCTCTTCAAATGTCAGCTTCACGTTATCGATCGCAAAGAGTTTCTGATATTGGTTTACCAGTGAATTTTTCGGCTCAACCAAGATGCGTACCATGGCTTCTTTGGTGATTTTTCCAAGTGTAGCAAAGATATGCAGACGGCCGATAAGTTCCGGAATAAGACCATAGGATACCAGATCATCGGATTCAACCAGATGCAAAAGCTCTTCGCTCTCCGTCTTTGAACGTTTTTCTTGGCCAAAGCCTAAGATATTGCCGCCGATCCTTCTTTTGATAATATCATTCAATCCGTCAAATGCCCCGCCGCAGATGAAAAGGATATTGGTGGTATCTATTTGAATGAAGTCCTGGTTGGGGTGCTTACGTCCGCCTTTGGGCGGTATATTGACCACTGAGCCTTCGATGAGTTTCAGAAGGGCCTGCTGTACCCCTTCGCCTGAAACATCACGGGTGATGGATCGGTTTTCCCCCATACGTGCGATCTTGTCGATCTCGTCGATAAATACGATACCCTGTTCCGCGAGTTCCACATCACCGTCTGCCGCCATTAAAAGTTTTGTAAGGATATTCTCTACATCCTCCCCGACATACCCGGCCTCGGTAAGGTTGGTCGCATCCGCGATAGCAATAGGCACATTGAGAAATTTTGCGATCGTTTGTGCCATGAGGGTTTTTCCTGATCCCGTTGGACCGATAAGAAGCACATTGGACTTGGAGATCTGTGTATCATCTTCCTGATCGATATCTCTAAAGATACGTTTATAGTGGTTATAGACCGCTACAGAGAGTGTTTTCTTTGCTTCTTCCTGGCCGATCACATAGTCACTGAGCATCTCATACATCTCTTTGGGTGTATAGAGCGTATGGGCGATCTCTGCACTGCTTATTTCTTCCAGTTCTTCTTCGCCAAAAAGGATCTTGTAGGCCGAGATCACACAGTTTGAACAGATATATACCCCTTCGCCTGCGATCAGCGGGTTTTCCATACTCTCTGTAGCATGACAAAAACTACACTCTTGTTTATTTGACATTCTCATTCCTTGTAAAAGGTATTCCTCTTTTAGAGGTTTGGATAAACTCACACAGCTGTTTTACCTTTGAAGAGTCACTGCTTTCGAGCAGTGATGCTGCAACTTCCTGAAGCGGCTGCCCCTGCTCAAAAAGTTCTCGGTAGGCTGACTTGAGTGCATTGATATCTTCCCGCTCCATCATGCGTCTAAGTCCTGTAAGATTGAGCCCGCGCAGGGTGGCACGATTGCCTTCTGCCAGACAGAATGGAGGGATATCCTGTGACAGTGCAGAAGCTCCGCCGATCATGGCAAAGTCGCCGATATGGACAAACTGATGAACCGGTGTAAGTCCGCCGATAACGACATGGTCTCCGAGTTCGACATGTCCCGCCAGAGTCACACCGTTGGCAAGGATACAGTGGTTACCGATGATGACATCGTGCCCCAAGTGTACATACCCCATAAAGAGGTTGCCGTCTCCGACTTTTGTGACAGAACCGCCGCCTTCGGTGCCCGGGTTGAAGAGGGTAAACTCACGGATCGTGTTGTTGTCACCGATGATGAGCTGCACCTCTTCGCCTTTGAACTTCAGATCCTGCGGGATCGTACCGATCGCTGTGTGAGAGAAGATGCGGTTATGCTTTCCGATCGTGGTATCTCCTTCGATCACGGCATGTGATGCGACGGAGGTACCTTCACCGATCTTTACCTTCGGGCCGATATAGGCAAAAGGGCCGACAGTGACATTCTCTCCGAGTTGTGCACCATCTTCTATGATCGCCGTTGGATGGATATTTGACATCAATACTATCCTATTTGTCAACGATCATAGCTTTAAGCTCTGCTTGTGCCACCAATTTACCGTCAACATAGGCTTTCCCGTCGAGATTCCATATTGCACCTTTGTTTTTGATAACATCAAGCTTGTATACAAGTTGGTCTCCCGGTGTTACAGGCGCACGGAATTTTGCTTTGTCGATGCTCATAAAGTAAACCACTTTTTCGGTGTTGCCTGCTTTTTCTTCATCGCTCATACTTTCAAAAGCAAGTACACCGCCGGCCTGCGCCATACCTTCGATGATCATTACACCGGGGAAGATGGGGTGATCAGGGAAGTGCCCTTGAAATACAGGCTCGGCAATAGTGATATTTTTATAGCCCACGATAGATTTTCCCGCTTCAAGCTCTGTGATTCTGTCAACGAGCAAAAAAGGGTATCTATGTGGTAAAATGTTTTGAATTTGTGTTACATTAAATAGCAAAATAAACCTCAGGATATTAAATTTCGTAATATTCTATCCAAGTAATGCTAAAAGGTCTATTAGGATGACCGAGGGGATGCACAGCTGAAGATCAGCTGTTTTTATGGGTAGCAAGCCATGCATCGAGGGAGGGGAGTGCATCGAGCGGTTTTGGTTCGCTCCTGATCACTTCGGCAAAACTTTTAACTCCCATGGAGAGGAGATACTGAAGGTTGTCATCGAAGGTTGCCTCTTCGATCACAAAGATATTCTCCCTGTGTACTTCAAACATATAACCGCCGTTGGGGATAGGGGACATGGAGAGGGTTACGGTGTAGTGGTCTTTGATGATACTCTCTTTTTGCGAATACATCAGCCCGATATTGTACCCCTCCTTGGCAAATCCTTTGATCACGACGACCAGTACGCGGTTCTCCCCCTCTTTGGAGGAGTTGAAGATATTGATCAGGTCCTTGATCGTCTTGTAGCCGGGCAACCTGGCCATCAGTCCCTCAAAGTATCCGATAACTCTTGTCTTTATCAGGAGCCCCATGAAGTAGAGAAGCAGTACAAAACTCCCCAGGGCCAGAAGAAACCACAAAAATTTGTGATGTTCGGGGGTAAATCCGACGCTGGTAAAGACCCAGCCTACAAGCATGTCGACCTTCCCGTACATCCAGAGGATCAGAACGACAAAGATCGTAATGGGCAGCAGCCCGAAAAGTCCCTGCAGGACGGTTTGGGTGAAGTGTTTGAGCGGTTTGTAGTTTTTCATGATCATATCCTTAGTTTATTATCTGGGGTGGAATAGGAGGACGGCTATTCTCTTTTTCTGTCAATGGTGAAAAAATCAGGTCTACTTTTTTTAATTTGAACATAAAAGGAGAAATGTCACCATTCAGTATGATTTTATCGTTCTCCTGTAAATAAGCATATTTAGTATCGTCTAAAGCTTTCATAGTTTGGTTATCAAAAGTTTTATTATCTGAGGAAACAGTAAAATTATAATGTTTTTTATAATTATTTCTACCACCGCTCATGTAAGCTTTTTTTTGAATAATTGAAATATTAATTTGAGTTTGAACTTTATTAATTGAATGGAATATTTGAGGCAGATCATAGATGAAAAAAAACCAAAATGCAAAGAAGAACAGTAAATAGGTGATACTGTTTTTTTCAGGTTTATTATATTTTTTTTCTAAATAATGCTTAATCGGTCTGGTCATAAGCCCTGCAATTATAAACGAAAAAATAATAAGTATCGGATACCAGGTACTGATATAAAACGTCTTATCTGTAAATCGTCTAAAAATAACAGATACAGTGTATATTCCTGGTAGATAATAAAGATATTGATACTGAAATATCAATCCAACTTCTCCACCCACGCCTCAAAGTCCGCATCACTCGGCATCCGCCAGTCCGCTCTCGGAGAGAGGCTGATCGTACCGACTTTGGGGCCGTCAGGGATGCATGAGCGCTTGAACTGCTGGGTAAAGAAGCGTTTGAGGAACAGGATAAGCCACTCTTTGATATGTTCTTCATCGTATTTAATATCAAACGCTTTTTTCGCCAGGTAGAGGATCTTTTCCGGCTTCGCCCCATACTTGACAAAGTGGTACAAAAAGAAGTCATGAAGCTCGTAGGGCCCTACGATAGATTCGGTGTGCTGTACGATCTCATCTTCCTTGTGCGGCAGCAGTTCGGGACTGATCGGGGTAGCGAGGATATCATCGATGATCGCTGCGATCTCCTCTTCGGATTTGAAGTACTCGATGACATACTGCACCAGTGTTTTAGGGATACTTGCATTGAGTGAATACATACTCATATGGTCGCCGTTGTAGGTCGACCAGCCCAACGCCACTTCACTGAGGTCTCCCGTACCGATGACCAGTCCGCCGAGCTTGTTGGCGGTATTCATCAGGATGGAGGTTCTGATCCTTGCCTGCACGTTTTCGTAGGTCACGGTATGTTCGTTGGGGTCATGTTCGATCGCCTCAAATTGGTTGAGTGAGAGATCGGTGATATCTACGGTTTTGAGGGTAACACCCAGTGTCTCACAGAGCTTCTCGGCATTGCTTTTTGTGCGTGTAGTGGTACCAAAGCCAGGCATCGTGATCGCTATGATATCTTTGTGGTCCCATCCCATGATCGCAAAGGCCCTGTGAGTAGAGAGCAGGGCAAGTGTAGAGTCCAGTCCGCCGGAGATACCGATCACGGCTTTGTGGATACGGGCGTGTGTCATGCGCTTGATCAGCCCGTGTGCCTGTATCTGCACGATCTCATCGCAGCGTGCCCGCTTGTCGGCATACTGGGAGGGGACGAAAGGCATCGGGTTGATCTCACGCTCTATGTCGCTGATCGCAGGGGTAGGGGCTACCTTGATCATACGTGCCGGTTCCCGACTGCCGTCACTGAAACTTGTCTCGTTGAGCCTGAGCCATCTGAGACGCTCGAGGTCGACATCGGCGGTGATGAGATGGCTCTCCATCCTGAAACGTTCATTTTGTTTAACGGTTGTACCGTATTCGCTGATGATCGCATGTCCGCCAAAGACCGTATCGGTAGTGGACTCTCCGACACCTGCCGAACTGTAGACATAGGCAGCCATACAGCGTGCACTTTGTGTGCGGACCAGCTCTTCACGGTACTCATGTTTGCCGATCAGTTCGTTACTTGCCGAGAGGTTGAAGATCAGGTTCGCACCGTTGCTTGCCATCTGGTTGCTCGGAGGGGTTACGGCCCAGAGATCCTCGCAGATCTCTACGCCGAAGGTCATCTCTTTGCCGTCACTGAAGAGCAGATCGGTACCAAACGGCACTTCCGCATCCAGAAGAGACGTGGTGGTTCCTACGATCTCTCTGCCGCTTATGAAGTGGCGTTTTTCATAGAACTCTTTTTTGTTCGGCAGATAGGTTTTGGGGACAACACCGAGGATCTTGCCGTTTTGCAGTACGAGCGCACAGTTGTAGAGCCTGTCTGCTTCCAGGTGCGCATATCCCAGGATAGCGATCGTATCGATCTCTTTTATATTATTTAATATTTCCCTGAGTGCATCCTTCTGGGAGTGCAGCAGGGTCTGGTTGAGCAAAAGATCACTGGCAGTGTATCCGGTAAGGGTGAGTTCGGGAAATACAATGGCAGAAACCTCTTTTTGGTGCGCCTCTTTGATCAGAGAGATCACTTCCTTGGCATTTTGGGCAGGGTTGGCTACGGTAGTTTGATTGACTGCAGATGCAACACGGTAGTATCCGAACATGAGTGTCCTTTAAATAAGTGTCATTCCCGACGTGATCGGGAATCTAGAGTTAAGATCCCCGGGTCGAACCCGAGGATGACAAAAATAATTATGCCTTTTCAGCAACGATCTCGATCGATTCGATCGCATCGTTTTGCTCGATGTTATCAAGCACGATGAAGCTCTCTGTATCATTCTCTTCGATGCCGCCAAATACCGTGTGAACACCGTTAAGGTGAGGACATGGTACAAAACAGATAAAGAACTGGCTGCCGCCTGTGTTCGGTCCTGCGTGTGCCATAGAGAGAGAACCGCGTCTGTGTGTATGTGCACTTGTGTCTGTTTCACAGTCGATACACCAGTCCGGACCGCCTGTACCGGCCATCGCAGGGTTACCACCAGGTCCTGAGTGCGGACATCCGCCCTGAGCCATGAACCCCGGGATCACTCTGTGGAATTTAAGGTTGTTGTAGAACCCTTCGTTTGCCAGGTGTGCAAAGTTTGCCACTGTGTTTGGCGCATCCTCACCGTAAAGTTTTACCCAGATAACCCCTTTGCCAGTGGTGATCTTCGCATAGTTATAGGTTTCCATGACTTCTTGAGTAATGTCATATCTTTTTGTTTCGCGTCTTCTTCCAAACATAGTCGTTTAGTCCTTAGTTATGAATTTTAAAGTATAATTATAGCACTAATTATTTAACCCCGTTTCAGAGGTGTGTGGCCATGTAGACCATCACTCTCTGTCATTCCCGGCTCCGATCGGGAATCTGCACCTTAAAGTCTATCTAATTTTAGATTCCCCTTTCCAAGGGAATGACGGCGGTGGAGTGTAAACGGGGTACAAAAAGGAAAAAAATGGAACTTTGTGTAGCACTTGACCTTCCCTCAGCGGAGGAGAACCTCTCTTTGGCAGAATCTCTCAAATCGTATGATATCTGGATGAAAGTAGGTTTCCGCTCTTACATCCGTGACGGGAAGCCGTTTATCGAGGCACTCAAAAAGATCAATCCTGACTTCAAGATATTTCTGGACCTCAAACTCTACGATATCCCCAACACGATGGCCGATGCAGCCGAAGAGATCGCGAAGATCGGTGTGGATATGTTCAATATCCATGCAAGTGCAGGGCCTGTAGCGATGAAAACGGTGATGGAGAGGCTCTCTGCGTATAAAAACCGTCCTCTGGTATTGGCAGTGACGGCACTGACCTCGTTTGACGAAGAAAATTTTCAGGCGATCTATGAAAAGAGTATCGACGAGAAGGCAGAGCAGTTCGCAAAGATGAGCTATGAGAACGGTCTGGACGGTGTGGTGTGCAGCACATTTGAGAGCAGGGCGATCAAAGAGGCGACCTCAGAGAAGTTCCTGACGCTCTGTCCGGGGATCAGACCGTTTGGCGAAGATGCGGGGGATCAGCAGCGTGTTGCAACACTGGAGCTGGCAAACCAGGAGGGGGTGGATTATCCGGTAGTAGGGCGTCCTATCTATAAAGAGAGCAACCCTCAGGCAAAAGTAGAGCAGATCCTTGAAGTGATCGCAGGTTTTTAAATATTCTTTTTTACAGAAGTCCTATTCGGACTTCTGCGCTTTCGTCGGATTTGCCATATTAACGGCATTGTCCATCCCCTTTTTCATGAAATATGCCCCGATAGCAAAGAGTGCCAAGATAATCAACGGAATAAATTTTTTTAACATGGTTACACCTGAATTGATAAATTTTTATCTGCAATCATACTATATAAAAGGTTATATAAATGAAGCTTTTAAAATATATGAAAAAAAAATAAAAAAAAGATTTTTTTAAGCTTTACTTTAAGCTTCATGCTCTATAATCTCATCCACAAAACACACGGACAGTTGGGTGAGTTGGCTGAAACCACATCCCTGCTAAGGATGCGTACTCGTAAGGGTACCGAGGGTTCGAATCCCTCACTGTCCGCCACTCGCAAACCCCCAGTACACGGCGTATAAATCACTTTTTTCGATTTTGTTACAACAAATTTTTACAACAAATGCAAAATTTCATACGTTTTTTATATATGTCGCCAATTCTAATCACAAGTGCAATTCAACCTTAATCAAGTAGTTAAGACCTTAGCAAATTCTATAAAAATCTTTTAACTAATTTCCGCGAATTGATCTTCTTTTCTGACAATTTGCCATATATTTGGTTCCCTGTTCCATTTTATGTCAGTATTATAAAAAAATGGATGGAGGCAAAGATGCAACCTACATCAAAAGAACTTCTTGAAAAAGTCAGTAAACATTGCGCAAATCAACTTACAATGTACAAGTTCAATACGGGCACCCTCAAAATAAGCAAAAAATACAGAGAGGGACGGATTACAGGATTAGAATATCTGGGTGAACTGTTATATTACTATATGCAAGAAGAGAAAAAGATACAGCAGCATTTCCAGGAGCAGATACTTAAGCAGATGCAAACCTATTCATGCCTTAATGAAAGCGAATACAAGAGCGGATTATATGACGCATTAAATGATGCATTGAATGAGATTAGAGGCTAATAGGATGAGTGTTTATCAATAGGGTGTGATTCCAGAGAAGAGGAGAGGAGGTGCTTAACCTATTTTTATGGGTGGAGACATAATAAAAAAGTTTTTTATTACGAACAAATAGATGAGTCGGAGGTTGAATCTCATTGAAGCCCGATATATCAAGACATTGTAGCATTTTGAAAATTCTACGGGTCTTTTTTAGTGCCTTTTATATAAAAAAAATATCAACTGTAGATAGATTTCAAAAAGAATTAATATGCATATTCCCAACTAATGCAGTTGAAGCCTCCTCCTTTTTTTAGGATAGCTTTCGCGTCGCATAGCTCAACGATTGTATTTGGATATAACTCTTCGAGCTGGCTCTTGACATAGGCATCATTTACTTTGTCGATAGCTGGTTGGATAATGAGATCATCAAGATGTAAAAAATTTATATATCCCCATGCATACTTTGTATTTTCTTTGACTTTGAGTTCCGTCGTTTTTAATCCACTGTTATTGAGTGAATGATGCAGTTTATGTTTAAAATTATCTGGATATTGTGAGTTAACCAAAATATGATTTTGTTTGATAAAACGTACCATGCCATCCGCATGACCATAGATTTCTTCAGGATGTGGATCTCTTGGTAGAATGATGAGTCTTCTTCGTGGAGGGAGTTTGCCCTTTAAAGTGTCACATGTGATTTCAAGACTTTTGTTTTCTTCAAAGGCTTTATTTGTCATGATTGCTGTATCATGACATTTTACAACATTGCCACCGTCTAAAATAAGCTCTATCTTTTCAGTTTGTAGTCCTAGTTCTTTGATAGGATCATTTGGATCGGTACGATATGGAAGTAATGATGGTTCCATAAGATAATCTGGTTCATAACGGTATTGTATACATTTGTCATCAAATACGATTGGCATGAAGTCTCTTATCCAGATATCTTTTGTTTCTTTTAGTGTTGTTACTTCATAGCGATGTCTGTTTAAAATTGATTTGAGATTTGAAAATAAAACAGGATGTTCTATGCGTAGTAGGTCTGAAAAATAGACAGTGGTTTTTTTGTTCATTATTGCTCCAATGGATTAAAGGTGAAGAAATCTTAGGTTTTTGAAACTGAATCAAACCTTTAATTTCATGAGCTATGTTTAAGGTTTGATTCAGTCAATAGGAGATGAAATAAGACAAATCATAGAGGAAAATCATAATGAATGATAAGCTTCAAAAAATTAGAAAAGAGGTTATTGGTGATAAATATATAGTGTCTTCTTTAAAGATACATGTGCTTTATCCTCCAAAAAAATTAAGCATGAAGAGTATTAGATAGTTTAAAGGATCAGACCGTTTAAAAGTGCAAAGAAAAAAACTTAAGAAATATCATTATTGTTAGTGAAAAAGAAAGTTTAAGTTATAATTTGGTGACTTGTAAACATTTAATATGAGGATAAACAGTGTGAATAACCCTATAAATATTTTAAATAATAAAATAGATAAATCAGATGGCTCAATTGAGGAAATGCAATATATATTTTATCACACTGCAAATGATTTGATGAATTGCTATATACTGAAAATTGATCATTTAGAATTTGAATTAACTGAAATAGAATTTTATTATTTCAATTGTGAAAAACATAGTGATATATATGTTCACCTGCACGATTTACAGAAAAATACTAATACTTTTATCTATGCCCATGAATCATGGGGTAAATATGGTGGAGTAGATTTAACATTTGGAAATAAAAAATATTATGGAGGCATATTAATAAGAGGAATAAGATTAAATGAAAAATATATTGCAGGACCTGCAAACGTCAGAAATACTATAGTAGAAGAGATATCTCAAGAGATATCTTCTTATCCAGAACTTCAGGACTATTTTAATAAAAACAAAGCAAAAATAATGCTTATTCCGAAAGATACTACCCAATACAATATTTTGCATGCACCACGTCATAATTTAGGGAAAAAAGACCATAAAAAGTTTAAAAATGCGTTATATAGGTTTGTAAGAGTAGATTATCTGGTGTCAGAAAAAAGACTTTTTTCTGGGGGGTCTAAAAGTAACTTAAAAGATATTTCTATGCTTAAATCAATCACCAAAATGACCCTTAAATATGAATGCAATGAACCCTCAACGATAAAGAAAATAGAAGATAATTATGATTTAAAAAATAAAATAGAGGCTTTTAAAGATAAATATTATAAGTAGTCTATTCAAATGTTTGATAATATTAAGTTGAATAGTTTTTTACTTTTGTAGTAAATAATTATGACGTTAAAAGTTTAACTTTCTTCGTATAAGAAAATTTTAAATATCATTCAGCTACTTTTCGCAAATAGTCCACCCCAGCGAAAGGAAAGCTATGAAAAAAACTTCAAAAATGTACCAAATCCCACAAAACCCTTATGAATATACCCTTGATGAGATAGCAGAAAAACTTGGTATTTCCAAAGAGAGAGTACGTCAGGTAGAGCAGCAAGCTATTCGTAAGATGAGACTGCATGGCAAACAGTTGAAGGAGTATGTTTATGCATAGAAGTAAAACTGGCAAGGTCAGGGAAGTTTTTAAAAAGATCCCTATAAAGGATGTGAAAATATTATGTAAATATCGTTTCCCGAAAGGAGTTAAGCCTATAGATTTTCAGATAATAGAGAATGAAGAGAGCCAAAAGCATTGTGTCATTGGTATTGGTGATAGTGGAATTGAAATTGTACAGATGAATATGAAAAATAACAGTAACTATTTTTCCTTATTGGCTGATATCAATCATATAAATCTAAATAATGTAGATGCAGAACATAAACTTTATCTCATGGGTGATGTGAAAGACAATGAGATGTTTACTATAGAGAATAGACGTATACTCAGCGAATTTGTAAGAGCACATAAAAAGATTTATATCGTTACAAGGCTTGATAATGAGCTTAATATGTGTAATGTCGTAGAAAAGATAGTTCAACATCTTCATCGTATAAATAGAGAAGTAGTTTTGATAGCAATCAAACCTTTTTTGTTTGAGTTACCACCCTGGAGGTTAACTCTTGTGAATGAAACCTTGAAAAGTTTTGAAAAATATGTTCACAAGTTAATCGTGTTTGATAGTGAAGATCTATTAGGAATAAAAGAAGTTAGTATTTTACCAATGAAAGAATGCTTCAGATTTTTTGACAATACTATTGCCAGATTGATAGAAAGTGATTATGAGATTGGAGAAGAAAAGGTAGTCAATGTATCTCTTATAGAATTATTTAATAAGGGATCAGATTGAGAGAGGGAGTAGAAGGTCTCTTTCAAGGTTTGATAACTTGGATGGAAAAGAATCATATGCCAGATATATAATGTCCCAGTTTGTCAAGACAGATTTTTTAGAACTTTTTATTTCACCTATCTTCATAAAATATGATCCATTTTCTTCATATAGACACTCAAAGGTGTTTGGTAATCCAGTACTGAATGCAACCCTGAAAACGGGGCGAAAGAGTTGAGTCAATACGGATTGATCGAATCTGTAACCAATAAGCTTATTTATTTGTAATAATAGTGAAATTTAATATGTCGATAACAGGTCAATTATATGGCCCTTTGCTAAAACATTGATTGAAATAGAGAAACCAGACACAATGCTGTCTAAACACTATTCTATACTTTCGTATTGATTTAGAAAGGAATATGTTGAATGTATAAAGCAAAGACAACATCTCAGGATAAGTGGAAGAACAGCTGGTATATCAAAACAGGTTTTGTACACAATTTTATATGTAGATGCGGACAAGTGGATAGATATTTTCACATACCTTCAACTGTGTATCATCCAAGTCATTTCTGCAGCCAATGTGGTAGGGGAGCATATCTGGACAGTGTTGTATTTTTGAATAATGAAAAAGTAAGCAGATGGCTATATTTTTACTGGGATTATGAAAAGCACAAAAATGAATCAGGTTGGCATGTAACTGCAACGACCAAGATCCCCGTCTTCGATTACACCATTCAAAAAATAGTTTTTACAAAGATTTCTATTGCCACTGTCACTCTTTACTTCAGTGGCAGGATCAGCTATGAGACACATCACCAAGGCATTACGAGAAAATATGTCTTCAACAATTCCAATAAAATCACAGTGATCGCCACAATACTAAAATCCAAATTATGGGAAGAGCTTTATCCTTTTATATTGTCATCACCTCTGGATAAAATAAGATGGATAGAAGCTGGGAGTCTTCAAGAGTGCAATAAATTTGAGAAAATAGAAGTATTGGGTTTCTTTCTGGAACATGACTATCTTCAGGAGATAGATTTCTTTTTTTGGGACAACTTTACACTTTTTGAAAGGGAAGCAAAGAAACATCCCGATATAGAGAAAATGTTGCAGTTTATCTTCAATAACAGAAAAGAAAAAAGTATCAAACGAGCCTATTACGAGTCCTATCAAAAAGCAATAGTGAACCGATACAATCCCAAAGCGGATTATATCTTTGCCCGTGTAATAAAAGATCGTAATTTTATGTTGCAGTTTATTGAGATGGATCCAAAGATCAAGAATGAACTATTTGGTGAGATCAATATCAACAATATTTATAGTTTTTTTAACTTTTTGAGACAACATTATTCCGAGCGTAACATTACCAAAATATGGACAGGTATTACACCAGATATGGTCTCTCATAATATCGTGAGAGATACAATTCGGATGTTCGTCAGCGAAACAACGGAAGCTCTATTAGAAGAGAATTTTGTAAAACCAAAAGCTGATTTTAAAAGCATTCATGATGAGTTCGTTAGACTGAGCCATTTACAACACTTTGTTCTTAGTGATAAAATTAAATTCGAGTATTCCTACCAGGACTTGAAGACCCAAGTCGAGATGGATAGATTCTCCTACTTTTTGCCAATGACAGTTCATATCCTGTCCATTTGGGCAAGAAAATTACATAACTGCATGTTGAGCTATACCTATGCGATTCACAAACGACAATCCATTATTTACGGTGTGTTTGTTGATCATCAACTGACCTATGCCATTGAAATAATTGGAGATAAAATGGTTCAGGCATCAGGTGTGGGAAATAAATCCATATCCAAGGATGATCGGAAAATAATTGATAGGTGGTTTAGGGAGGTATATCTGATCAGTCATTTTGAAATGGATGAGTAATGAAAGCGTTTGAAATAGACAGCAAAGGGATAAAACTAGATCGATTTTGCCATAAAAAAATAAAAACAAAATAAACCGGACACAATGATGTCCAAATGATTCTGTATCCTTTCATATCTTACCTATCAGGAGCTACAATGAGAAGACATGGAAGCAGGAAAACCCCTACTGATGATAATGTATATGTGGATGAGAGATCTAAGAATATTGTAGAACTTTGGATACTCAGAATACTGATCCCACTCAATGGCCATCGTGACTTTATAAATTTATCAAGAGGTTTCAGTAATGATACCATTGCTTATTTTCTTGGGTTGGATAAGTATGTGGATAACTACAGTGAAGAGCAGTTTAAAGAGGTGTTCCAGATACTCAAAGAGCGTTTGGAGACGCTTGAGGAATTAGACTCTGTCAGATATGCAAAAACGCTTGAAGATAATATTGAAAAAGTCCTAAAACTCATTCAGCTCAACAGCGTGGAGAAGGACATTCTTGTCTTTTCCATCTATCTTAAATATTATGAATTGATCAATGATGCAACAAGAACCCTGAATGATCTTTCCACGGATAGACTTATTGTTGTATTGAGCGTACTTTTGGACCATAATGCCTCTTCGATCAAATCAGCACTCTCTCCACAAGGGAAACTTGCCCAGTCCGGACTTGTCACTGTAGATCGCAGAGGAAATTACTCCCTTGCTTCTAAAATAGAGATCCTTTCAGATGAGTTTGCAGATAGAATGATGAACTTTGATGAAGATATTGAGGATATGATACGCGACTCCGTCAGAAAATGCACACCTGCGCAGTTATCAGTAGAGGATTTCAGCCACCTCGATGATGATATGAAACTTCTGATCCCCTATCTTGACAAGACGATCAAAACGCAGCAGCAAGGCGTGAATATACTGCTCTATGGAAAGCCCGGAACAGGGAAGACGGAGCTGACCAAAGCACTTGCAAAAGCACTGGGTACATGCATCTATGAAGTGAGCTATGCGGATCTATATGACGAGCCTATTACGGGTATCAGACGATTGAAGGCCTATAAGATCGCGCAAAGTTTCTTCAAAGAAAAAAACATGATACTGATGTTCGATGAGATCGAAGATATAGTGAACGATGGGCAGAGTACGAATCCTTTTATGCCTCCAAAGCAAAGTAACAAAGGGTGGATGAACCGTATACTTGAAACCAATCATATTCCAACAATTTGGATCACCAATAATATCTATGAGATCGATCCTGCAATAATCAGACGATTCGATATGAGTATTGAAATACCAATACCCCCAAAATCCAAGCGAAAAGAGATCATCCGAAAAGAGTGCGGCGAACTACTGAGTGAAAAGTCCATTGAGAAAATTGCACAGCATGAAGCTATCGCACCTGCATTGGTCAATAGGGCAGCAAAAGTAGTGAACAGCATTACCCAGAGCAGCACCGACAAAGACCAGGCATTTGAAACGATCCTCAACAATACGCTAAAAGCACAGGGGCATACAAAGATCCCAAAAAACATCATGGAGAATCTGCCTAAAACCTATGATGCTTCCTACATCAATACAGATGCAGACCTCAAAGAGCTTGCAGAGGGGATCAGGCAGCACCCCAATGCTAGGATCTGTCTCTACGGGGTTCCAGGTACAGGGAAGAGCGCTTTTGGCAAGTGGATAGCAGAGTATACATGCAGGCCTTTTGTTCTGAAAAAAGGGAGTGATCTTATCTCAATGTGGGTAGGGAGAACAGAGCAGAACATTGCCGATGCCTTCAATGAAGCAAGAGAAGAGGGTGCCGTACTGGTGTTTGATGAAGTGGACAGTTTTTTACAAGACAGACGCTATGCTAAAAACTCCTGGGAAGTGACACAGGTCAATGAGATGCTGGTACAGATGGAAAACTTCAACGGGATCTTCATAGCAACAACGAATTTGATGTCCGGGCTCGATCAGGCAAGTTTACGCCGGTTTGATATGAAGCTGGAGTTTGGCTACCTAAAACCCAAGCATGCATGGAAACTATTTATAGAAGAATGCAGTGGGCTAGGCATAGATATAGCCCATAAGGAAAAGCTGCAAGAAAAAATGGCACATATGGTCCAATTGACCCCGGGAGATTTTGCAGCGGTCAGACGCCAGCACAGATTCAGACCGGTAAAAAGTGCTGAAATGTTTTTAGAAAGATTGATAGAAGAGGTTTCTGTGAAAGAGAAGAGTGTAGAAGCGAAGATGGGGTTTTTGTGATCCAGGCAGAATAATGTCACTATTGGATTTTATCTACAAATGGGAAAGGCACTATGAGAATCGGGTGTGATAATGTAACCATGTATGATTTTTTCATTAGTATTTTACAATCTCATTCCATTATGACATAAATATGACATTACTAATGCTACAGTATAAGATGCAGACATAAAGCTGTCATATAATCACAGTACAATTTTTTATGAGGGAGTTTTATGGCATACAAACATGATTATGATACCATTCTGACACGTCTAACGATCATCCTCTCACGTCTTAATGACGGTGAAGCGCTTTCTGTAAAGGAACTGGCAGAAGAGTTCAATGTCAGTGACCGGACTATCCAAAGAGATTTCAATGAACGACTTGTTTCTTTCCCTGTCTATCAGGATAAGAAGAAATGGAAAATGCTGGATGGTTACAAGATAGAAAAAAGTGCTTCTGTCGAAGATGCTGTCGTGCTTGACATTATGCAGAAACTCATGGAGGCTGCGGGCCAAAAGTTTTCCAGCCGGGCCAACAAACTTCTTTCCAAGATCAGAAACGATTCCTACAACCCTATCTATGCAAAACTGGACATGGAAGACATAGGTGACAAGCTTCAGGAGGTTCAAGAGCTGGAGAGGGCTATTACTGTCAAGAAGAAAATCAAGTGCCGTTATGACCTTGAAGAGCACCATAAGGAATTGGACTTAAAACCGTTAAAAATAGCCAACTACGAAGGTTTCTGGTATCTTATCGCACTTGACGGCCGCAACGACATACTTAAAAAATATTATCTCAAAAATATCAAGCAAATCAAACTTACGGATGAAAGTTTTGAGAGAACTACCGAGCTTGACAGTCTGCTCGATAACTCTATATCGGTCTGGTTCGATAAAGATGTGGAACCATACAAGGTGACAATGCAAATCTCCAGCACAGTTTCAAAATATTTCATCAGAAAGCCTATCTCGAAATCCCAGATCACTGAATCTGTGCATGAAGACGGAAGCATGATGGTAAGCGTTGAGATCACAGATGACATGGAGATCATCCCTTTTGTGAAGTACTGGATGCCGCATATCAGAGTGCTGGAACCTGTCAGGATCGAAGAGAGACTTAAAAAAGATATAGAGAATTATTTAAATAAAATGAAACTATAAGAAGGAAGAACCCATTGTGATCCTATCAAAATCCTTCTATATGAAGGATTGTTAATCAAATTGAAAATATTTAAATATAGAGTATGGAGAAATGTATAAATAGAAAGGAAAAAATTATGTTAGATGGGAAAATAGTAGTGAACCCAAAATTTTTAAAAGTTTTTAGCGAGGATGAACTAAAAGATATTGTCGATAATGCAACTTCCATCAGTGAAAATTGTATTGTTATCGCTACAGAAAACAACTTTTTTGAGTTAAGTGCCGATACGAGTGATGGGTTAGATATTCATTGTGATGAACATAATAATTCATCAGCTAGAAAATTATCAAAAGATGAGTTTATGAAGTTGTATAAAAGTAGTCCTTTGATGTGTACAGTAAAACTTAGTCTAAATGAATAAAAGGCAATAGAATGGAACAACAATTTAAAGATTATGGTAAAGGTGAATACCTGGGCTCTAGCAAAGACATGGCTCATCACAAGTATGATGCTTACAAAGTAGAAGATGAGATACATTTAGTATATGAAAATGGATATGTCGCTACTAAAAATATTCAGATAGTAAAAGATAATATGGATGATCATCTCTGGACACCTTTTGTAGAGTGGGTCTGATATTTTGTAGCATTTGAGTTATATCAAAGGTTTAAAAATGTGTAAAATGAAACTAAATACTCTAAATTTATTTCTTTTATATCCTTTATGACATGAACATGACAAATAACTAGCTATTATTAATAAATATTAAAAGGAATATTCAAGTGGCGAAATACATACTATTTGATACAGAGACAACAGGAAACCAAGAAGAAGACAGAATTATTCAAGTGGGCGCTATGATCGTTGACAGCAAAGGTGCGGTTGAAGTATATGATGAACTTTGCAGCACAGTGTTGCCAATTAAGATAGAAGCAATGGCTGTACATGGCATTACTCCTGAGCTCATAGAAGGTAAAGGTACATTTGCCGAAACAAATTTCTATAAAGTACTTCAGACTTTAAACAATCAAGAAAACTACCTTATAGCGCATAATATGCCATTTGATATGGGTATGATACAAAAAGAGGGATTTGAATCGAATCTGCAGATCATAGATACGCTTAGATGTGCAAAACATCTTCTTAAAGACTCAACTTCTCACGCGCTTCAATATCTTAGATACGCACTTGAACTATATAAACTGGAAAAAGATGAAGCAGAAAAATACGGCATCATCATAAAACCGCATGATGCCATCGGTGATGTGCTAGTGATGAAACTACTGCTATCTAAATTGGTTGCGCTAACAAAAGAAGCTTTCCCGGGTGTAAACCCTATGGTAAAAATGGAAGAACTCACACGTACACCTATATTTATAGAGACATTTAAATTTGGGAAGTACAAAGGTCGCAAGATAGCCGAAGTGTGTGGTGAAGATATGGGATATATCAATTGGATGATGGACAAAATGGATTTGGATGTCGATATGAAATATACGCTTGATAAAATCATGGGACATATTTAATTGGGGACACTAGAAGTATTTGGAGGTTTCTATTTGAACCCTTCATCATTAGATGGTGTTCAAAACGGAGGAGATGCGATGCAGGCTTTTGCAAATATGACAAAGACGAGCGATTAAGAGAAAAAAAGAGTATAGAGAAGCGTTACTAGAGTATTGTAAACTTGATACTTTGCCGATGGTTAGGGTTTTAGAAAAATTAAAGGAGAGTGTGGGATGAGTGAAGAGATAAAAATATGTGACAATGAAGTCAAAGATATCTATACTGGATTTAAGTGTTTTAAAACAAGATTTTTAGAAAATAAAAAATCAATTTTTAGTGATAACGAGGTTTTTAAAAAAGAATATCTTAAAAAAATAATTGACAGTTTTGCCAAAAATCCTGATGAATCAGATAGTAGTTTTGATGAAAAAATCAAAAAGCAACTTGGCAATGACACAGAAGTTCATGAACTGTTTGCACATATTATTTGGTTATGGTCGTTAGTAGCTTCAGATATGAAACAAGAAAGTAAAATAGAAGATATAAATAAATGGCTTGAAGATGGTAAAAAAATTGATACAAATTTTGTACTCTCTTTTGACCATGGCATTATGTCAACAGGACAGTATCATAAAACAAATAAGCCCTTAGAGCTTGTTTATATTATTTATTTTCTTGATAAAGTTTTAAATATAGACCCTAAAGTAGGCTATATTGAAATCATAAAAAAAGGTGTCAAAGAAAATATAGAACCTTTTGAAATGAGTTTTGAAAACGGCACTACAAGAAAAGTTGCAATGTACAACATCTTGTTACATCTTTTTGAACCTGATTCTTATTCTTCAATTGCAAGTTACAACCATAAAGAAAAAATAGTTGACTTTTTTTCAAATCAATATGATGTGACATTTGAAGAAAATGATGATTTAGATGATAAATACTATAAAGTTAAAACAAAATGCTTAGAAGAAAATGAAGGAAAATATCCATATACTTGGGATAAAATTTATAAAGATTATGAATTCAACAAGTTAGATTTTTACCATCCTGATATTGAAAAGCTTTGGAAAAGTGATATTGTCTTAGAGTCAAAAAATATGATTCTTCACGGTGCCCCAGGCACAGGAAAAACATACAGTGTTGAAAATACAATAAAAAATAGACTTGAATTTTTGAAAGACCAAAATCCCCAAAAACAATTTAAGTTAGTTCAGTTTCATCCATCATATAGTTATGAAGATTTTATTGATGGCATCAAGCCAGACGGCATTAATGAAAATGGTAACATGAAATTTAAACTAGTAAACGGTGAGTTTAAAAAGATGTGTATTAAAGCTGCAAAAGAGTTACAACAAAATCCTGAAAAACCTAAACAATTTTACTTTATAGCAGACGAAGTAAACAGAGCCGAACTTTCACGAGTTTTTGGTGAGCTACTATTATGTCTTGAAGAAGATAAACGATTAAAGTTTATAAATGGAAAATGGGGAGGAACTAAAGTAAAAACACAAAATGCGAACCTTTGGGAAGAGGAGCATGCAGTAATTATTGAAAATGATGAATATTATTTTGGAGTGCCTGAAAATCTTTATTTTATCGGAACTATGAATGATATAGACAGAAGTGTTGATAGTTTTGACATGGCACTAAGAAGAAGGTTTTATTGGAAACATTATAGATGTGATTATGATGTTATTTATGAATATTTTAGAATTGCTAAAGGAAATTATCCAGATAATCTTAATGATTATATTAAAATATGTAAAAAATTAAATGAAAAAATTGTAAGTGAAAAAGATTTAAACTTAGGTGATTCTTATGAGTTGGGTCATTCCTATTTTATGAAATTAAATAGTATCAATAATACTCAGATTAATAAGCTATGGGAAAATCATATCGCACCGCTTTTAAAAGAGTATTTAAGAGCAGAGTTAAGTCAAAATGAGATAGATAAAAAGCTTGTAGAGCTGAAAAAAGAGTTTAAAATTTAATGTTGATACTTCAAGATAATTTTAATAGTACAAATTATTTTCCTTATAAAACAATTGAGATAACAGGAAAAAAGAAAAGCGATATTAAAAATGACAAGGAGATAACGTCCTAAAAAGTTCGCAATTTCACTAATCCCTAGGGACTGTTCAATATTCTGTGTCAGCATCGGATAATCCTAAAATTGTATCATAACTCTAACGCATCATCAAGCCGTCCTTCAAAATGGATGGCTAGCTGAGAGATTGTCAGGCTCCAGTTTCTGATCGGCATCGTCCATTTTTCCTGAGCATTCTGGATCCCCATAAAGAGCAATTTCAAGAGACTGTCATCATTGGGAAAAGCACCTTTGGTTTTTGTAAGCATACGGAATTGGCGATGGACTGATTCGATGATATTGGTGGTATAGATCACTCTTCTTATATCTT
>JAQVHV010000104.1 GCA_028696055.1 Sulfurovum sp.
CATCATACTGTTTTTTGATATGAAAAAGGTCGATCAGCGCCATGGTAAAATCCTAAAAATATGAGTTGTGGAATTATAACAGATAGAGTAGTTTTTAAGCCTTGATTAGGTATATTCCAGACAATGATTCAAAAGGATAAGCATGTTAGAGACAGTGATAGGACTCTATTCGCTCTATTTTATACTGAGATTCTATATCTCGGTGATGCAGATAGGCTATATCAACCAGGAGAAGTGCAAAGCACCTGTATTGATGAGTGCAGAGAAGTATTTCACAGCAGGGAGCTATGCCGTAGCGAAAGAGAAACTTTCGCTTGTTGAAATCTTTGTGGATTACCTGATGTTCCTCTGGTGGGTGATGGCAGGGTTTGCCTGGCTCTCTGGCGTGGTGCAGGTAGAGGGTATCCTGTTGAATGCGGTGCTTTTCCTGTATGGTTTTATGGCCATCAACTATATCGTGGGATTGCCGTTTGAACTCTATCAGACATTCAAGATCGACGAAAAGTACGGGTTCAACAAGATGACCCCCGCGCTTTTTGTCTCGGATACGATCAAGTCGGCATTGATGTTTTTTCTCTTCGGGGGAGCACTGTTTGCTTTGCTTGCATGGATCATCACGAATTTTGCGATGTGGTGGTTCTGGGGATTTGCAGTGATCTTCGCTGTCGCTGTGCTTATCAATGTCCTTTACCCTACACTGATTGCGCCGATTTTCAATAAATTCGAGCCGATCGAAGAGGGTGAGCTCAAAGAGGAGATCACCAAGCTGATGGAACAGGCGGGGCTGAAGAGTGACGGGATCTTCAGGATGGATGCCAGTAAGCGTGACAGCCGCCTGAATGCATATTTCGGCGGGCTGGGGAAGAGCAAACGGGTCGTACTCTTCGACACGCTTCTGGAGAAGCTCAATACCAAAGAACTGCTTGCCGTACTCGGGCATGAGCTTGGGCACTTCTCGCATGGGGATATCTGGAAAAATATCGGTTTGATGGGACTGCTGCTTTTTATCGCATTCTATCTTTTCGGCCATCTGCCCGAATCGCTCTTTTTGGAGATGGGGGTGATGCAGCATGCTGGGATACAGATCGCGATGATGCTGGTGCTGCTGCCTTTGATCAGCTTTATCTTTACACCCTTTATGAGTTATGTAAGCCGTCATAACGAATATGCTGCAGATGAGTTCGGCTCTCAGATGGGAGGTCAGGAAAACCTGGTATCTGCACTGCTCAAGCTTATCACGGAGAACAAGGCTTTTCCCAAGTCTCATCCCTTGGTGATCTTCTTTTACTATACCCACCCGCCGGTATTGGAGAGGCTCAAAGCGCTTGGATATGATGCTACCGGCATTGTCGCAGGCGAAGAGAATGAACTGCCCAAAGAGGGTATCTTTACGTTTATCGGCGATGACAGCTGCAAAGAATAGCATAAAGTCTCGATGGATAAAAGATCAGAAGAGGAAGGAGACTGTTTGACGATATCCCAGGCATTGAAGTGGGCCCAAAAAGAGCTTATGAAGGCGTGCGAACGGCCTCTTTTTGAAGCGGAGCTCCTGTTGGCCTATCATCTACAGAAGGAGCGCCTCTATCTTCATATCCATAGTGACGAAGAGATAGCGGACAGAGAAGGCTACCAAAGACTGGTAGAGCGGCGGGCCAAACATGAGCCCTATGAGTATATTGCCGGGAGTGCAAGTTTCTATGATATCGAACTTGAAGTGGCGCCTGGTGTCCTGATCCCCCGTCCTGAGACGGAGATACTCATCGATAAAGTAGCACAGATCATAGAAGAGGAGGGGATCACCCATGTTGCCGAGATAGGGGTGGGAAGCGGTGCGATTTCAATCGTGCTGGCCAGAAAATTCCCGCAGCTTCGGATCATTGCTACGGATATCTGCGATATGCCGCTTCAGGTTGCCGGCAGGAATATCAGGAAGTTTGGGCTGAATGAACAGATCGAACTGAGAAAATCCAATCTGATCGATGAGGTACCAGAGGCATTGGAGCTGGTGGTATCCAACCCTCCCTATATCGCGGAAGGCTGTATCCTGGAGTCCAATGTTGTGGATTATGAACCCAAAGAAGCACTCTTTGGAGGAAAGGCGGGCGATGAACTGCTCAGGCAGATCATCACCGATGTCTCCCGCCGGGGCATCCGGTATCTTGTGTGTGAGATGGGGTATGACCAGAAAGCACCGATAGAAGCCTTTATTAAAGATTTTGAGATAGAATTTATCAAGTTTTATCAAGACCTTGCAGGTTTTGACAGAGGATTTGTGATCAAGTTTAAAGGATAAAAATGAACAGATATTTTAGAATGGCAACAATGGCATATCTGATACTGCTTGGCGTGATGCTGGGGGCAGGGCTTTTTGCAGGTGTCGTGGTCGCACCGGTGACCTTCAATACCGCTTCCTGGCTCGGCACGGAGGTGCTTAGTCACTACCAGGAGGGGCAGATTATGACGGAGAACTTCGTACGCCTCTCCTATCTCGTCAACTTCGTAGTAGTTGCAGTAGTCCTCTATGAAGGGTACAAATACAAAAAGTTCGAGAGAGACTGGATCACACAGGCAGCAACCTTCTTTGTGATCGCTACGGGTTTGATGTTCGGGCACTACTATCTGCCGGATATCGTTGCTATGCAGCAGGCGGGAGAGGCTGCAACCCAGAGCCAGACATTTGTCAATATGCACAAGGGCAGCGAGATCAACTTCAAGGTATTCTCTTTTGCATTGCTGGTACTGATGATCCGCAATATGCAAAAGGCATGTAAATAGATAGTAGATAGTAAGTAGTAAGTAGAAGGGAGCAGGTAGCAGTGAGCAGTGAAAATTTAGAACATCCTTTTGATCCTATTGTCTTTAAGGATACGGAGATTCTGGTTCTTGGATCATTTCCCAGTATCCAATCCTTTGAGAACAACTTCTATTATGGCCATCCGCGTAACCAGTTTTGGAAGATCATGGAAGCATTGACCGGCTATCCCATCAATAACCGTGACCAGAAGATATGGCTGCTGAAGGAGGCAAAAGTCGGCCTTTGGGATATGATCGCCTCCTGTCGAAGAGATAATTCATCGGACAGCTGCCTGGAAGAGGAACAGCCCAATGATATTGCAGCATTGCTGGAGAAGTACCCGAAGATCAGAAAGGTTTGTTTTACCGGGAAAAAGGCTGAGGCACTTTTCAGGAAATATTTTTCTCATTTATCCGTAGAGACCTGCTACCTCCCTTCGCCTTCACCGGCGCATGCAGCGATGAACTTCGAGGAAAAAGTAGTAGCGTATCGTGAGAAATTGGGTTGCGAGAAGGGAGTCTAGGTGGCGGTTTGGGCGATAGGTGATCTGCAGGGGTGTTACAGTGCTTTTAGAAGATTGCTTGATGAGATCGCATTTGATCCTGCGTATGACAAGTTATGGCTGGTAGGTGATCTGGTCAACAGGGGGGAAGACTCTCTGGCGACGCTTGAATATATCTATCGTATCCGTAATAGTGTTGAAGTCGTACTGGGCAATCACGATATTTCGCTGATCGCCGCCTACTATGGGGTAAGAAAAAGCAACCGCTTTATCGATCCTATTCTTGAATCTCCGCACGCTGAAACCTATATCCACTGGTTGCGCCATCAGCGCTTTTTGCATATCGACTATCAGCTGGGCTACTGTATGGCGCATGCAGGGATCTCTCCTGAATTCGACCTGGGAATGGCGATACGCTACGCCAGGCAGATCGAAGAGCGTCTGCAGGCTGATGAGGATGAAGTGAAAGTATGGCTGGAGAAGATGTTTCACCATACCTGTGACCGTTTTGACCGAAGTGCGAGTATCGATGATATCGAACGGTATATCCTGAGTACCTTTACGCAGATGCGCTTTTGCTACAGGGACCACAGGCTTGACTTCGACCAAAAAGGGTCGCCGACAGACAAAAAGCTTGAAGAGAAGGGGATGAAGCCCTGGTTTGACGTGGTAGGCAGAAAATCCGTGGACCTGAAAATCGTGTTTGGCCACTGGTCAGCGCTGGGCTACTATCAGGATGAACATGTCCTCGCCCTCGATACGGGATGTGTGTGGAACGGCCGGCTCACTGCAGCAAAGCTCGATAGCCATACCCCTGAGCTCGTCTCGGTCGCCTGTCCTCAAAAAGAGTTAGAAGATCCCACTTTTTAAAGTGCACCCTCACTACGCACGTTTTTACTGCAATAACTTGCTTTGGATCTTTTGGAACTCCATTTTATCCAGGTACTTTTCAAGAATACTCTCCTCTTTCAACCTTTTTCCAGTAAGTTTGATCATGATCTGACCGGCCATGAGCAGGGTGATCTCTGTGGTGTCACCATTTTTTTGCTTGATTCCTTTGAGCCTTTTGTAACGATAGGGTTCTCCACCCTCTGCACCTGAAAACATAGGGTTGTTGATCATCATTGCAACCGTTGCGATCATAGGTGAATTGGCAATGATCTGTAGCTCTATATGCTCATCTCCGCGTGTATACTCTGCAGTGGTCATGGAACCCCCGCCGAACATATTCATTGCAGCCTGCCCGCTCTCATCCCCATCCTTTTTTTCCCAGCCCTCCAACGGACCGGGGAGGAGTTTTCTGTTCTCTTCTACCTCAAGTTTCTGGAGTGCAGCGGTAGCATACTTCAGCTCCTCTATGGCCAGCTTGTACTCTTTGTCTTCATAGGCTTTCAGCGCGGTCTGGATAGGGTCCGTTACATTGTCAGCCTGCAGATGCACAGTAAACAGCATTGGTGCTGCAAAGAGAAGGATCGATAGACTTGTTTTCATTTTTATTCCTTTGGCACTTTTTAAAAGGAAAGGCTCTTCCCCTTTTTTAAATCATAACAGGATACGCAGGTTTTGTAAAGGTTTTGAATGATAATAAAAGAAAAAAGTATCGGATAAAAGAGACGGAAAAACCGACCGTTGGGAAACGGTCAGCGGACGATATGGCCGACAAATTTCGCCATATTGTCGAGGATCTTGCCGCCTTTTCTGAATCCCAGTCCGCAGGCTTCATAGGCATAGAAGACACCGGCCTGGTAACTGAACCCTTCCGGGTCTGTCGGGAGTT
>JAQVHV010000027.1 GCA_028696055.1 Sulfurovum sp.
ACAGCCGTGCTGGTCAAGGTGCGGTATCTGGTGCTAAAGGTCTAGGGGACGTAGTTGCAACGACAGGTAAAGAAGTTCAAGCATTCGCGCTCTACGGTTCAGCAAAAAGGGGAGCTGCACTAAGAGCATACAACAGAATCGACGATGAACAAATTTTTAACCATGCAAAATTCATGAACCCCGATTATGTCCTGGTAATCGATCCTGCGTTGGCTTATACAGACAATATCGTGGAAAATGAAGCTGACCACACACAATATATCATTACGACACACCTCTCTAAAGAGGAACTGATCGAAGGTATCCCTTCACTCAAAGGCAAAGAGGATAGAGTATATACAGTTGACTGTGTACAGATTTCACTCGATACAATCGGTAGATCAGTCCCGAATGCTCCGATGCTGGGTGCATTTGTAAAAATTTCTGGTATGTTTGAACTGGATTATTTCCTGGAAAATATGAGGAGAGTACTTTCGAAGTTCCCTCAGAAGATCATTGACGGGAATATGGCAGCGATCACAAAAGCATACAACGAAGTGAAGTAAGGAAAGAGGATTAAGCATGCAAGATTTAAATTTATTAGCAAACGACAACAGAGGACAAACTGACCTCGGAAACAGTTCCAGCCTTGTGGGCTGGGATGAAGTGACGCAGGGAACGATCCTTCAGTCGTTCGAAGGTGATGCGACAGGTATCGCACAGAAAAAAGCCGAGGAGAGAAGTTATTCCACTTTTAGCTCCTATACGGCAACAGTTGCATCATGGAGGGTGAAAAAACCTGTATTCAACATCGATGTATGTATCGACTGTCAAAACTGCTGGGTATGGTGTCCGGACAGCTCTATTTTGTCAAGAGATAAGCAGATGCTGGGTATCGACTACGATCACTGTAAAGGGTGTGAGGTATGTGTGGAAGTATGTCCTACAAACCCTAAATCACTCTTGATGTTCAGCGAATATACTCCGCTTGATGAGGCATTGTCTCAGTGGCCAGAGAAAAAGAAAAAAGAAGAGAAGTAAGGAATAGGTATGGCAGAAAAATACGATTTGCAAGAAAGAGAAGTATGGGATGGTAACTTCGCCGCTTCTCAGGCGTTAAGACAGGCACAGGTAGATGTTGTTGCGGCGTATCCTATTACGCCTTCTACACCGATCGTTGAAAACTACGGAAGTTATGTAGCAAACGGTTATATCGACGGTGAGTTTGTAATGGTAGAGTCTGAGCATGCTGCGATGTCAGGATGTGTCGGTGCATCTGCAGCCGGCGGACGTGTTTCTACAGCGACTTCGTCACAAGGTTTTGCGTTGATGACAGAGGTGCTTTACCAGGCATCAGGGATGAGACTTCCGATCGTACTCAACGTGGTAAACAGAGCATTGGCTTCTCCGCTGAACGTACGTGGTGACCATGCAGATATGTACCTTGGGCGTGACTCCGGCTGGATCCAGCTTGATGCGTTTAACGCACAGGAAGCATATGACCTTGCACTCTGTGCATTCAGAATCGGTGAACACCATGATGTAAGACTTCCTGTGATGGTACACCAGGACGGGTTCATTACGTCACACACGGCGCAAAACGTATATCCTCTCTCTGATGAGGTAGCATATAATTTTGTCGGCGATTTCAAACCGGTAGACGATATGCTTGACTTCTCAAGACCGGTAACATACGGTGCACAGACAGAAGAAGACTGGCACTTTGAGCACAAAGCGAGACAACACAAAGCATTGATGGATTCCCGTCCTATTATTGATGAGATCTTCGCCGACTTTGAGAAGGTATCCGGAAGAAAGTATAACAGAGTTGAATCTTACGATATGGAAGATGCTGAAGTAGCGATCGTGGCACTTGGTACGACGGTTGAGACAGCAAGAGTAGCAGCAAAAGAGCTGAGAGCCGAAGAGGGTATCAAAGCGGGTGTTGTTGCGATCAGATGTTTCAGACCGTTCCCGTTTGACATGGTAAGAGATTCTCTTGAAAATGTAAAATCAGTAGCGGTACTTGACAGATCAAGCCCGGGAGGTGCAATGGGTGCATTCTTCAATGAAGTATCTGCAGCGCTCTATACCACACCGAACAGACCGCTTGTAACAAACTTTATCTATGGTCTTGGCGGACGTGACTTCTCTATTTCAGAAGCAAAAAGAATCTTTAAAGAGCAAAAAGCACATGCCGATGCAGGGCACATTACAACAGATATCCAACAGTTCTCAGGACTTAGAGGACCACACCTTGGATTCTTCCAAACGAAAAGAGGTTAATTATGGCAATTACATCAATTAAAAACTTAAAAGAATTTTCAACGAACAACGACAGGTTTGAAGGGGCACATACGCTCTGCCCTGGTTGTGCGCACTCCATGATCGTCAGAGAGCTTATGAACTGTACAGATGACAACCTTGTGATCTCTTCAAATACAGGATGTCTTGAGGTATCTACAGCGGTTTATCCGTTTACTTCATGGGATACTTCATGGATCCATATCGGGTTTGAGAATGCAGCGACAGCGGTTTCCGGTGCAGAAGCAATGCACAAAGCGCGTAAGAAAAAAGGTACGCTCAAAGACAACGATGCTCCGGTAAAATTCGTAGCATTCGGCGGTGACGGATCGACCTATGATATCGGTTTCCAATGGTTGTCCGGTGCAGTAGAGAGAGGCCATGACTTTACTTACATCTGTCTGGATAATGAAAACTATGCAAACACAGGTGGTCAGAGATCTTCTGCTACACCTATCGGTGCGACCACTACAACTGCGCAGGCTGGTTCACACTCTTACGGTAAAAAAGAGAAGAAAAAAGACATGGTAGCGATCATGGCGGCACACGGTGCACCGTATGTTGCACAGCTTGCACCGAACAAGTGGAAGGCTATGGCAAAAGGGTTCCAGAAAGCATTGGAAACTGAAGGTCCATGTTTCATCAACACGGTATCTCCATGTTGTACAGAGTGGAAGTTCGACCCGAAAGATACGATCGGTATCACTGACCTTGCGACAGATTCATTGATGTTCCCGATCTATGAGATCATCGATGGTCACGAACTGAACATTCTTTACAGACCAAAGAACATTATCGGTGTCGAAGAGTATATGGGTGCACAAGGGCGTTATAAACATCTCTTCAAGCCAGAGAACAGACACATCATTGACAAAGTACAACAAGATGTGAATGAGTACTGGGATTATCTACAGAGAAGAGAAGAAGCAAGAATCTAATCACTCTTCTATCATTTTTTCGGACGGAACTTCCCGTCCGATGATCAAATTTCTTTTATCTCTTCCCATAATTCTTTACCTTGCAATCAATGCAACAATCTCGATATCTGGCTTATTCTTGTATACTGACATTCTAAAAACATTCTTTTCATTACTCCTGACAGAAATTTTTATCTCGATTCATACGTTTGTGCACAGACGACAGATAGAAGCAATTATTCATAGGTTAAAAACGTAACAGAGAGAGTGGGAGTGTAGATTATTTCCAAGATACATCTAATTTTCATACACTGATGCTATAATCAGAAAAAAATTGAGGATATATTATGCCATTGCTGGACAGTTTTACAGTAGACCATACCAAGATGAAAGCCCCTGCGGTACGTGTGGCAAAGAAGATGAGCAGCCCGAGCGGCGATGCGATCACGGTTTTTGACCTGAGGTTCACCCGGCCCAACAAAGAGATGCTCTCCGAAAAAGGAATCCATACTTTGGAGCATCTCTTTGCGGGCTTTATGAGGGAGCATCTCAACAGCGAGGATGTGGAGATTATCGATATCTCTCCTATGGGATGTCGTACCGGCTTCTATATGTCTCTACTGGGTACGCCGAAGAAAAAAGAGGTGGCGAAAGCGTGGAAAAAGTCGATGGAAGATATACTGGGAGTGAAGAGCGAAGCGGATATCCCCGAACTGAACATCTATCAGTGCGGGACCTGCAAGATGCACTCGCTCAAGGAGGCAAAAGAGATCGCTCAAAAAGTGTTGGATGAAGGCATCGGTACGATGAGCAATAAAAAACTGAAAATGAGCAAAAAACAGCTTCAAAAGGCTGCGACATGCTGATCCTCATTCCTGTAGAGAGCGATAAAGGCATCGAGTCCAGGATCACGACAGTGGCAGGGATGAAAAAGTGGGCACTGGTTGATTTTGATGAAGGGGAGGCACAGTCGATCACTTTTCATGATGACAGGACGCAGAGCGGTGCAGAGTGGATCGATTTCGTGATCCTGGAAAACCGTTTTGAAAATGCGATGGATTTTATGAATGAAGGGATGATGTGCCTTGCGCGCCGCGAAGAGGAGACGATCGAGGAGATACTCTCTGCATTCAAGTTCAAAGAACTCGATGAGATCGGGTTTTAGTACAGGAAGGAGTCACGGGAGTGGGCAGCGGATACAATGAGTCACTGAGGGGACAGAAAGAGGTGATCGTCACCGAAGACGGTTCTGTGACGCTCTACTCCAAAGAGTTCGACCAGGCATACCACTCTACAAAGGACGGAGCGTTGAGAGAGTCGCTGCAAAAGCATGTGATTCCCGCCTTTGCCTTGCAGAAAGAGAAAGAGCAGCTGACGATCCTGGATATCTGTTTTGGCCTGGGGTATAACACTCTGGCAACGCTTTACTACGTCAAGTCCAACCATCTCAATACAAAGATCCATATCCTCTCTCCCGAGTTTGACCGGGAACTTGTCGAGTCGCTTGCAACGTTTGAATATCCAAAAGAGTTTGATATGCTCCGGCCGATCATACAAGAGCTCTCTGAAAACTTCTGCTATGAGGATGAACAGTTCAGGATCGAAGTGCTTATCGGCGATGCCAGAGAAGTGATCCCTCAGATCAGAGAGAAGATCGATATCGTCTACCAGGATGCTTTCAGTCCCAAGCAGAACCCTCTGCTCTGGACGAGAGAGTACTTCAGGGATATCCGGGCGATCTGCAAGGATGATGCGGTCATTACAACCTACTCTACCGCGATCGCTACGCGTATGGGGTTGCATGAAAACGGCTTTGAGATCTTTCTCTACTGCGGCGAAGATGCCAGACGCTCAACGATCGCCAGCCCGAAGATGATCGAGGGGCTGGAGTATGTCGATATGGAGCTGAAAAAAGAGAGGAACCTGGAGGCAAGAAGTCTTAGAGACGCTGACTATACGGCGATATAAAGCGCCAGCCACAGGGTGCCTTGCTTGGTGGCAACTACCTCGTGGGCCGTATGTGCAGGGATATGGAGGAACTCTCCTCTGTTGAGCGTTTTCAGTTCTGTTTCTATCCTGAGCGTCGCTGCTCCTTCCAGGAGAATCACCCACTCATCCACCTCCTGACAATAGAGTTTCGGTTCGAGACGGTCTGAACTTACGATGCGGCTGACGGTAAGTCTGTCATTTTCAAAAAGCGTGGTAAAAGATTCGCCTTCAGTGGGTATTTCATAGTCAAAAAAGTTCATCAGTAGCTCATCTGAATCGCATCGACTTCATCCCAGCCCATCGGTTTTTTCCTCTTCCTGTGCGAAAGAATATGGTCGATATAGCGTGCAAAGAGGTCGGTCTCTATATTGAGGGTGGTGCCGACTTTATAGTGTTTCATCAGTGTCTCATTGAGTGTATGCGGGATGATCGTCAGGCGGAAACTCTCCTCATGGACATCATTGACAGTTAAAGAGATGCCGTCAATCGTGATGGAGCCTTTGGGTACGATATGGGCGATGTATCTGGGGTCTACCTTGATGATGAAATCGGTGGCATTCTCTCTCGGGGTGATCTTTGCTACCGTCCCCACACAGTCGACATGCCCTTGTACGATATGCCCCTCGAAGCGGTCACTCATTTTCATCGCCGGTTCCATATGCACTTCCCCGGTGATCTTCGACTCGTCGATGATCGAGCGTGTCTCATCCGCAAGTTCCAGGTCAAATCCGTCATTGTTGACCTTGATGACGGTCAGACATACCCCGTTGATCGCGATGGAGTCTCCCAGCTTGGCTTTGTGTTTGGAACGGATCGTCAAAATATTGTTGCGATAGCTTTTGACAGTGGCGATTTCACGGATAAGACCTGTAAACATTACAATCCTTTGGATTGAGTGAATAGTGAATAGGGAATAGTGAATAGCGGTTGTCTGCTTTTTCGCAAAAAGCTGTTAGGTTTCATTGGAATAGTTCCTTCGAAATTTTGGATATAATTCGATAATTATAGCGAAATATATATTTGGCTCTCGTTCCCAACGTCTCGTTGGGAATGCATATATAATTATTTAAGTAATGGAAGTTCAGTAGTTTTTAAATATGTAATATGCATTCCCACTCAGGAGAGTGGGAACGAGGGAGAATTGATGGAGAATTCAATGAATTACGAAGTAATAGTGATCGGTGGCGGCCATGCGGGTATCGAAGCGGCATTGGCTTCTGCACGGATGGGGATGAGTACACTGATGATCACGATATTGGCTGAGCAGATTGGTGCATCATCCTGCAACCCTGCCATCGGCGGATTGGCGAAGGGGCACCTTGTGCGCGAAGTCGATGCGCTTGGCGGAGAGATGGGGATATGTACGGACAAAACGGGTATCCAGTTCCGTACGCTGAATGCTTCCCGCGGGCCGGCAGTGCAGGGAACAAGGGCGCAGATCGATATGGATGCCTACCGGATCTACATGAGAAATGTCGTGCTCAACACCGAAAACCTGGATGTGAAGCAGGAGATCGCAGAAGGGCTGATCATCGAAGAGAACGTGGTCAAGGGTGTCACCACGCAGCTTGGAAACGAGTACAGGGCGCCCAAGGTGATCATCACCGCGGGTACATTCCTGAACGGACTGATCCACATCGGCGAGAAGAAGCAGACAGCCGGACGACAGGGCGAGTTCGCCTCTGTCAAACTGGCGGAGTATCTTAAAGGGCTGGGGCTTGAGATCGGAAGGCTGAAAACGGGTACCTGCGCAAGGGTCGATGGTAAAAGTATCGACTTCAGTGTGATGGAAGAGCAGCCCGGGGATGTTCCTCCTCCGCCGTTCTCCTTCCGTACGGACAAGGCGACATTCAACCCGAAGCAACTGCCGTGTTATGTGACCTATACCAATGAGACGACCCACGATATCATCGAGAGCAACTTCTACCGTGCGCCGCTCTTCTCCGGGCAGATCGAGGGGATGGGGCCGAGGTATTGTCCCAGTATCGAAGATAAGATCAACCGTTTCAGAGACCGTCCCCGCCACCAGATCTTTGTGGAGCCCCAGACGATGGAGGCGACCGAGTTCTATATCAACGGGATGAGCACCTCATTGCCGACCGATGTGCAGCTGGATATGATCCGCTCGGTGGAGGGGATGGAAAATGCGAAGATCGTCCGTTACGGCTATGCGATCGAGTACGACTATCTCTATCCTACGGAGCTGAAGCATACACTGGAGACCAAAAAGATCGAAGGACTCTACTTCGCCGGACAGGTCAACGGTACGACAGGATATGAGGAGGCGGCTGCCCAGGGGCTTATGGCGGGTATCAACGCGGCGCTGAGCCTGCAGGGGAAAGAACCTCTGATCCTCAGACGTGATGAAGCCTATATCGGGGTTCTGATCGATGACCTAGTGACAAAAGGGACGAGAGAACCCTACCGTATGTTCACCAGCCGTGCCGAGTACAGGCTGCTCCTGCGTGAGGACAATGCCGATATGAGGCTTTCTCACTATGGCAGGGAGCTCGGACTCTTGGATGAAGCGTATCTCGAAAAGTTTGAGGCGAAACGTGCAGATATCGAGGAGGCACTCGGCTTTTTGCGAGAGAACTTTGTGACGCCGACCAAAGAGTTCCTTGTGCAGCTCGAAGAGATAGGCGCGGTCAAGATCAATGATAAAACAGCGTGGATGGATGTGATCGGCCGCGGCGATTTTGACAGAGAGAAGCTGATCACGCTCCTGCCGGAGTTTGACAAGTACAGTGACGAGGTGGTGGAGCAGATACTGATCGAGGCAAAATACAGCCGCTATATCGAAAACCAGCTCAAACAGATCGATAAGATGAAAGATATGCTCAAAGTGAAGATCCCTGAGGATTTTGAATATCGAACTGTATCCGGCCTGAGCAATGAAGTGGTGGAGAAGCTCGAAAAGGCAACCCCTCCGACACTCTTTGCCGCATCAGAGATCTCAGGTATCACACCGGCTTCCCTGGAGATACTGCATGTCCATATCAAGATGAGACAAAAACAGAAAAACAAATAGCAGTTTTTTGGTTAACTTCGGTATAAACACATATAGAGAATAGTAAAACAAGGATGATAGATGTTGTATTATTATGCAAACAGCGGGCATAAGATCGGGCTGGACAGGGTCAAAAGAGCGGTCGCACTATTGAAAGCATTAAACGATAAAGGCGTCGAGACAAGACTTCTGGTCAACGACTTCAGGGCGGGGCTGGCAGCCAGAGAACTCGGACTGCGTGACTATGTGACGATAGAAGGGGTCATGGATATCGATGCGATCGCCGATACAGGGGATAGTATCATCATGGATACCCCAGAAGATGACAGGGGCCGTATCGAGAAGTACTGTTCAGACTTCTCCCATGTATTCCGTTTTGCCAATAGTGCAGAGGATGAAGCACGTGTGAGCGAAGTACTCTTCAGGCCTGAGTGCAAGGATGAGAGCTGCATAGAGGCACTCATTGTAGACAGTATGTATGAGAGCGAACCCAAAGAGGAGAGAGTCCTTTTTTTCCTCTCGGATGCGGACTATGACAAAGAGATCCTGGGCCATAGAGAGTTTTTTCAGGATTCGGATATGGAACTGCTGCTTGGAAACTATTTTTTTGTAAAATACGAAGATCAATTGGCAGAACTCTTTGATACACTGCATGAAGCTGAAGAGTACGAAGAACTGCTCAAAACCTCTTCCCATGTGGTGACAGCATCGGGGCAGACGGCCCTGGAAGCCCATGTATGCGGGGCAAACGTCATCTATATCAATACACCAAGAGAAGAGATCATCCCGCTGTCAGTGATCAGAGGGCTTGGTATACCGGTAGTGGAAGGTTTTGACAGGGCCGCTTATGATGCAATGGATAAAAGCAAGAGAAGTGAAAAAATATTGATGCATTCTGTAGATCAAATCGCTGATAAATTGATAAAAAAACTTAAAAATTAGTTTAATTTATGATAAATATTAGGAGTTGTGAACTCCTAATTTACTCTTTGTAACATCTTTGCAGCATGTTACGGTAAATATATTTCTTTTTCCCCATACAATTATATTTAAATGTAATATAGTCTATAATAAGTGGTTAAATTATACAATTAAGGAAAGGAGTAAGTATGAAAGAGCAAGGTCGTAGAGACTTTATGGGTATGGCTCTTGGCGGTTTTACTGCGTTGGGTGGCTTAGGCGCACTCTATGCAATGAAGCGCAGCTGGGACCCATTACCTAGCGTAAAAGCAGCGGGTTTCACTACAATTGATCTAAGTGCTGCACAGGAAAATGTGCTTAACATAGAGAAGTGGAGAGGAAAACCGATTTTTGTACTTAAAAAATCAGCGGATATGAAAGCGGATGACAGAGATGTAGTCGTAGGATCTGACAGATTCCATGTATCTATCGGACTCTGTACGCACTTGGGATGTATCCCGGCATATCTACCGGGTGAAAAGATCTTCAGATGTGCCTGTCACGGTGGAGAGTTCGATGCTTCAGGTCACGAGATATTCGGACCGCCGCCAAGTCCGCTGGAGATTCCACCATTCAAATTAGAGGGAACAACGATCGTTCTTGGAGAAGAGGGACCTGAGTTTATAAAAATGAAAGACGCCGGTCTAATAGCATAAGGGAGAGAAGATGGCAAAATTTGATGAAAACGCAAGACCATTCTCCGAGAAATGGTTAGACGAACGTTTGGGGGTTGTGACACTTAAAAAGGTACTTTCAACCGAGTATTGGATTCCGAAAGATATCAACTTCCTTTGGGCGATGGGTATGGTACTGGCTGCAACATTCGGCCTGTTACTGATCTCAGGGATCTTCCTTTTGATGTACTACAAGCCGGATGCAGCATTGGCATTTGACTCCGTGAACTATACGATCATGACAGAAGTGGGATACGGATGGCTCTGGAGACATATTCACGGTGTCGGTGCATCGATAGTATTTTTGATCATCTATATCCATATGTTCACAGGTATCTACTACGGTTCATACAAAAAGGGCAGAGAGATGATCTGGATCTCCGGTATGCTTCTGTTTGTGGCATTCTCGGCTGAAGCTTTCTCTGGATATATGCTTCCATGGGGACAGATGAGTTACTGGGCCGGTATGGTTATCACCAACCTTTTCTCCGGTGGTTCGCTTGAAGCGTATGGACTGGTTGAGTGGATCAGAGGGGATTATGTTCCAGGAGATGCGTTCCTGACAAGATTCTTTATGCTTCACGTACTGCTACTTCCGTTGGTGATCATCGGGTTGATCGTACTGCACTTCGGTACATTGAGACTTCCGCACGTGAACAACCAAAAAGGCGAAGAGATCGACTTTGAAGAGGCTGCAGAGCTTTATAAGGCAGGTAAGAAAAAAGAGTCAAAAGTGATTCCTTTCAACCCGGTCTTCCTGAGTAAAGACGTTTTTGTAATGGGTGTCTACTTTATCCTCTTCTTCTATCTTGTGTTTTACCATTTCGACTTTGCGATGGACCCGGTGAACTTTGATCCGGCAGACGGACTTAAAACCCCTCCGCATATCTATCCTGAATGGTACTTCCTGTGGAGTTATGAGATCCTCAGACCGTTTAACAAAGACCTTGGATTGATCGCGTTTGGAATTGCTCAGATCGCACTGTTCTTCCTTCCGTTTATCGATAGAAGTCCAAATGTTGCTCCTGCACACAAAAGAGGCTTGTTTAACATATGGTTCTGGGTATTGCTTGTAGACATGATCGTACTGACGATTCTAGGTAAACTACCTCCGGAAGGTATCTACAATGATCTAGGATTGGTCGCAGCGATTGTCTTCTTGCTTCTTGGACCTGCACTCTTTGTAATCACAAAGATGGAAAAAAAGATATAAGGGAGTTGGAAGCATGAAAGAATTAAAAGTATTAGCAGTAGTTGTATTTTTCTCACTTTTAGTCTACTGGGGAGTTGAACCTTTTGCTCATGGGCAGATGCATAAACATGTAGATAGTGACAAATTTGCGTATAGTGACCTTCCTGAGATCACTAAAGAGGGAGATGCGGCGAACGGTGGCAACCTTGTAATGGGTGCCGGTGCATGTCTTGGTTGTCACTCGATCGAGTCTCAGGGGATGCCTGCACCTATGGATGCAGGCACTGCTGCGGCATCTTATGGTGTAAACCCGCCAGATCTGAGCAATATCGGTGCACTTTATGATGAGAAGTTCCTGGCTGAATTGATCAAAAACCCTGCTCATGCGTTGAATGTAGAGCACAAATTTGATCCTGCTGCAGGCAAAATGCACCCGATGGTAGCATTTTATGGTGCGGGGGGAGATATCGACCAGGAAGTGGCGGACATGGTAGCTTACTTTAAATCTATCGCGCCCAAAGAGATTTCCCCTAAAGAGGCATTTGATAATGCATGTGGTAGATGTCATGCGATGAGATATGATAAATATACGCAGCTTGGTGATATACCGGAGTTCAAATATGAGAAAGATGCATTGGCATATCAGATTAAAGTACTTGAGTATCAAGATCACTTGAAAAAATATATGGGTACATTGCCACCTGATCTTTCGATGATTATCAGAGCGAGAAGTGCACACTACCTTGAGACTTTTGTTGAGAATCCTCAAACACAGCTTGCTGGTACATCCATGCCAAGAGTCGGTTTGAGCAAAGAAGGGTATGAGAAGGTTGAGGCTTACCTCACAGAGATCGGTGATCCAAGCAAACCGCAAAGAGAAGCCATTGGGCCATGGGTTCTTGGATTCTTTTTGATCTTCTCGATTCTTGCCTTCCTATGGAAGAAGCATCAGTGGAGAGACTTGCACTAAATAGGACGCAATAGGGCAAAGCCCTATTTGAGCCTACAGCGGTGTCTTTGGCACATGCCTGCACGGCTTCGTTTCTCTATGACCGTTTCGGTTCCGAGCTTACAAAAGCAAAGCAGTTTGCTTTTGCTTCACAGCTCTCATGGTTCCGAACCTACAAACGCAAAGCAGTTTGCGTTTGCTTAACGGTTCTCATGTTAACACTGGGTTCTACCTAAAGGTATACACTGCGATATCTTCGGCAGAGTGCCCGCGCGACTGGCCGCTCTTTGCGGCTAGCCGCTTTTTTTAACTTCGTTTTACTTATTGAATTTTTTCAAAATACTTGACATATTGATTGTAGTATGTAAAATCTACCTACTACCTACTACCTACTACCTACTACCTACTACCTACTACCTACTACCTACTACCTACTACCTACTACCTACTACCTATTATTTGTCGTTTATCCTATTTTTATCTAGTTTTGGATACCCTACAAAAAATTTATCTCAAAATGTTATTTTTTGAGGATGATGGATATGCAATGCTAATAGATGGACACGGACGTACGGTTAACTATCTTCGTATCTCAGTGACAGAACGATGTAATTTCAGATGCCAGTACTGTATGCCTGAAAAACCATTCTCGTGGGTACCAAAAGAGAATCTTCTGAGTTTCGAAGAGCTCTTTTTGTTTGTAAAGGTAGCCATTGACGAGGGAGTGAACAAGATCAGGCTTACCGGCGGGGAGCCGCTGCTTAGAGAGGATCTTGACAAGTTTATCACAATGATCTCGGATTATCGTCCTGATATTGATCTGGCGATCACCACGAATGCCTACCTGCTCCCTGCTGCAGCACAGAGGCTCAAGGATGCGGGACTGAAACGGCTCAATATCTCTCTTGATTCGCTCAAGGCCGATGTCGCGGCAAAGATCGCGGGAAAGGATGTGCTGGGCGAAGTACTCAAAGGGATCGACAAGGCGCTTGAGGTCGGGCTTAAGGTGAAGATCAATATGGTGCCCCTGAAGGGGATCAACGAGGATGAGATACTCGATGTAATGGATTACTGCAAGGCGCGCGGCATGAAAGTGCGTTTTATCGAGTATATGGAAAATGAACATGCAGACAGGGCACTTCGTGGGATGCATGGACGCGAGATCCTCGCTAAAGTCAAAGAGCGTCATACGATCAAGGCACTTGGACGTGAGGGAGCAAGCCCTTCGTTCAATTACCTGCTTGATGACGGGTATGAGTTTGGACTGATCGATCCCCATAAGCATGATTTCTGTGAGAACTGTAACCGTATCCGGTTGACTGCCGAAGGTTTCCTGATCCCGTGCCTCTACTTTGATGAGGCGATGAGTATCGCCGAACATGTGAAAAAAGGCGATGTTGCAAGCGCGGCAGATGTGTTGGCGCAGGTACTCAAAGATAAGCCCAAAGAGAATCGATGGACCGAAGAGGAGCTTGAGGATAGAGAGCTCTCCAAACGCGCATTTTATCAGACGGGCGGATGATCGCTTTGCGATCAAAATTAAAAATCAGGAGTTTTCCTTGTTTTATCTAAGCGAAGAGTTTTTCTCTATCCAGGGGGAAGGAAAATATGCAGGCGTACCTTCCTACTTTTTGCGGACGGCGGGGTGCAACCTGAGCTGTCCGGGATTTGGTGCGCGCTATGAGGTCGACGGGGAGGTAAGGTATGGATGCGATACCTATTTTGCCGTAGATAAAGGGTTTTCCAAGTCATGGGAAAAGATAGAGCATGCCCCCATGTTGATAGAGAAACTCAAAGCGGAGTTCGCAGAGATCGGATATCTTCCGCATGTCGTGATGACAGGAGGGGAACCGCTGCTCTACCATAAAGACCGAGCCTTTTATGGGGTAGTAGAGTGGTTGGTTGAGAATGGTATAGAGGTCACCTTCGAGACCAACGGAACGATTGAGATAGATTTTGCAGCCTATCCGGCGTATGGCTCCTGTATCTTCTCTCTGTCCCTCAAACTTTCCAACTCCGGTGAACCCAAAGCGAAGCGTATCCTTCCGGGTGCGTTGAGGGCGATCGAGAGATCGGCGAAAGAGTCGTTTTTGAAATTCACGATCGATGCACCGTTGATCGGGGGTACGGCACGCGAAGAGATCGAAGAGATCAGAGAGATCGTTCCCGGGTTGGAAGTCTACTGTATGCCGGTAGGGGAGAGCCGTGAGACGATCTGCAGGAATGACCAAGCAGTGTTCGGATTTTGTATGCAGCATAATTTTCGGTATAGTGACAGACTGCATATCCGTGTCTTTGATACAACGCAAGGGGTATAGTTCAAATACTCTGTATTTGAAAGTGAGGAGTGAGGAGTGAGGAATTATGGTATGCTTTCTTTGAGAAAGCTTTGATCAAAGGAGTTTCTGAATGATCATACGTAAATTGTTTAAATTTGAAAATGCCCATATCGTGCGGGGATGTACGACGCAGCGATGCAGCCAAAATATCCACGGACACTCCTACAAAGTGGAAGTACTCCTGGAATCCAACTACCTTGACGCGGGGCAGATGGTCTACGATTTCGGCTTGACCAAACTGACGATCAAAGAGCTGATCGATTCGTTTGACCACAGCATCACTCTATGGAGCGGGGATGATGCCGCCTATCTCCAGGCGATGAAAACCCACAGTGCCCGATGGGTCGAACTGCCTGTCTCCCCCTCTGCCGAACAGTTCAGCCGCGTGATCTATCTGATCGTTGAGCGCATCCTGGAGTGCACCTCGATGCAAAACGATGAGAGGGAGGTGAAGCTCAACAGCATTATCGTGCATGAGACCGATACCGGATATGCACAGGGATTCAGGGAGGATGCACACAGTCCGCTCATGGGAGAGATCAATCTTGAGGAGATCATCTTCTCCGCACAGGTGCAAAAAGAGTGGAGTGATCCGGTAATCTGGCAAAAACTTCTGAAAAAAGAGAAAATCATCAACCCCACAATTGTTTAACGATTTTACTGTATAATGATTTATAAATCAATTTTAAAAGGAATTATTATGAAAAAAATGGTATTACTCTCAATAGTAGCAGCTACGGTACTTTTTACAGGTTGTAGCGAAGAGACGAAGAAATCGGCAAGTGAGACCGCTACAGCAGCAAAAGAGACGACACAATCTGCAGTAAAAGATGCGAAAGAAGCGGTCACTGAGACGGCAGAAAAAGCTGTGGATGTCAGTAAAAAAGTAGCACAAGATGTGGAAGAAAAAGCAACAGAGATGATGGAGGCTGCAAAAGAAGAGGCAGCCCCTGCGGCCGAAGCTGTGGAAGAGGCTGTTGCCCCAGCCACAGAAGAAATAGAAGAGACAGCTGCCCCAAGTGATGAGACCTCAGAAGAAGCAGCTCCATCAGCAACTGCGGATAGTGAGGCAGGTAAAGCACTCTATGCGAAGTGTGCAGCTTGTCATGGAGCCGATGGAAGAACAAAAGCACTTGGACAGTCCGAGATTATTGCAGGCCAGAGCGCTGCGGATCTTGAGATCAAGATCGCAGAGTACAAAGCGGGAACAAGAAATGTGAATAACATGGGGGCGATGATGAAGGCACAAGTCGCTACGATGAGCGATGAGGAGATCAAAGCCGTTTCGGCATATATTGCTACGTTTTAATTCTTGGAGAGTCTGACTGTAGCAGACTCTCGACCCTCCAATTCTTTCTGTTTCCCAAATCGTCATTTTTTATCCTCTGCGTTATAGATAGGATGTATGCATTTATATTTTTTGGATAGAATCCGGATTTAAAAACAGAAGGTATAATGACGCAACAATTTACACAGTTTAAACTTATTATAGTGACGAGTATCTTTCTTGTACTCTTTGATAACTATACATTCTTTCACAATGCAGCTGAGATCTATCCCGTTAGCGAAAATATTCCTTTTTTATTTTCTCTTGGTGTAGTGTTGGCGGCATTGACCATACTGCTTTTGACGTTCTTCAGTTCACAATATACTACCAAGCCCATGCTTATCATTGTCGTGATGGTCTCTTCGCTGACAAACTATTTTATGCATACCTACCATGTAGTGATCGACAGTGAGATGATCCGCAATACGGTCCAGACCGATCTGAATGAATCTTTGGATCTTTTGACACTGAAGCAGTTGGGTTATTTTCTTTTTTTGGGAGTGCTTCCTTCCTGGCTTATCTATCGCTCAAAGGTTGCCTATCGACCGCCAGGGACAGAACTGATAGCCAAAATAAAAGTGATTGGGATTTCGCTGCTGATTATTCTGGGGACGGTGTTTCTTTTCAGCAAACACTATACTTCGTTTTTCAGAGAGCATAAGCCGCTAAGGTATATGACAAATCCTACCTATTGGATCTATGCTGTCGGAGAGTATATCGGCAAGACTTATGGGGATGGACCTGTCACTCTCAGGCGTATTGGCGAAGATGCAAAAGTGGTGAGAGAGAAGAGTGCTAAACCAAAGATCGTCATCATGGTTGTGGGAGAAGCCGCAAGAGCAGATCATTTCAGCTTGAATGGCTACCATAGAGAGACCAACCCGCTTTTGTCAAAACAGGATATCATCAACCTCTCCAATGTCTCCTCCTGCGGCACTTCTACCGCAGTCTCGGTACCCTGTATGTTTTCACCCTATGAGAGAAATGAATACAGTTACCAAAAAGGGATATCTACCCAGAATGTCCTGGATCTGCTGAACTATACCAATGAGATCGCCATCCTGTGGAGGGACAATAACTCCGACAGCAAGGGGGTTGCCCTAAGGGTACCCTACGAGGATTACAGGACCCCTGAAAAGAATCCGTTCTGCGAAGAAGGCGAGTGCCGTGACGAGGGAATGCTGCAGGGGCTGGAGCACTATATCGCACAAAACCGGCACAAGGATATCCTGATCGTACTCCACCAGATGGGGAATCATGGACCAGCCTACTCTAAGCGGTATCCAAAAGATTTTGAGAAGTATACCCCTGTTTGCCAGACGAATCAGGTCGAACAGTGCACACGGGAAGAGATCAGCAATGCGTATGACAATGCACTGCGCTATACCGATCATTTTTTAAATGAAACGATCGAATTTCTTAAAAAATATGAGACGACGCACGCTGCAGCAATGCTCTATATGAGTGACCATGGTGAAAGTTTGGGAGAGCATGGCATTTATCTGCACGGGATGCCCTATTTTATGGCACCGGAGTCACAAACGCATGTGGGTGCACTGATGTGGTTTAATGCAAGTTTCAAAGAGGAGAGAAACATTCAAACGTTCCTCAAGAGAAAGGACCAGCCCTATTCGCATGATCATCTCTTCCATACGCTGCTGGGACTTTTTGATGTAGATACGGATCTCTATAGGCCATCCAGGGATATGTTTTATCGTCTCCAATAATCCATTGGGCTGCAAAGATCACAAACCGCTTAGCGGTTTATGACATCCACGCTTTTTTCTGTGCAGGATTCCCATCTGATCGGGATCATTTTGACCGTGCTCTCTTTTGCCAGTTCAGTGATCTCGGGACTGAGCAGTACCATCCCGTCAGCTCTCTGCATCGGTGAGACCATGCCCGGCTTTTGATCGTGGAGCGGGGTGAACGACTCTCCGTCAAAGGTACCCAGGAGTGCTGTGGTTTTGCCCCCTTTGAGTTTCAGTCCTTCTCCCAGGAGAGTGGTGATCATCGCATGGCGTGCATCCGCTCTCCCGCTCATTTTGCGGATAATCGCCCTGAGAAAGAGTTCGAAGTTGACCATTGAGGCAAGCGGATTGCCTGGAAGGTTGACCACCGCGGTTCTTCCTATCGTTCCGAAAACCGTCGGACGTCCCGGCTTGATATCGACTGCCTGGAAGTGTATCTGCATCCCAAGGCTGGTAAACGCCTCTTTGGTAAAATCTTTATCTCCCACGCTGACCCCGCCGCTCGTGATAATGATATCCGCATCCAGTACGGAAGCGATGGAATCCTGGAGTGCTTCAAGGGTATCGACACTGGAGCGGATGAAGCGCACCTCGCATCCAAGCTCTTTGCACCTGGTGAGAAACATCGGGGAGTTGGAGTTGTAAAGCTGGTGGTCTTCGATCTTTTCAAAATGGGGGCGAAGCTCATCGCCCGTCCCGAAGATCGCGACTTTGATCCTGCGGCTTACCGTGACATGCGTGACCCCCTGTGAGGCGAGCGACGCGATCGTGTAGGCGTTGATCACCTCTCCCTGGTGCAGGTAGCTTGTGCCCTTGGCGATATCCTCTCCTGCAAGACGGATGAAGTTCCCCATTTTGATCTTGCCGGGCAGTGTTATCTTCTCCTGGTCGATCGTCACCTCCTCGATCGGTACGATCGCTTCACACCCTTTGGGGACAGGTGCGCCTGTCATGATCCTGATTGCCTGGCCTGCTCTAAGCTCCATGGCAGGGTTGTCCCCCGCATAGATCACCTGAGTAGAGCGTACCGTAGAGCCGGCATCGGAGACTTTTACCGCATAGCCGTCCATCGCAGAGTTGTCAAACCTGGGGAGATTGAACTGTGCACAATAGGAGTCCAGTGCTACACGGCCGACCGAGTCTTCTATGGGGATGATCTCGCCGTCCAGAGGAGTGACCTTCTCATGGATGAGATCGAGTGCCTGGGGGATGGTTACGAGCATAATAAACCTTCTTGTATGAGTTATGGGGATTATAACAAATTAGAGTATAATTCCGATTATTACAGAAGGATATTTGATGATTGAAACGATTTTAATGACACATAGTCTTTTGACCAAACTCTTTTTGGGATTTTTGGTCGGAGGGCTCTTGATGCCGATGATGACCGCGAAAAATCCGCAGTCACTGAAAAAGGTCAGTCTGATCTATACCTTTATCTTTCAGGGGATCATTACGATGATCGCGTTTGCAGGACTTGTAGCGATGGTTGTCGGGGAGTACCCTATGAGCCTGGCGATCATCCTGATGATCGTGATCTGGGCGGTGATGATGTATATAGAGATACGCAAACACAAACTGGTCAAGATCGCCAATCTTGAGAATCCTGTAACCTATAAGCTGATCAGGGGGGTATTTGTCAAGATCGGTATCGTGCAGATACTTCTTGTGGCTGCAATGGTAGTATTGATGGTATTGAGGGCGAAGGGTGTTATATCTTTATAATACTTTGGCAGGAGACCCTTCACTGACGCTGGAGGGGGATGATCACCGTTATATCTTTAAAGTGCGCAGGCACAAGGTGGATGATATTATTTACCTGCGCAACCTTGAGGATGGTCTGATCCATCGCTACCTGATCACATATATGGATAAACGCAGTGCGACACTGATGCTCCAGGAGAGTCAAACACTTGAGGTGAAAGCGAAGCGGGATCTGCATATAGGATGGTGCGTGATCGATCCAAAGAGTGTGGAAAAAGTGCTTCCATCGCTCAATGAGATGGGGGTGGCAAAGATCACCTTCATCTACTGTGCCCGTTCGCAAAAAAGTTTCAAGCCCGATTTTAAACGTTGGGAAAAGATCCTGCTGAACTCCTCCCAACAGTCCGGACGAAGCGTGATGATGCAGCTGGAGATGGCAGAGAACCTTGAGGCGTTCATCGCGCAAAACCCCCAAAGCTACCTTCTGAACTTCTCGGAGCATACCCTCTCATCGGAAATGCCCATCGATACGATCGTGGTCGGTTGCGAAGGAGGACTGACCGGGAAGGAAGTCGCGCTCTTTTCAGCGGAAAGAGTGATAGGGTTCGATACCCCTCTGGTGCTCAAAAGCGAGAGTGCCGTCTGCGCAGTGGCTTCCAAGATACTCTTATAATCCTGCCCGGATCAGAAGGTATAGGCGCTGATGATCCTGAGGTAGCTCTTGTCATCTTCCCCGGCAATCCACTGTCTCTCATATCTCAATAGGATATACTCCCTCGGTCGGAAGTTGAACTTGTGGTCGATGTAGAGCGCATTGACTGCAGGGGAGCTAGCATCTCCGTAGGTGACATTGGTGAAGTGCAGTGCGCTGGAATACTCCTTCTCTTTGTCCGAAGCGTAGTATCTGTAGTGTACCTTCAGGGATTTGGCAAAGGGATGGCCCCGTTTTTTCCCCGTTGTGATCATGGAACTTGTATAGAGGGAGGACAATCCTCCATATCCCCTGTTGATCCCGTCCTCCCCGAGATTATAAGAGAGCGAACCGATATAGGAGAACCTTTGGGACGCTATCCCGACTTTGGCAGCGATCAGTCTGACATCTCCCCCGCCATTATCACCCGTGATGGTATGGTTTCCCCCCGCATTGTCAAAAGTATAGATCGCCTGTACACCATACAGTAAGGTTTTGGAGCTATCATAAGGGGCGTTTGCAGACACCTCCATGTGAAGGGTACTATAAAGTCCGGGTGCATAGTAGTAGTACCACTGATGTTTCACGCTGCCAAATTGCGTATGAAAACCGAGATAGGCCACGCCATCTTCTGCCAGGCCGCTTGAGGTGTATGGGGTATAGTCCTCATTGGTATTGGTCCTGAATCCTGTGATGTAGCCCAGCGCAAGAAACGCATCGGTATCCCAGGAGATACGGGAGGTGACTCCCCTGTAGCTAAAGGGGATCAGTCTGGTCGTATCATCGTTGAGCAGAGGTGTAGAGAGCTGCTGTTTTCCCAGTTTGAGAGAAAAGTTCTCTGTCTCATAGTAGGCATAGAGTTCGCTTAATGGATTGATGTCTTCTCCGGCAGAGTCGGTGAGTGAGGTGAGTGCGGGATTTTTAGAATAGAAGATCAATTCCGAGAGATACTGTTTGATACCCACCCCAAAGTGATAGACGGGTTTGGAAGTATAGTGCAGATATCCGCCCAGCACGGTGGCACGGGAATCTTGGTCTTCCTGGCCATTAATGTCATAATGGAAGAGTTCGATATGCGTGTCGAATCTGCCCCACGATGTCTCTTCGGCATATGTGTTGACAAATGATAATGAGGCGATAAGCATGAGAAGGATATGTTTAGTATAGATCGACAAGCCTTTTGTTTTTTTGCAATAGATTGTACATTAAAACCATTGAAATCACACAGGTTGATTTACGGGTGAACACTTAGCGCGTGATATACACGCTCTTACAATAGCGAATAAAGTAAATATAATTTTTTTCTATTATAATCAGCCAATACATTAAGAATCTCAAAGAGTGATTGAAAATAGATTAAAGTGACAAAAGGAAAAATTTTGAACCTGCAAAGTTTTTTTTGGGAATACGGGGCGAAGGTCCCCGGATACGATATCAGAGTTGTCAATGAAAGAGAAGCAAGAGCCGGAGCCGGGATACTCGGGATGCTGGGGATGATCGTCATCTTTGTCGGTATAGGGTTTAACCATATTATTGTAGCGAGAGTCTATCTGGCTTTCCTGTTTCTTGATTTTACCGCAAGGATCATCAATCCGGCCTATTCCCCCTCTCTGCTTCTGGGAAAGTTTTTTGTACAGAATCAAAAACCCGAATATGTAGGCGCAGTGCAAAAACGTTTTGCCTGGACACTGGGCTGGCTGATCTCCCTTCCCATGCTCTGGTGGTTCGTGATACACTGGGATATCAATTTTTACAAAGTTCTGATCTGTGTACTTTGCCTTCTGCTGACATTTCTGGAGAGCGCTTTTTCCATATGTGTGGGGTGTATGATATACAAAGCTATCGTCAAAGATGATCCGCAGCATTGTCCTGGAGGCGTCTGCGAAGTACGCAAAAAAGAGCCTATACAGATGTTCAGCCCGGTACAAAAGGCGATCACTGCCCTTACAATGACAGGGCTTGTTGCCGGAACCTACCTCTTCCTGGCTTACCAGGAGCCCAAAACATTCTTCGGCGAGTTTCTCCATGAAGCGGTTCTGACAAAAGCACAGCTTGAGAAAGAGAAGGATGAAGCGTATCAAAGAGCGATGGAAGAGGAGTTTGGAGAGGATGACGAGTAGCTCCTGTGGTGCCCTGACGTTTCGGCAAACACTCTCAGAATATTTTATAAATTTTTAAACCTATTTCGCTATAATTTTGCCCTAAAGTTGTCTC
>JAQVHV010000028.1 GCA_028696055.1 Sulfurovum sp.
GATCTCCAAAGCCCTTGAGCTGGCCGATCTCTGCGGGGAGTACGGGGTGAAGTGCATGCTCGGCTGTATGCTTGAAGGTCCTGTCGCCATTGCCGCAGCGCTGCATGTCGCCTCTGCAAGAGCCGATACCATCACGATGATAGACCTTGACGGGGTGGCGCTGCTGGCACACAACCCTGTACGGGGGAGCGTCATATTTGACGAGAGTCGCCTTGTGCTATCTGACGATATCGGCCTGGGGATAAAAAACATATCCCAAAAGTAACAGACCAAGCAGATCTTATAGGCGGTTTATCCTCTATATACCGTTGATTAATCAAACTCCATTACAATAAAACAAAAAGTACTCTAATGAAACGGTTGATTCTGCTTAGCCTTATCGTGATCACCAGCCTGCAGGCTGACTATACGCTCAAAGAGAGCCAACGCGAGAAATCACGCATCGACAACTTGCCCAAAAATGTCGTCGCAGATATGAAACAGATCCCTCAGGATCCGGCATACTATGCCAAACAGCTCAAACCGTTTAACAAAGATGAACAAAAAAAGCTCGACACCCTTTTCAATGAAAAATATTTCAAACCGTGGGAGCTGAGAGTGATCGATATCCCCGAAGAGGATTTCGGATGGGAGACACGTTTTGTGACCCAGAAACCGATCTACCATGAAAACGGAAAAGTGATCCCGCCGTCCGTCTATGAAAAGTGGATCGACAATGCCAATATGGCAGCACTCGACACCAAACGCTACAAAGCGATCACGGTACGCAGTACCGATCTCAAGGCACTGCCGACATCATCACCGTTTTACCGTGATCCCAGCAAAACCGGTGAAGGCTTTCCTTTTGACTATAACCAGAACTCGGCCTACCATATCAACCTTCCGCTCTATGTTTCGCACTTCTCCAGAGATAACCGCTGGGCATTTGTCCGGGGTGCTTACGCCTTCGGATGGGTGAAGACAGAAGATATCGCACTGGTGGGAAATGATTTTATCCGTGCCTTTAAAAACGGCAGCTATGCGATGACGATCAGGGATAACCTGCGTATCTTCAAAGATAAAGATCCGCACTCTTTTGTCAAAGTGGGCGCACTCTTTCCGATCGCCAAAGATCAAAAAAGCTACCTGATCGCTTCGCGCGACCACAAAGGTCATGCCCATATAGAACATCTCAAAGTGGAAAAGCCGGAATTCATCGCCCAAAAGCCTTTGGCCTTCACTCCCGAAAATGTCGCAAAACTCGCCAAAGAGTTCTACAATGAACCCTACGGATGGGGCGGAAGCTACGAGTGCAGGGACTGCTCTGCCACGACACGGGATTTCCTGGGTGTCTTTGGTATATTCCTCCGCAGAAATTCGGGGAAACAGGCAGAAGACGGGAACAGGATCTCTATCGTGGGGCTGGAGAAGCCTTTCAAAAAACAGAAGATCATCAAAGAGGCGGAACCCTTCCGTTCTCTTCTGCATGTCCCCGGGCATATCGTGCTCTATATGGGAGAGTACAAAGGTGAGCCGGTAGTCATGCATACCTACTGGGGTATCCGGAAAAAAGATACCACCAAACTGATCACCGGGCGCACCATCATCACCTCTCTGGAGCCGGGAAAAGAACGTGCCGATGTGCGAGAAGAGAGCAAACTGATCAATACTTTGCAGAATATTGTGACGTTTTAACTCAGTTACGCTAAAATCCCGTTATGAAAAAAGCACCTATTAAAGTATTTACAACCACGATCAATGCAGGGAAACACAAAGGTAAAAAACTGGAGATCCCTGCGATAGACACCACCAGAAGCTCAAAAAGCATCCTCAGAGAGTCCCTCTTCAATACGCTTCAGTTTGATATCATCGACAAAAACTTTGTTGAGGTTTTCGGCGGATCAGGTTCGGTAGGCCTGGAAGCACTCAGCCGCGGGGCAGGCGATGCCTACTTCATCGAGTACAACCACACTGCCTACAGGATACTCGAAAAAAATGCCCGCAACATTGACCCGATGCATACCCATCTTTTTCATGGGGACAGTTTTGAAAAGTTTGAAACGGTCTACGCGATGGTCAAACGCTCCGGTATAAAAACCTACTTCTATTTCGATCCGCCCTTCTCTACACGTACCGGGATGGATGAGGTCTATGACAAAACGGTCGCCCTGATAGAGATGATCGAACCCGATATCTGCGAGATGGTGATCGTAGAGCACATGAGCAACCTGGAGATGCCGGAGCAGATCGGTGCGCTCACGCAAACCAAACGCAAAAAGTTCGGGCGCAGTACGCTGACCTATTATCAACCTTCGCTCTAATACTTCACAGGGTACCTACAGTACCCTTATATCTTATAAACGGCTGGTATCAATTCTCCTCCTTTCTCTTTACATATCAATCCATTGTCGCTATACTATACTCTATCACACCAAGGAGAAGAAGTCATGGAAAAAAACGTGAAGCTGGAGCACTATTACGCGCGCTGCGATATGAGCCAGATCAAGGGTCACCTCAAGGAGTTTCTGGAGAAAGCCAAAGAGGAGATCCCCCAGATCACTGCGGAAGAGATCGATCTTGAGAACATGGTGCTCATCGATGTCCGTGAAGCCGATGAATTCGCTTCAGGCGTCATCCCTGCAAAGACTATCTTCACCATCCCAAGGGGGAAGCTCGAATTTGCCATCGATGACAAGCTGGTGGACCTGAGTGACCGCCCTATCGTCTGCTACTGTCTCAAAGGTGCCAGGGGGATACTCGGTGCCAAAACCCTGAAAGACCTCGGGTTCAACAATGTCTCCAACCTGGAGGGGGGTATCGAAAGCTGGGTACAGTCAGGCAGAATGATCAAGAACTATATAGGCTATTTCAAAATGGAGGGTAACTGATCGTGCCGGTACAGAACAAAGAATCCCATATCGCCCTCTTCATAGACAGCGACAATATTTCATACCGTGCCATAGAGGGGATCATCAACGAACTGAGCAAATACGGTATCGTCAATATCCGCCAGGCCTACGGAAACTGGACCAAAGAGAATCTCAAGAACTGGGAAGAGAAGCTTCTGGAACTTGCGATCAAGCCGATCCAGCAGTTTGACTACTCCAAGAACAAAAATGCCACGGATATCCTGATGACGATCGATGCGATCGATATGCTGCATACCAAAAAGATCGATGCGTTTGCCTTTGCCACCAGCGATTCGGACTTTACCCCTGTAGTGATGCGCGTGCAGGCTGAGGGGATCAAGGTCTACGGTTTCGGTGAAAAGAAAACACCGAAGCCATTCATGGCGGCATGTTCTCAGTTTATCTTTACCGAAAACCTGATGAGCAATGCAGATAGCAAAAGCCCTGCACCCGAAGAGAAGATACAGCCCAAACGCAAAAGCCGTGAGGAGATGCGCAAGGACAGCTGGCTGGTCAACCTGCTTCAGAATGCCGTCGAACAGACGATGGAGGATGACGGCTGGGCAAACCTTGCCGATATCGGTCAGTATATCAACAATAACTCCTCCTTCTCGCCGATCAACTACGGGTATAAAAAACTGAGCCAGCTGATCGACCAGATCGACCTGTTTGATATCTATGTCGACGAGAACAGCAAACAGATGAGTATCAGGGACAAGCGCTACAGCTCCTGAAGCTCCCGGATACTCTCCTCAAAAACAGTTTTATCCTGATCGTTATGAAAGACGAAATAGACTGTCATCTCATGCCCCTCATCCAAAAAATTCTTGACACTCCTGTAAGCGATGCGTGCGGCTGCCTCTTTTGGGTACCCGTATATCCCCGTAGAGATCGCCGGGAATGCGATATCCTTGCATCCGAGTTCAAGCGCGACATTCAGAGATTGGGTATAACACGATGCGAGCAGTGATTCGCACGCACTCCCGCAGCTTCCGTAAACCGGTCCCACCGTATGGATGACATAGGATGCGTCCATCGCTCCGGCGCCTGTGGCAACCGCTTTACCGGTGGGCAGACCATCGGGGTAACGGCTGTCCCTGACCGCTTTGCACTCCTCCAGTATCGCTTGGCCCCCTGCCCGGTGGATCGCACCGTCAACCCCGCCTCCGCCCATCAGTGAACTGTTCGCCGCATTGACGATCGCACAGACCTTTTCTTTTGTGATATCGCCTGTTTTGACCCTGATATGGTTATGCATCGGTTTCTCCTGATTTTTTGAGTACATAGCGTGTCACGATAGGACCCAGAAACTCATGGATGATCGTCGTGGCGATGATCACATGAAGCAGTGTCGGCGCTATGGAAGCAAAAGCCGGTTCGTTTTGGAGTGAAAGGACCAATCCTATCGCCACCCCTGCCTGGGGTATTAGTGCTATCCCCAGATATTTCTTTACGCTATGATCCGCACCTGAAATCCCTGCACCGATCCATACACCGCTTACTTTCCCCAGCAGCCGCAATAGCACATAGGCGATCACCACCAATGGCATTGTTCTCAATGCGCTCAGCTCGAGATGCATCGCAGAGAGGATAAAGAAAAGCATAAAAATGATCTCTTCAAGATGATTGTCTATCTCCTCTTCTACCAGATCAAAATCATCAGAGAGATTGGTCATCACCACGCCCATGACAAGTGCACTGAAAAGCGGCTCAAGTCCCCATAGTCCGCTTAAGGCATAGACAATAAAGACCATGCCCAGCGTGGAAATCGTCTCCATCCCCTTGTGGTGAGCAAAAAGCTTATCGATCAGGATAGAAACGATTGCTCCGACCCCGCCTGCAAGCGTACTTAAGAGGATTACCCATACCGCTTCCCACAGATACCCCAAAGAGAGCTCTCCTCCGCTGATAAACACGCCTCCCAGCATGACAGCAAAGGTAAAGAGTATCAGGGCCAGAGCATCATCGAGTGCAACCACCCCCAGCAGTGTCGTGGTGAATTTGCCTTTTGCCTTCAACTCATGGGTGATCGCGATCGTAGCTGCCGGGGCAGTGGCAGCAGCAAGCCCCCCTAAAAGTACCGCAAACTGTGCAGAGCCGTCCAGAAATCCCACAAAGAGATAAAACCCGGTGCTGACTGCGAGAAATGCGAAGACCCCCTCAAAGAGCGTGATTGTCAGGATCTGTTTGCCCAACCCCTTCAGGCGTTGGTACTTCAGGTTCGCACCGACCAACACGGCGATCAATGAGAGTGCGAGCTCGATCATCACATGGGAGCCCTCCACAAAACTCTCCGGTATGATCCCCAACACTTCCGGACCTATCAGCAACCCTACCAAAAGATACCCTACTACTTTTGGGATGCCCACCTTTGGGCTGGCCCACTGCATTAAAGCCCCCACTAAAAAGATAATCCCCATATACAAAAGTGTCTGCATGATTTCCCCATTTTCTTTATATTGTCCATTATAACAAATCAAAGATTAGTGGTATAATAAAAATCTGTAAGGAGTTAAAACGTGCCAAAATCCCATAAAATTGTATATGCTGTTTATGTGATCATTTGGATCATCATGGCGATCGATCCCAAATACCCTCAGGATTGGCTGCTTGAAAATGTTTTGGTCTTTGTCTTTTTCCCTTTTATTCTCTTTATGGACAGCAAACACCGCTACTCCCTTATCAGCATTATTCTGCTTCTTATCTTTGCCTCTCTGCACTCACTGGGATCACACTATACTTATGCGGAGATGGAGCACTTTGATGTCATCTCAAAGTTCTTTGGGTTTGAGCGCAACCATTTTGACAGGGTGGTACATTTTCTGTTCGGCCTGCTGGTTTTCAGGATACTCTTTGAGATGATCACCTATAGTATCAGTTCGCTCAAAACAGCACTCTTTTTCACACTGACGACGATTATCTCCATCTCTACCATCTATGAAATGCTTGAGTGGTTTGCCGCAATCACCTTCCACCCGGAGCTCGGCATGGCATTTTTGGGGACACAGGGGGATATCTGGGATGCGCATAAAGATACACTCGCAGCGATGATCGGGGCATTGATCAACTTCTTTTTCTATACCCATTATGATAAGCTATTCAAAATGCGCAGTACACAGAGACAGGCAGGAGAAGCGTAATGTACAAACTCAGTTTTTTTGTACCTTCCAAAGAGAAGGAAGCCGTCAAAGAGGCCCTTTTCAGGATCGGTGCCGGAAAGTATGAGAACTACGAATGCTGCAGCTTTGAGACTCTGGGCACGGGGCAATTCAAACCTGTCGACAATGCCGATCCCTACATCGGCAGGATCGGAGAGCTCGAGAGAGTCGAAGAGTACAAGGTGGAGATGATATGCACCGATGAGATCATCGCGCATGCAGTCAAAACCCTCAAAGAGGCCCATCCCTACGAAGAGGTGGCCTATGAAGTGTTCAAAATGGAAGCGTTTTAGCAATGATTACGGGACTGCCTCCTCTTTGATCCTCCGAAGCAGCGCCAGGAACTCCTCTTTGTCCCCATAGCCGTTCAGCTGATCGATGATCGTCTCCCCGTCGCTCTTGATAAAGTAAAACGACGGTGTTCCCAGAGACTTCATCCCCAGCGGAAGTTTTTCTGTCATCACATTGGTCTTGACCACGACAAAGGAGTTCTCAAGCATCTCGCGCACTTCCGGTTCCACCATCACCTCTCTGTCCATCTTGATACACCATTTGCAAAAAGGCAATACACCCCGTATCATGATGATCTTCTTTTGCGTTTTTGCGATCTTCGCAGCCTCTTCGTAGCTATAGCTCCTGACACTGTGCTTTTCTATCATCGCTTCTCCATACTCAAACAAAAAGGCGCTAAGCGCTTCGATCTCATCTTCATTGAGCAGGTTTGGCATCGGCGGCATATCCGGGTAAAAATGGGTGAGTTCTTTCGGCACGACACTCTTTTCTCTTTGCGGCGAAGCGATGTAGGAGGCGATAAACTCCTCTACCTCCATCTGCTGGGCCTCTTCACCGGCTTTTCTGTCACCGACATTCAGCCTCACACCAAAAGAGAGCTGGTTCAGTGTCGGGGCTTTGAGATGAAGAAGTGTATTGTTCTGTTCGGCATTTGCGATCACCTGGCTCATCGGTATGTAGCCGCTGTGGCATGCCGCACAGTGTTTCTCAAAGAGTGAGGCTCCTTCAGAAGCATACAGTGACAGAACGCCGCCCATCCATAGCATCAGCTTTTTCATCTTGACTCCTCAGCACGATTCATTAGTTACGACCCTTTGGGTCATAGAAAAAAATTTTATATGACATTATAACGAAGCAAAATTTACTTTTTATCTGAAAATTCGTGCAAAATACCTGTCAAGAAAACCGACAATATTGATCCCACTTTGTTATAATACAAACAAGGAGCAGACATGGCAGAGTTCGGAAAAGTAATCATGCTCATCGGTATGGTCATTGTCGTCATCGGTTTTTTACTCACTTTCAGTGACAAACTTCCGTTTCATCTGGGAAGACTGCCCGGTGATATCATCATCAAAAAAGAGGGGTTTACCTTCTATTTCCCCCTTACTACCTCGATCCTTGTCAGCGTGGTGCTTTCTCTGCTTTTTTATCTTTTTGGAAAGTATATAAGGTGAAAGCACTATGAAGTGGAATATCCCCAACCTCTTAAGCCTGTTTCGTATCCTCGCAGCGCCCTTTCTTCTGCTTAGCGGCTGGCTTGGGCTGCCGGCACTTTTCTATGCTATTTTTCTATCTATGCTGCTTTCTGATGCCTTAGATGGCTTTATCGCCCGGATGCTCCATCAGACCAGTGCTCTGGGCGCCCGTTTGGATACATACGGCGACATCTTAACCTACGTCTCTGTGCTTGGAGCTTCGTGGTGGCTCTGGCCGGATCTCATTCAAAGCGAGCTCAACTACATTATCGCTGCTGCGGTGCTCTATGCCATCCCCGCCCTCTTCGCGCTTATCAAGTTCGGCAAGCTCGCTTCTTACCATACATGGATCACCAAACTATCGGCAGTGATGATGGGTGCAGGGGTGGTGATACTGCTTCTCTTCAAAGAGGCTTTGCTGTTTCACTGGGCAGTCTATTTCCTGGTCATAGAGTTGCTGGAAAATCTCCTCATCACTTTCCTGCTCAAAGAAGAGCAAACCAATATCCGTTCAGTCTGGCATGCGCTGAAGATGAGGAGATAGGATGCAGTTCACATTTTTGGGGACGAGTGCCGGGAAACCCACCAGGGAGAGAAATGTCTCCGCCCTGGGGCTTGAGCTGGACCAGGATACCCAGTGGTACCTTTTTGACTGCGGGGAAGGAACCCAGCATCAGCTGCTGCGCAGCAGGCTCTCCATAGGCAAACTCAGTACGATCTTCATCACCCACATGCACGGTGACCACTACTACGGGCTCCCAGGGCTGCTCTCCTCCAAAAAGCTCGACAAAGCGCTCAGCCCTTTGACCATTTATGGCCCCAAAGGGATCAGAAAGTTCATAGAGTGCGTGATGAACGATATCAGCTATGAGAAACTTGGGTATAGATTGACGGTCATTGAGTACTTACCGCAGGAAGAGTACCACTTTGATAAATTTTCCCTCAAGGTCCTGCCTCTGGTTCACTCAGTCGAGAGCCATGCATTTTATATCAAAGAATATGACATCTCTAACCGCTTGGATGAAGAAAAACTCAAAGCGCTGGGACTTGAGCCCTCACCCCTTTACGGAGAGCTGAAAAGAGGCAAAAGCATCGTGGTGAACGGGGAGAAGATCCATCCGGACTCCTTTATGCTTGACCCAAAGATCGGGCGGAGAGTGATCATTGCCGGTGACAATGATACACCGGAAATTCTTGGCAGTTATCTTGATGATATAGCTCTTTTGGTGCACGAATGTACCTACCTGCAAAAGACCTATGACAATCTGCAGGTCAAGGTACAGCATACCACGGCAAGGGACCTGGGAGAATGCGTACAAAAACACCGTGTCAAAAACCTGATCGCAACACATATCAATCCCCGCTACAATGCAAACGGAAAGATCGGGATTGAAGCAGTCGATGCAGAGATAGCCCGGCACTACCATGGAAACATCTTCATCGCCAATGATTTTGACTGCTACTACCTGAACAGGGATAACATCATCGTTCAAATTTGACAGGCTTCTCAAGAATGAGGAGAGTTCCACATCTCAAATAAGGAGGTAATATTTCTTCTCTTTGGTAGATATTTTTTGTATACTTGAAAATATAAGAAAAACCAATGAATAAGATATTAGTTATTTGAAAGAGTGAGGGGTTGACAATGGTAAATAAAGATGAGATCCAATCGATAGTAGACTGGCACAATAAATCTCCCGAAGAAGCACTTTCTATGCTAGAAACATCCGTCTCTGGATTGAGTCAGGAGAGTATCGGGAAGAGAGCACTTGAGTTCGGGCCCAACGAACTTCCCAAGCCCTCACGTCCCAATATCCTCCTGCGTTTTCTCTCTCACTTTCACAATACCCTTATCTATGTCCTGCTGGGTGCTGCAGTGATCACTGCACTGATTGGGCACTTTGTCGATACCGCTGTGATTATTGCCGTGGTGCTCATCAATGCATTGATCGGATTTATCCAGGAGGGGAAGGCTGAAAAAGCCATGGATGCCATAAACGATATGCTGGCATTACGCGCCAGGATCATCCGCGATGGAGTGCATCGCAGCATCAAGGCCGAAGCATTGGTTCCAGGGGATGTCGTACTGCTTGAATCCGGAGACAAAGTACCTGCCGATCTGCGCTTGTTGCGTACCCATGGTCTGTATATCCAGGAAGCCGCACTTACAGGGGAGTCGATCGCAGTGCAAAAACGCAGAGAAGCGGCCGAAACAAAATCTGCGTTGGGAGATCGTTTCAGTATGGCATTCAGCGGAACCACCGTAACCAGCGGCGAAGGGATGGGTGTGGTTGTCGCCACAGGTGCACAAACCCAGATCGGACGCATCAGCGGTCTTCTCTCAACAGTAGAGACACTCAAAACACCACTGTTAATCCAGATGGAACGTTTTGCCAAATGGCTGACACTCTTTATCCTTTCTGTCGCTACACTGATATTATGCTTTGACTATTTCGTATTGCATCAGGATTTTACAACGATATTCATGGCTGTTATAGGGCTTTCTGTCGCTGCCATACCTGAAGGTTTACCTGCAGTGCTTACGATCACACTGGCTGTAGGTGTACAGGCAATGGCACGGCGCAATGCCATAGTACGCCGTCTGCCGGCGATCGAAACACTCGGTTCTGTTTCTGTCATCTGTTCAGACAAGACAGGTACATTGACACGCAATGAGATGAATGTGGTCTCGATGATTACAGTGAAAGAACACTTTGAGATCAATGGAGACGGATATGAACCTGCAGGAGAGATAAAGGTCAACAATGAGAGCATCGAACTCAGCGCTTATCCTCTGCTTGAGGAGATAGGCCGTGCAGCTGCCCTGTGCAATAACTCCCAACTACTCCAGGAAAACGGTCAGTGTAGTGTAGAGGGTGACCCGATGGAAGGGGCGCTGCTTGCATTTTCAGGCAAAACAGGCATCAACATTATCAAGATAAGTGAAGAGTGGTTACGTACAGATATCATACCATTTGACACCAAACACAAATATATGGCCACCCTCAACCACAACCATGAGAAACATGCCTTTATTTTCGTCAAGGGGGCGCCCGAAACACTGCTTGATCTGTGTACATTGCAGCGTACCAGCGACCTTGAAACCGAACCTTTGGATAAACACTACTGGCAGGAAGAGGCCAATGCCATCGCGGCACAGGGACAGCGGCTGCTGGCTTTTGCCCTCAAACCGGTCAGACCTGAACAGACCGTACTGGCACATGATGACATCACAGACTCGCTCATCTTTCTCGGACTGGCAGGACTGATCGATCCTCCCCGCACGGAAGCGATCGAGGCGGTTGCAGAGTGCCACCGTGCAGGTATCGAGGTCAAGATGATCACAGGCGACCATGCACTCACAGCTGCAGCGATCGGGAAACAGCTGGGGCTGCACCATAGCGATACGGTAATGACAGGGGTAGAACTTGAGAAACTGGATGATGAAGCTCTGCCCTCGGTGATCATGAAGACAGGGATATTTGCACGTACAAGCCCGGAAGACAAACTTCGCCTTGTCATGGCCTTACAGTCATCGGGTATGACCGTTGCGATGACCGGTGACGGAGTCAATGATGCCCCTGCCCTCAAACGTGCTGGTGTAGGTATCGCTATGGGAAAAACAGGCACAGAAGCGGCAAAAGAGGCTTCCGAGATCGTACTGACCGATGATAACTTTGCATCGATCGTAGCGGCCGTACGCGAAGGGCGTACCGTCTATGACAACCTCAAAAAAGTCATCAGCTGGACACTCCCTACCAACGCGGGCGAAGCGATGACGATCATCGCTGCGATCATGCTTGGGCTCAGCCTCCCTGTCACCCCTATTCAGATACTCTGGGTCAATATGATTACTGCAGTGACTCTGGGGATCGCTCTGGCTTTTGAACCGACAGAAGATCATACAATGCAACGTCCTCCCCGCCCCCGTAATGAATCACTGCTCAGTGGAGGACTGATTTGGCATATCATACTGGTTTCAAGCCTCTTTCTTATAGGTGTATTTGGCATGTATCAGTACGCCATTTTGCAGGGGTATACCGAAAACCTTTCTCGTACCATGGCGATGAATACACTGGTAAGCATGGAGATCTTTCACCTTTTGTTTATCCGCAACATGAACAATACTCTCTGGGGATGGAAAGCCATACGCGCCACCTCTACGGTCTGGATAGCAATCACCGCGGTTGTTATCGGACAGTTACTGATCACCTACCTTCCCTGGCTGCAGACGATATTTGAAACCGAAGCGGTGGGAGTTTTTGAGACGATGATGATACTGGGGGTTTCTGCCCTGATGTTCGCGATCATTGAGGCGGAAAAGCAGATACGTATCCGATGGCTCACATAGCGCTGCTCCTTAAAAATATCTCTAAGAATAGCTAGATTATAATAAACAGAGGTTAATGGGAAAGGAAAAGAGAATGAATATTCTGGCAGTATCGGTACTGTTTGCACGGGGCACAAACCTCTATACACAACGGCAGTGTATAGTCAACAGTAAAAAAGCACACAGTGAAACCAAAAAGTACAAAAAAATGCTCGAAACGATGAAAGAGATCTATGGCTCAGACAATACCAGGGCAAACAGGGAGAGACTTCAAAATTTTATCCTGGAATACAGTACGGATATACAACAGAAATATATCTCGCTTTGAATAGAGAGTGACATTTACACGCTAAAGAAGGATGACTGACCGCTCCCTGGTCGCACAATCCGGTCGGGACCGACACGCACAAAGTGTATAAAAGAAATCCTGCCGGCCCGAAATCCGAAAAAGGCACCATTAAAACTCATAGGTGACCCCCACATTTACACTATCGACGACAACATCCTGGTCTCCCCAGATCGTATCAAACCCTTTGCCGTCATAGAGCCTCGTATAATCCACAAAAAAACCGATCGTATCATTAATGCTATAGGCCCCACCGACCCCCCACTGAAAACCGCTTTCACTATATGCTTTTTCATCATCCAGTGTCACCTGCCCGTATCCCAGTAATCCGTAAATCGTCAACCCTCCGATGGGGTACATGGGTTTCAGATAAAGCGCAAGGTTGGAGAGGTCGGCATCTATCTTCTTCTCTCCTCCATTGTTATCCATATCCAAATCCCCCAGTGACAAGGTATATCTTCCCTCCACTGCCAGATATTGATTGAAGTCATACCCCGCAAGCAGCGTCAATGCGTGGGCAGAAATATCGGTTTCACCATATAGAGGCGGGTAAGCAACCGCATTAATGGGCTCACTCCCTTCGATATTCATATTTATAAATGAGTACCCTCCCCCCACATAAAAACGCTTCCCTTTTTCTTTTTCTACGGCAATTACCGGTTCAATAGCGGGCTCTACATTCATGATGCTTCCACCGGCTGTTGCCAAACTACCCATTACCATAACCGATGCGAGTGAAAGTACAAACCTTTTCATCATGACCCCTCATTTTATATATATTATTTTTTATTATATCACAATATATCTTTGCGACAGAAATATTTTTGCTTCCATAAAAATGAAAAAAAGGAGCATACCCTCCTCTCAAATTCACTGTTTCCTATAGCGAGTACATGCAGAATACACATCATCCCGATAAAGTGAAATATAAATCGACGCGAACAAAAAGCGGCCACAAGAGTAAAATCTCTGAAAGGAGGTAAAAATGAGTACCGGAATCATAACAGGCTGGGTGATCCTTTTTGCGATGTTGTTCGTTTCCAAAAAAAACCATATTTTTGAACTCAACGCAACTCCCGAGGATCATCTATCTGAAAGCGAAAGAGAGGGATAAGACGAGAGGCAAAGATTGTGCTTTAGGAAAAATTCTTGAAACATCGATCGGATTGCTTCAAGAGGTACAAAGGAGTGCTATATCGCTCCTTTCCCCTCTCAAAGGTAGATCACCTCTTCAGGTTCTACGATATGTACTTTCTGATCAAACACATTTTCCAGAACGCTGCGAAGGATGATCTGTTTATCTCTTTCGCCATGGATCAGGAAAATTCGGTTAAGTCCATCCATCTGTGAGATCCATTTGATGATCGCACTTTGGTCGGCATGGGCAGAAAAGCCATTGATTGTATGGACTCCCGCCTTTACAAGGATATCCTCCCTGAATATCTTTACCCATCTTGCACCGTCCACCAGGCGTCTTCCCAGCGTACCCTCCACCTGATAACCGACAAAGATCACGCTGTTTTTTCTGTTCCAAAGGCGGTTTTTGAAATGATGCAGTATTCTCCCGCCTGTACACATCCCGCTGCCTGCGATGATGATCGTACGTCGGTCAGATTCATTGATCTTTTTGGATGCCTCGACATCGGGAGTATACACCAACCACTCAAAGTCAAAGATCGAACCGTCCCGCTCTTTGTACTCCTGACACTTTTTGCTCAGAAGATGCGCATAGTTGTTATAGACCTCCGTGGCACGTGTCGCCATCGGACTGTCCAGAAAGATCTGGCATTGGGGCAGTTCGTTGTTATCGTACATCTCTTTGAGAAGACACAAAATCTCCTGGGTTCTTTCGATGGCAAATGAGGGGATGAGGACATTTCCCCAGTCGTTCAGCGTCTCTATCACGATCTTTTTGAACTCTGTGATCGTCTCCTCGGTACTCCGATGGTTGCGGTCGCCGTATGTTGATTCCACATAAAGCGTATCGGCATGGGTACACTCGGAGAGATCCTTCTGCACGATATCGTTGTCATTGCCGATATCTCCCGAAAAAACGATCGTCTGATCGACACCTCTCTCATGGTAGGTGATCTCCAGAAATGCAGATCCCAGGATATGGCCCGCATCACGGTAGGTGACATGGAGCCCTTTTTCTATCTCAACAGGAGTGTCATATTCGCAGATATACCAGTCCAGATCAAAGGTCGCCTCGATGTCTTCTTCATCATACAGCGGAAGCCTCTCCTCCTCTTCGCTTCCCCGTCTCTGTGCTTTTTTGTACCTGGTTTCATAATCCTCTTTCATGATCTTGGCACTGTCAAGGAAAAGGATCTCAGCCAGCTCTGCGGTTGCTTCCGTGGCATAGATCGTGCCTTTGAATCCCTCTTTGACCAGTTTGGGTATGCGCCCGACATGATCCAGATGCGCATGTGTGACCAACAGATAGTCTATCTCCGAAGGATCAAAATGGAACGGCCCGAAGTTCTGCTCTTCTTCGGGCCCCTGAAACATACCGCAGTCTATGAGAACCCGGGCTCCTTTCTCTATCTCCAACAAATGACAGGAACCTGTCACAACCCCCGCTGCCCCATGAGATGTAATCGTTGCCATCTTCAATCCTTTTTTATTGATATTCCATAGCATACCATATTCTTATTTTCAAGTAAAATGTGAGATAATAAAAGTAGTTTATTTTTCGCTACCCATGACTTTTCCCGAGGAAAAGTCATGATAATAGATGTTCTCACTGCGAATAATTTTAAAGTACAAGATAAAATGAGATATCAAGGAAAAAGGAGCTCGAGACTTTCTGTGCCTATTTGCATGACGCCTTTACTGGTTCAACGCTTTTTGCATACATCAATAGCAATATCCCGACAAAGACAATCGATGCCGTGACATAAAGCGTAGCATTATAATCACCGAAATACTCGATCAAAGCGACACTGTAGAGCGGTGCACCCACCTGCCCTATCCCGTAGGCTGCCGTCATCGCCCCCATAAGGACGACAGGGTTTTTCCCTGCCAGCTGTCCGCCTAGGTTCAGAAACAGAGCGACAAGACCGATGAAGGTACTGCCATAAAGCGCACCGCTCAGCAAATTCAGCAGGATATTTGTACTCAATGCCGGGATGAGGATCCCTACGATCTGCAGCGCCATAGCGATGATGATGACATTCACACTGCCGTAAGAATGGGCCCATCTCATCCAGAGTATCGAAGAGGGGATCCCCGCGATACCGACAATCAACCACCCCAGGTTCCCGTATCCTTCCAGCCCTTCGAGGGAGTTGATGATATCGGGCAGAAAAGTCCCCTGGACCACAAACCCCACCCCTTCGGTAAAATAGGCCAGGATCAGAAGAATGACATAGGGAGAAAAGATCGATCTTGAGAGGGGATGTTTGACCGACTCTTTTGTGATCGCTTTATCAAAAGAGAGGATATACAGGGAGTAAAAGGTCACGACAAAGGCAAACAGGGATAAGGCAAGCCAGGCTTCACTCCACGTGCTCTCTTTGAGAATCGTCTGACTGATCAGCTCGGAGATCACGATGGAAAAACCGATGCCGCTGAAGTGTATCCCCATCGCTTTCGTTTTATTCTCAAAATTCAACTTGACCATCACGATAGCTCCGCCGACGATGAGCACCATCGCCGAGCCAAAGCCTGCGATCACTCTGGAGAGCAGCCAGAGGGTTTCGTTGGTGCTCAAAGCCAGTATCAGTGTCGTGAGGATACTGAGCACCATCCCTATCCTGAAGTACTTGACTTTGGTGTTGATATCTTTGATAAAAATGGAAAAGAGAGCACCTGCCAGATAGCCCGCAAAATTCAATGAGGCCAAAATCCCCGCATAGGAGAGCGTCAAAAAATCATCAAGCATAAAGGGAAGCAGTGAAGTAAAAGCGAAGCGTGCCACGCCTATACCTACCACGATAGCCAGTATACCGGCGAGAAGTATGGCCGTGTTGTTGTTTTTATCAAGAAGGGGTTTTATCATACTGTTTTTTTTCCGGGATTATAGTGACAGTAGACTTAACAGTGGATAGAAACGCGGATTCTATCGAATAAATAAAAGAGTGTTTTCTCTTATTGCTGCGGTTTCCGTTGTAGCATCTATACAAAATATTGTGTAATAGGCGTTTTTCGTAATCAGTTCCCCCTTTATTTGCCTTCTTCCTGCTCTTCGGTGTACTGTTCCAACTCATTATATGGCTTGTTTTGTGCCAGTGCATCCATAATCAAATCAATCAGAGTTTCAGGATCACGTAAATGGGAGTCAATAAAAACAGGCTTTCCCCCAAACTTCTCGATATGTTCTTCCATGAAGTTAAAGGGGCTTACCGCCCCTTTTAACTTTAAAGTATATTCTTGAACAGTATAGACATACCCCAACCAAAAAAGGTAACCATCCATAGGCTCATGATAGCCAAGGTATAGGTACCAAGTCTGGTTACAGCTGCATCTTTTGAACCGTCAAAAACCCCTTCGCTTTTTCCGACTTTCCAAGCCAATGTAAGCAAAAATGCAATACCTACACCGCCCATAATGAGAAAAGTCAGCAGAAACATCACAATCGTTGGTATCTCAAGATTGACAGGGTAATCGTAGATATTATAGCCTAAGTTAGCCATCAGATCATATCTTGTCAGTTCACGAACACCAGAGATCAACAGTGCCACCACTACCAAAACTCCGGTAGTGATATAACTGTTTCTGTTTGTAGCGACCAGAAAAAGCAATATAAGCACACCCACGATCGTAGCGATGATAACCGGATGCATCAGGTATCCTATCTGCATCATCCACGCGACAAAAGCAACTGCACTGATGATCAGTCCTACCATTCCCAGTTTTGTTCCAAGTGATGCAGTATACGCTATAAATTCTTTACTGAAATCTTCTCTTGTACTTAGGAACCTGCTGTAGTTTTGTAAAAATATACCGACCACAGGGACCGCCAAACTCACCAAAAAGATCAGCCGTATAAACTCGACATTGAAGGTCCATCCGCTATTATCGACCACGCCGTTCGGTGCATACATATTCATCCATTCATTCGGCATGATAGAAGTGACCGCAAAGTTGTGCATCAAAACCCCTGCAAAAACAAAGAGAGCAAAAGATATGGTACCGATCATTTTTCCTCCGCCATCTTTCGCCTTATTAGCGTAGTAGTACCAATAATAGAGCATATAAGCCGCGATCAAAAGATAAATGAATATAAATACCCACATACCCGACAGAGCATTGGTCGTATACCAGTTCGGGTCATAGATGACCTGCGTAAACAACAACGGTGCAACACCCAGGACGATAAGCAGTGATACACTTAACTTACCGGTCTGGATAAGATGCGGTGTCATTATCTTCCAGTGTGGATCTTCTTTTTGTTTAAATGTTCCATAGAGAGAGAGCCCCATAGCCCCCAAAGCGAGCAGGACAAATGCAGCATGCAGTGCCCAGGTCAAGATATAAAGTGCCTGAAAGACAACAGGATAGAAAGGTATCCCTGCAGGATCTCTTAACGTTAATAGTACCGATGTGTCCATAATAAATCCTCCTTAATATTTTTGTGATGCAAGATATTCTGCCAGTGCATCATATTCATCTTCCGGGAGTTGCAGTGCCGGCATATAATTCATACCACCTGCCCCTATGGCATAAAGAATCGCTTTGATACTCTCTTTATCCATACCTGTCAACCTCTCCTTAAGCGGTCTGTATACTCCGGTTTTCTCTAAAGAGTGGCAGTTTGAACATGCCAGTCTTGCCAAAAGTTTTCCTGCTTCATGCTTATTCTCGGCAGTGATCACTTTGAGGTTTTCCGGGACAAAAGGGTTGACCTGCAACAGACCTTTTTCGGCAATGACCGGAAGCTCACCTTTGATCCTTTTACCCGGCACATCACGGCTGACGATCTGGTTGGAGTAGATATACTGTCCCGCGACGTATGGCTTTCTCATAGACTCTCTCAGTTTCTCTCCCGGCCACAACCCTGCAATGAGAATGATAACAACCATGGATGATGCAAGTACCGTATTGATGGTTTTGGGTCTTACGATCGCCAAGAGGAAATAGAGTGAAAAGAGAATGGCAAGAATGATCCTGTTTTGTATAATGGACTCTTTGGTTACATTAAATACAGCATGGGCATTCTCAGGGAGTGTTCCCATATACCACATAAAGAAGAAGAGGGTTATAAACCCACCGAGCAAACTGACAAAGCCCATTTTTCTCGTGAGTTCATTTGAGAGTGCCTCATTTTCCTTTCGCATACTGCTGGATATCACCATACCGATGATCCCTGACATCATGATCATAAATCCGACCCTCAGGAACATATGGGGGAAGGTATTGATGCCAAAAAATGCATCACTGGCACTTCCGGTTGTATAATAGGCTTCCGTTCCCGGCCACATCATAAAGCTGATAATACCGATAATAAGCGCAAGTGTCCCTACCGAAGCAATCGCAAAGGTAAAAGTGAGTTTCAAGTGGGTTTTTTTATCGATCTTATCTATAAAGTATACAACTGCAAAGACCCCGATCACCTCATAAACGAAAAATACCCACTCAGTTGCCCATACCCATACAAAGTTATGTATCAGTGCACTGATACCCCTGGGACTTGCAGCAGTGGCGGTATACCATATACCCGTACCTGTGATAGAACCTATCACATATGCAAAGATCAATATAAACATACCGTATCTTTTCATATAAGAATAGAGGTCTGTTCGATTCTCCTTATAGGCCTTGTAAGCCAAAAATGCAAAAAGCATCGCAGCACCAACAGAGGTATGAGATGCCAGGATATGTATCGTGCCTGTTACACCCATGATCCAAGCACTTCCGTACTCAGGGAAATAAAACAACGGAAATTGTCCTATTATATCCATCTTGTCTCCTTTTTTAAGATGATTGTCAGTATAAAAGCATCGTGTTGATTGGAATATCTTTTACTATTTTGTAGACATTAATACCTTTAGTATGGCAATACTAGAATAATGCAGAGCGGTCCATTTACCATGTTGTACTACAATGGCATCCGAATTTATTATAATAAAAGTATATATTTAAAATACAAAAAAATAAAATTATATTCATAATTTTTACAACGCATAACTCCAAGCTCTCTTTTTAATGCAAAAGCTTTATCTATAGATATACCTAAATAAACGAATAGGTTTCAGTAATATAATTGTCGAAAAGTAGAACGATATCAACTTCGTTACCACCCTTTATCCTTTTGTATAAAAAATAACCAAAAATTATATTGTTTTTTAATCTTTATCTAATAGTCATATGTTAAAATTTTTTACGTTCGAACTGTAAAAAGCTATACTTATCGTGAGATAGAACCATAAAGCCAAGGATCTTGGAGTGCGATTATCTCCACAGGGGATGATTAAGATTTCCAAATGAGCATCCGGCCAGGGTTGAAACTGAGAAAAGGTTGTATCAATGAAACATCATCTAAACGCTGAAATCGAAACACCGAATAGAAGAAGAGAGTGGATTAAAGAGGATATTACAACATTTGATCAGAAGAAAGCGTTAGTATTAAAAGCCATTTATGACATCATTGGCAGACAAGTAGACGGCAGCAACGCCTTTGAGATCAGAAATGAGGCTGAGTTAGGTGCGGTCCAGGCTGTTCTTGTCTATTTTTACAGTTTTCATCAGGTGATTTATAAAGATACAGGCTCAGACCGATCTATAGATAGAGAGTATGAAAGGTATGAGGAACTACAAAAAAACCTATATAGAACAAGCCAGGCTTATGGCGGCAAGAAGAGGAGAGCTTTTACACGAAACCCTCATTGAGATCATCTCTGCCCCCTATACATCGCCGAAAAGAAAAGAAAAAGAGTTGAACGTCATCAGAGAGTTCTTCAAGACCTGTCTAACCGATGCCGGTATGGAGACAATACGTGCGGAGATCATTGCCGGAGAGCTCATGGATATTTTCGGGAGCCATGCTGAAGCCTTGCATATTGACCATAATCTCCAAGGCTTATTTGAGTTTGATATTCTCGCCCCGATACTCATTCGCGAAAAAGAGTTCGGGATCAACCTGACCAAATACTACACGTTTAAATCGTAAAGATTTACTCTTTTTCTTCGTTACCACGTACAACGCGGGGACAAAAAATGTTAAGTATAAACTTATTCCAGTAAATAAGTATTTATTATTTATTAAGCGCTTTTCACTATAATTTATCAAGGTCCATGAAAAATCAAAGGGGTCTGGAATCATATCAGACAAAGTACACCAAACAAGACAAAGGATACCGTTATGGAACATGTGAAGGATGTATTAAAAACCTCGTTGGAGGAGTTGGAAAGAGTACTGGATACTAAAACAGTTGTAGGGGAGCCGATCGTCATAGAAGGCAATACACTGATCCCACTGATCAGTATCGGATTTGGTTTTGGTGCCGGAGGAGGCACCGGAAAGTGTAAAAAAGGTGACGATGAAGGAGTTCGAGCGGGTACCGGCGGTGGTGGCGGCATCAGGCCGGTTGCCCTTGTGATCATCAATAAAGACGGTGATGTAAGGGTTGAGCCTATAAAAAGCGGTATGGCTTCGGCATTCGAACATATAGGCGAAACTCTTGGTAAAGCGTTACGGGAGAAAGATAAATAACATAAAAATCATGGATCGGAAAAACGATGGAAATAGTAACCATTTTGATAGGATTCCTACTCTTTTGCCTGGTTCTGCTTTTTATTCCCGTTGATCTGAGTTTCTACCTGGAGAAGGATGAAATATTGGCTTATCATGCAAAGCTGTATCTACTCTTTGGATCCATCACGATAGATATGAACAGAAAGAATAGGAAAGCAGAAAAAAGCGTTTTACCCAAAAAGCATAAAAGCGGGAAAACACATCTTATCTCATTGTTTAGACACAAAGAGTTTATACAACGGTTCATCCGGTTGATTTTGGATCTTTTACACAGCTGTCGGATAAAAGATCTGAAGCTGCATTGCCGTATCGGACTGGGTGACCCTGCAGATACAGGAATGCTTGTAGGTATAGTGTGGCCGCTTCTGCTGCCTTGGAAAAATACCATACTCCAAACAGATTTTCAGGAAGCGGTCTTTGAAGGGTACTGCAAAGCACAGATTCGAATTTTTCCGATCCAGATCATCGGTAATCTTCTTGCCTTTGTATTTTCTCCGGTCACACTGCGCGCCATGAAAACCTCTCTATTTAAACAGGGATAACTCAAGTATATTCACCATTTCCCTCGTCCTCAAACTCCATGCTCTGCTCGCGCCCAGACTGAGTTTGGAAGTGTATATTGAACTGATGTATCATACACTCCATCATATGGATTCCCAAATACGACTTGGGAACCAGTAAAAAAAGTAGATGGAATACTTCATGCATATTACTATTATAGGAACACCAGCAAACCCGCAGTAAGCTCAAAAAGGAGTCCTTATGAAGATCAAAGTTTATCTGGAAAAAGGCTATAAGATAGTAAATATTTCTGTAGATGATGATATGAAAAAGATCAGCGAGATGTTTAAGCAATGGGAGTATGTTTTATAGATATACACTCAACATTTCTCTCATTACATATCAGAAGATATGGAACCAGTGATAACGTCCTAAAAAGTTCGCAATTTCACTAATCCCTATAGTATCAGGCTACTTTTGGTAGCAATTTCTCTCTTGTCTCCATCACTGTCACTAGTTTTTCCGGTTTAATGTAGCTTCGTTCAACC
>JAQVHV010000029.1 GCA_028696055.1 Sulfurovum sp.
AGGTTGAACGAAGCTACATTAAACCGGAAAAACTAGTGACAGTGATGGAGACAAGAGAGAAATTGCTACCAAAAGTAGCCTGATACTATAGGGATTAGTGAAATTGCGAACTTTTTAGGACGTTATCCAAGCTGCCTATGCGGCAGTTCACAGCATGATAGTTCCGAGTTTTATCTCACCTCCCTTCCAAGCTGCCTATGCGGCAGTTCACTCTCTCAGTATGTGTCCGCCGGGTTTAAGGATCTTCCAAGCTGCCTATGCGGCAGTTCACCAAAAAGCAACGCTGAGTTTGAGGATGCTTATCTTCCAAGCTGCCTATGCGGCAGTTCACTGGTCGGGCTGTCCCTTGTGGGGTTGGCAGTACTTCCAAGCTGCCTATGCGGCAGTTCACAAAGTTTGAAATGAAACACCAACAAGCAGCACCTTCCAAGCTGCCTATGCGGCAGTTCACTCCGCTATCACACGGCAAGCCAGTAGCGATCACTTCCAAGCTGCCTATGCGGCAGTTCACATACAGTTGATATCCCCGTTTCTGCATCTTGTCTTCCAAGCTGCCTATGCGGCAGTTCACCAGTTGAAAGGATACTAGCTTCTCTCGCTTCTCTTCCAAGCTGCCTATGCGGCAGTTCACGAGTTACCATGAAAGGCAAATGTAGAATCTGTCTTCCAAGCTGCCTATGCGGCAGTTCACTAGGAAAGCAATATGCTGACGCTGCCGGTGACCTTCCAAGCTGCCTATGCGGCAGTTCACAGATGGTGTCGATATCTTTGAGGCTTTTAATCCTTCCAAGCTGCCTATGCGGCAGTTCACTGATCGGTGCCGGCTACACGCTTCCAAAATCGCTTCCAAGCTGCCTATGCGGCAGTTCACTTTTGCTGTTCTCCGGCACTTTATCTCCGGAACTTCCAAGCTGCCTATGCGGCAGTTCACCCATCATAACTCATGCAAAAGGGCGAAAATTTCTTCCAAGCTGCCTATGCGGCAGTTCACTTATCATAGTATGACTCTCTTTTGAGGACGTACTTCCAAGCTGCCTATGCGGCAGTTCACATTAGAGTATCATATCCTAGATTTTTAAAAATCTTCCAAGCTGCCTATGCGGCAGTTCACTGAGGTATAAAGTCAATCAAGGATTTCATGAACTTCCAAGCTGCCTATGCGGCAGTTCACCCCAGGTGTCACGGTGCATATCGGGCGGTCCACTTCCAAGCTGCCTATGCGGCAGTTCACATTGAGAAAATCTTGGAAGATGAATTGGTTTTCTTCCAAGCTGCCTATGCGGCAGTTCACCACTTGACCTTAGCGATCTATATACTTTTGAGCTTCCAAGCTGCCTATGCGGCAGTTCACTCCATTCTTCAACACACAAGTTGATCAATGTTCTTCCAAGCTGCCTATGCGGCAGTTCACTCATCGAAGAGTCGATGCAATATAACAAAGATCTTCCAAGCTGCCTATGCGGCAGTTCACCTCACGGAAGAAGAAGCGGAAAAATTACCAATCTTCCAAGCTGCCTATGCGGCAGTTCACGAAAAAAGAAACGAGACTTACCAAAAAGATCTCTTCCAAGCTGCCTATGCGGCAGTTCACGTACAGGTGTCAGCTGCAGATCGGGCGGTACACTTCCAAGCTGCCTATGCGGCAGTTCACGCCCTATCTCAACGCATTAGCGACAATCGGGACTTCCAAGCTGCCTATGCGGCAGTTCACTCGAAATATGATCCTTCCGTTGACGCAGAGATCTTCCAAGCTGCCTATGCGGCAGTTCACGTCGATCTTTCCGATATCATCAATGAAAATGGCTTCCAAGCTGCCTATGCGGCAGTTCACCTACCGTATCTTGTAAAAGATATCAAAATAATCTTCCAAGCTGCCTATGCGGCAGTTCACTCAAGGTGATCAATAGATGGGAATATCTCCCCCTTCCAAGCTGCCTATGCGGCAGTTCACGCGAAGTCGTATGTGCGATACGTGGATGACATCTTCCAAGCTGCCTATGCGGCAGTTCACACTGGCGCATTCGATATGAGCTTGTATGATCACTTCCAAGCTGCCTATGCGGCAGTTCACTCTCCATTCTTGACGTACTCTCTCGCAACTATCTTCCAAGCTGCCTATGCGGCAGTTCACCGTCAAATGGATTGCTCATCTATACTCCTTATCTTCCAAGCTGCCTATGCGGCAGTTCACTCCCAAATACTCTTTCAGGTGATACTCTAAAACTTCCAAGCTGCCTATGCGGCAGTTCACTGGGGTTACTTTAGGTTCAGGAGACTCTGTATCTTCCAAGCTGCCTATGCGGCAGTTCACACCAAACTAATACTTGAAAGTACCACCTTACTCTTCATTTGCGAAGTATTCATAGCATTATACCAATAGTTTTTTAGTATCATCACTAAGCCCTATAGTTGGGCTTTTCTTTTTCAATTTAAAAATAAAGGTATATTTTCCAGATAAGTCAAAACCATGGAATAGTTGAAATTTTACTTAACCCAAATAGGTCAAAATCACCTTTTACCTCTTCTTTTTTTAACTCACCAAACTCTATAAATCTTCTATGTAACTTACCATTTGACATACTTACCAGTTCTACATAAGGATTTTCTAAACCGCCTTGATACATTTTGATTCGATACTTTTTTATATCCTCTTCAGTGATGGTCCCTCTTTTTATAAGTCGTCTTAGTTTTGCTTCAGTCATATTTTGTTGTATCCGTGAAACAGTTCGGTATTGGACATGTTGAGGGATCTCCTTTATATTTTCCACTTTACAAAACAGCTTATATTTACCAAGCCAATCTTTTTCACTCAGTTTTTCAAGAACCTCTTTCGTACCGTGAATACGAAAGAGCCTGCCAAGCTTTAAGTTATATTCAGGAAAACTAACACCAATACTTGCTGATTTCAGATCATACAAACGTTTGTGAAAAGTTGTATAGATCTGATTAAGTAGAACATTTTCTCGTATCTCTTTATTGGGGAAAAGTCTTATATCTATGTAATGTGTCATATCTATTTTACCTCTCTTGTATCGATGTTGGTTACATACGCCAAACCTTTTTTACCTAAGTAAAAACTAGAAACTCCAGCATTTTCAATGAGCTTTTTTAAGGCTTTAGCTTCATACCTAGGTATATCAATCGTTATTTCTAAGACGCCACTGGCTTTGGTAAGCATAGAAGTCACCTGCCCCTCTCCTTCAACAAAAGTTTTGGCTATGTAAGGATTGCCATACACTATTTTTTTTCCACCTGTGAATAAACTTTTAAAATCTTTTGGAGTAAAACCATTTACAGAAAATCCTTTTAAATGAATATCTTTCATTCTATATTTCTCTGATAGTCTCATCGCTTGTAAATACAAAGCAGAACAATATAAGGCTCTTACTATCAACTTGTCATTTTTCATATACTCAATTTCAGAAAAAAGCTTTCTCACTTTTGGAAACTGTGTTCGTAATCTTTCATTGATAGGCATATCATTATTCAAATACTTCAAGGCTTTCAACATATTTTCGTATAAAACCTCATCATCAAAGTTGCTAATCTTAATGTCTTTAAAATATGAAATTTTTTCTTCAAAAAGCAATGGATCAACCTCTTCTTGTTTTACTATCTCATTATAGTTTTCATTCAGAACAAAGTGAATTAACTCATTAAGATCTAAATCTAAAATTGACCATAATTCTTTTGAATAGTCTGACGAAAATAGTGGATGATTAATATTTACAGAACCAACAAATGAAGACGGATCAAAATTCCCTGACATATTCCGTAAATAAACCAACTCACTATTTTCGACCTTTATATCATCTCTAAAAGTAACCAACGGCTCTATAAGTTTAAAAAAATAATTTTCATCTTCACGTGCCTGATACAGTTTTCTCTGCTCACCAATTAGACGATTTAAAATACCCATCACCGTATTATGCGTCACATCACGTTTAATATAGTTCTCACTCTTTTTCAGAGCTGTAATAGAACCTATAAACTTTCGTCCCTTCTTAGGCAATGCTTCATTATTGTCTCCATCAAGAAAAGAGTTTCGCCATGAAGCCTCGTACTCTATTTCTATTTTCATTATTTTTCTTTCGCATAGAAGTAGTGAGCATACTCACTTGTAGGTGTATTTCTGATACTACTTTCATCTTGTTTAATTCTCATCATTTGAGTACTGTCATTATAGTCCACCGTTACCTCATCCACATACATATACGATTTGGCTTGACGGATAGAGAGTTCATTTATCATACGTAAGGTCTCTTCTATCAAAATAGCAACAGCATCATCATTCAGTATGATTCCATTTTCACCCTCTTCAAAGATTGTACCGTTTCGTACACAATTTTCATGAAATGCTGCTTTAGGAGAACGGTTTTTAGTATCAAGTGAACGGATAAACTCTTCAACTAACTTAGCAACCTCTTCACCCTCTCCTGTTTTTATCTCCATGGCTTCACGGTCAAACTTTTTATCAAGAGAGATAAACTGTAGCTGCTCTATACTGATCGAACCATAAGAGATATATTCTGTATCACCAAACGTTGTTTTTGAATAAAACGATGAACTGTCTCGCTCTCCTGCCTGTCCAAACTGTTCAAAGTTCCCATTTCCAAGCTGATCGACAAAATCTTCTAACAATAATGGGCTTGTTCGTTTATTTTGAGTAGCAGGCACAACAAATCCACGTACTAAACCAGTAATAGAAGCTAATACATTTTTGATATTTTTTCTATCCGCATAATGCAAATCAAATGCTTGTGCTTTAAATAGATGATGACGTACACAGTTTTGACTAATATATAAAGGAGTCTTTGTAAAATCTATATCTGTAGGCTCTTTACGATACTTATAACCGGTATCCTTGACTCTTCCTGATAAGTTACTATAACCTCTGAGTTTAGGCATAGTATGATTATCTACAGTTTTACCATCTTCACCTTGCAAGTTTGTCGGACCATTCCAGTTCACAACACCATGACCTTTCGCCACTATCTTAAAATCAACGCTTCTAATACCTGTTATTTTTTCGTTTTTCATTTTCTGTTTCCTTTTAATTTCATTTGTTTAACTGTTGTAGTGAAAATATGCCTATGGGTTGTCTCAAACCAATAGCATAATATTGGGCATATTCATGGGGTTGACTGTTGACCTTATTCAAATCCTCCCGTGTATAACTCAAAAAAATTGGTGTGTTTGGGTCTCTAGCCTCTGCCTTTAATTGAACATCTTTATAGGCTTTTTTAACATTCTTTATATTATGGTGCTTTTGTGCCATAAAAGCAATGAGGTTTTTATTGGAGTCACCATATCCTTCCATAGCACTAACCTCCAAAGTCATCCCATCCTTAATATCTTCATATGCATACTCATCTAAAATTTCTATCTCATCAGTACTATTAATCTGACATTTCGCCATCTGAACAAACAGACTATTACCTCTTAATGAATTTTTCTTTATCTTCACTCCTCCCCTTTCATGTTTTTGACTACTTGGAAAACTTTTAGGGTCTAATACATTTTCATCAATAATTAGTACACTTTTTTTCAGTGCAGAAATCAAATCTTGCGTCACCATCTCTACTGTATGCTCATTTTCATAAAACATTTCATACAAACTATAAAGTTCATTAATCGTATAACTCTCTTTGGTTAAATGATTCATCAAAAACTCATACCATGCTTTAGAGCTTTGTAATGCATCGAGTTCATTGAGAAATCTAGCAGTTGCATCTTTGGATTTCCCCTCTTTGACGCCTTCTGTGATAGCAACGGTATAAACATTTAGCTCACTACGTTCACCAAAACGGTCTAGTCGTCCTAAACGTTGCAAAAAGTTTTCAGCATGACTCATTTCACTGATCATCCTGTCACATGTAATGTTGAGAGAAGCTTGAACTACAGGGCCGCTTCGGAGGATATCATAATTCCGTGAACCTCCCTTTTTGAAAGCACTGAAGATATCTGTGAACAACTGCTCTTTATCGCGTTTGGTAAATTTGGAGTGAAACAAAACAGAGTTCTCGTGGACTTGATGTTCTATAAAACTCAGTTGCGCTCTAAGTGCTGTGTTGGAGATGACAAAACAGTTTTTGGTTTTTTGCTCTTGGAGTAAAGGGTTGGTCGTCTCATCCTTTTCATCAAACTCAATAAACTCTATTTGGTAATTACTTGTGTTGAAACTTTCCATTCCAATGATTGAATCTTTATCCAATCCTAAAAAATCTGTGACAAACAAAGGATTAGGCGTAGCTGAAACCAACAGAGTATTAGGGAAAGAATCATCTGTTTGTTGATACTTTTTGGCTTCTATTAGCTCTGCAAATAGCAGATTAAACCCCGACATCGTAATATACTCATGAAATTCGTCAAACACTACATGGGCATTCATAAAATCCATCAGCGTCGTAATTTGCTTATGTGTTGTAATGCTATTTACGATTTGATCTATGGTCGTAATTATAATATCTGAAGAAAATGCTTCACCTTCTTCTGTCTCACTCACCTTCCCTCCCCTTATATTTTTTTTAATCTCTCCCGTCACAATTTCAATAGAACTGTTCGGCAAATATTCTGTTGAACAAAGATCATCAAAAATACCTTGACATACTTGAACACGGGGACAAACCCAATATATCTTTTTAGCGGAGGTATTCAAAGCCCATTCCAAAGCTATTTTTGTTTTTCCGCATCCGGCTGGACCGTTGAGTATGCCTACCATTATCTCTTCATCCGCTAACTCTTGGGCTGTCTCTTTTTGCTTTTGATTACGTTCACTGTTTGGATAATTAGTTTCAAACCCCTCTAAACACATTTTTATCTGCGAACCTAAACCTCGTTCTTTATGTAAGGCACTATCAAGTAGTTTTTCTAATGTTTTATTGGAAATATGACCATCCAACTCTTCAGCTGTAAGCATCGAAATCAATCTATCAGCTGTTACAATGGCTGTTCTTGCTAAGTTGTTTTTGGCATTAAACCCAATATCACGCTTATATCCATCTATCTTCTCTTTACTTGAGTAGCGTTTATACATTGGTAAATCAACACCTTCAATGACCTCTTCAACTTCATTTAAGTGTGTTCTTCTGACAGGCTTCAAATCTAAAGTGTCCTCTTCATACTCCCCTGCTATTTCAGAGATGGATGCCATAATTCCTTCAAGTGTCACTACAATATCAGTGTACTTGGTTTCAAAATCATCTATCTTGTTATAGATATCAATCGCTTTTTTTATCTCATCTTTTTTACTTCGTAAAGGTTTAGCATGATGCCAATAGATAGCATGTTTTGCTCTTTTTAACGAATCATCATTTAAATTTGAATCAAATAATATTTCAAATAAAAGTAGTGAAAACTCATTATGCCTTGGATACTTTTGCCAAGAAAACTTGCCTGTCTTTTTATCTATATGTTCACCCTCATCAGAAATATCTTTATATTTTTTCTGTTTTTTCAATGATTGAAGTAACCAACTTTGAAAGTTCTCATCTATCTTGCCTATATCATGCCAGCAACCAGCTACATACACGGAATTAGCTAAATTCTCATCTTCCGGTACCATTCTGTGTATGAATTTTTTAGCCAGATAGCCCACAGCAAAGAGATGTTGATCTAATCGTTGTCCATTTGTATTCGCATATATCTTCTTTACCATCACCTCTTTCTCTCCTATAAATCTTTTAGTTATGCCATAATGAACAGGTACCATCCCATTTTCATCAAACTCATCTTTTTTTCCAACTACCCACAAAAATTCACTTCTGCTTCTACTTCGGATCCAGTGACAACTCACAGCTGTATTTTTAGAAGCAGTTTGTCTAAGTAGTTTTTGTACTGCATTAAGTCCTTCTTTTGTGATAATTGTCTGCCAGGTATTATCTCCAATGCGATCAGCAAAACTGTCAAGAACCCTTCGAGTTCTCTTTAATGCATTCTTCTGACATTGTGAAACGAATGTTATCATCATGATTTTTGCTCATTGTTATAAAACAGTGAAGCTTTTTTAACCTCATCAAACATAAAATCTAAAGCCTTATGTTCAACAAAAGTTTGCAAGCATTGTGAACGAAACTCCTTTTCACTCTGTTTCTCTTTTGCACAAATAAATGCCCAAGGTAAGATAAGTGCATCTTTTATCAAATCAGCTACATCAAATACCAAAGCTCCTCGTCTAGTCTTACCATGCATTACAGCAAAACCATGAGGTATACCAAGCACCCAAAGTATAGTTGCTCCTAAACCATATGCTAAATAGTTTCCATGATCTAAAAAACCATTGGCATCTTCAGCCTTTGCATGTTCACGAATAAAACCAAGCTGACCTGTCTTTTGAGCAGCATATTTATAGAGTTTTTTAGTTAAATCAGCTTCAAGTTGCAAGAGCTTATTTATACCGTAGGCATTTTCTATATTCTTGAAAGTTTTATCAAACTCATTTTGTAACTCATCAACATTAAATCCTTCAATATTCAACTCTCTATCTTTTGCCCAAACTTTTTGAATAAATCTTATTCTTGCAACTTGAAATCTCTTAGCTGTTTCCAGTCGTCTAGCATCATCAAACCAAAAACCTAACCACCCCTGTATGTACTCCGTAGGACGATATTCGCTTTGAGGTGTTAACCACTCTATCTCATTTGCCATAAGTAATGGCGTTCCTCCTCCACCTGTAAACCCCACCAACACACCTGCTTGTGCTAACATTCTCATGGCAGGTTGTGTTATAGATGTTCCAGTTCCCAAAAGTAGACAAGTAGTGTTAGCAATGGGAATATTCCAATATTGATATTCTTTTGAAGTTTCACTAAGGTAAAGAATACGGCCATCTTTTTGCATAACCCGGCACATTTCCAAATAGTAAATATTGGCCCGCTTGGAGTGCAGTATCGCTTTGAGGTCACTCAGTTGTTCCAAATTTTCTTCCCCTTTTATGAAAATTTCAAATATTGTAGCATATTCGCATTGACACTCATACCGCATCTTCCCCCTCTTCTTGACGATAAACCTCCAAATCTTCCATCAGCTCATCCCGCAGCCACTTCGGTTCGATGATATGCACTCTCGGCAGCCAGTACTTGATCTGGGGGAGTATCTCCAGTTTGTGGGTGATCTCACAGTGTACCTCCAGCCCTCCGTCATAGTGTTCGTCCTCGATGGTCTGGGATTTGTGCAGTTTGATATCTTTGATATACTCGGCGATCTCCGGCCGGACATAAAGCACCACGCGGAAACTCTCTTTCCCCGTGGAACTCCAGATACTTTTCATGCTGTCTGCCTGCGCTATCATCTCCGGCGTGAGCGTCTGCTTCTCTTTCACTCTTCTGAAGTCCCTGATCTTCTCAAGGTTGAAATATTTGATCCCGTCATCCTTGTAATCCCTGGCGATCAGATACCACCTGCCGTTCTCCGTATAAATCTTAATAGGGTCCACTACCCTCTCCGAACTCCCCTCCGACTTGAGATAGACAAAGCCGCACTTCTCATCGTTCACTAAAGATGCAGCAAGTGCCTCACCAAGCTTTTTGGGCAGATTTTTATACTCAATAGCAAAAGAGATCTTCTCGGAAGAGAGATTGGAACGCTCCAGACACTCCACCTCTATCTCAAGGTTCCGGGCAAAAGAAGAAAGAAGTATATGGTTGAGATCATCTTCTCCTCGGGAAAGTACGGATCTCTCCAGACTCCAGATGCCGTTACGGTTTTCCAAAGGAATACTCTGGGTGATCTTAAGCATATCGCGATGAATCGTGCGTGAGGATACACCGTACTCGACCGATACGATTCCGGCACTGAGTTTTTCACCGGCATAGAGTCGCCGAACGATATCAAGGATCCTGGGGATCGGGGTTTTCTGTTTCTGGTACATAAGCTACTCTTGACAACTCTCTAAAAATGATTTCATGCTTCCCTTTCCTTCATTAACAAAACGATAAAACTACACCCGCTCCAACCGCTCAAACATATCCGGATACATATCTGTCAATGCAAGCAGCGTAACCGCCTGTTCGTTTGGCTTGCTGGTGCCAAGCTCCCACTTCTCCAGCGTGCGGGTGGAGATATGCAAAAAATTGGCAAACACTGCACGACTCATACGGTACTTCTCCCTGATGCCCCGTATCTCGTCCGGAGTAAGCACCTTACGCTCCTTGGGCGTCACCTCCGTTGTCCTGAGGGTCAGCTTCCCCTCTTCATAGTCTCTTGCATCTTCAAGCCCCTGCTTCAACTCTGCAAACAGATCTCTTTTACCCATTTTTGATCTCCTCTGTAATCGCTTTGAGTACCTTCTTTTGAGTGGGAGTAAGGTCTTCCATCTCATTTTTCGCATAGATCATCAAGAGGTGAATATGACCTCTCCCAGTCAGGTAAAGATAGATCGTACGTACACCGCCTCTCTTACCTTTACCTTTCACTGACCAACGAACCTTACGAAGTCCCCCGGTACCCTGTATCACATCACCAGCCAAAGGCTGTTCTATCAGAAAGTTTTGCAATGCACGGTAACCCTCATCATCCAAGTATGACTCACGCAATTTTTCAAATAGTTTTGATTCAATAAATACCATTTATTATACCCTTAATGGGGATAGTTGTCAATCCCCACCCCTTTGCATAACTTACTATCTCACATCATAAAAGAAAAGGAGTTGATGGGCCAAAAGTATCTCATTTTGTTATATTTTCTACAATATGACACAATCCATACCTTCACAATTGTCACTATTCTATTTCAAACCAACAATACGCTAAAATACCACCATTCCAAAACAAAGAACACCATGCGCCTAAAATCCATCTTCACCAACAGTTTCGGTATCCTATTTTCACGTATCACAGGGCTGGGGCGTGATGTCCTGATGGCGTCTGCGCTGGGGGCTTCTGTCTGGAGCGATATGTTCTTTGTCGCGTTCAAACTGCCAAACCTCTTCCGCCGCATCTTTGCCGAGGGAGCCTTCACCCAGGCCTTTATGCCCTCGTTTGTCGCCAGCAGACAGAAGGGTGTCTTTGCGACGGCGATCTTTTTGCGTTTTCTGCTTTTTCTGGGCGCTTTCTCTCTGCTGGTCACCCTCTTCCCCGAACCGATCACCAAAGCGCTTGCCTGGGGATGGGAGTGGGAGCAGATCGGACTGACCGCACCGCTGACCGCGATCAACTTCTGGTACCTTGACCTGATCTTTATCGTCTCGTTCCTTGCCACGCTGCTGCAGTACAAAGAACACTTCGCCACCACAGCGATGTCCACCGCACTGCTCAACATCGCGATGATCGCAGCCCTCCTCCTCTACATGAAAGAGGACCCCTCGATCGTCGCTTACGCCCTGAGCATCGCCGTGGTAGCAGGCGGGATACTTCAGGTAGCAGCACACCTCATCGCCGTCAAACAGTTCAACCTTCAGCGCATCCTGATCGGCGGATGGAAATACCGCAACCAAAAAAACGTAGAAGAGGAGAAAAAGCATTTCAACAAACTCTTCCTCCCTTCGATCTGGGGAAACTCCACGCCACAGATCTCCGCCTTTGTCGATACGATACTGGCGACCTTCCTGATCTCAGGATCGGTCTCCTATCTCTTCTACGCCAACCGTGTCTTCCAGCTGCCGCTGGCAGTCATCGCGATCGCCACGGCAACAGCCCTCTTCCCGGCGATCTCCAAGGCGATCAAGAACCATCAGGAGACCAAAGCCTATGAGAACCTCGACAAAGCCTTCTGGCTGCTGGCATTTCTTCTCACTTTTTCGACGCTGGGGGGCATACTGCTGGCGGAACCGATCGTCTGGCTCCTCTTTGAGAGAGGGAAGTTCACCCAGCTCCAGACACTCGAAACCGTCAGCGTGCTTCAGATGTATATGATAGGGCTGCTGCCATTCGGGCTGGCAAAACTCTTCTCCCTCTTCCTCTACGCGACACACAGACATCTCAAAGCGGCAAAGATCTCGCTCTATTCGCTGATCACCTCCGTCACCGGCTCTTTGATACTGATGCACCCGATGGGAGCCTCGGGTCTGGCGCTGGCGGGAAGCATCGGAGGATGGGTGCTTTTCGTCCTCACGGTCAGAGAAGTCGGGCCGGAGCGTTTCTATGCGATCCTCTGGTCAAAAAAACTTCTCTACCTCCTGCTGGCTACAGTCCTCTTCGCGCTTCTGCTCTTCTACATCAACGGCTGGCTTACCGGGCTCATCAGATAAATTGGATATAATCACAGCAGTATAAACTTCAGTAAAGGTATCCCACTCCATGCAGATCTACGACAGCGTACAAAAAAAGAAAGTTCCTTTTGAGCCCATCAGAAAAGGCGAAGCCAGCATCTATGTCTGCGGGCCTACGGTCTATGACGATGCGCACCTGGGACATGCACGCAGCGCCCTGGCATTTGACCTTCTGGCACGCACACTGAAGGCCCTGGGGTACAAAGTCACGATGGGCAAGAACTTCACCGATATCGATGACAAGATCATCAAAAAGGTGGAGGAGACAGGCAAGAGCCTGGAGGAGATCACCACCCACTATATCGCCCGCTACCTCGAAGAGATGGACGCGCTCGGCGTGGCACGCGCGGATATCGAACCAAAAGCGACGGAGTCCCTGGATGCCATCGAGCAGATGATAGAGAAACTCATAGAGAAGGATGCCGCCTATCTCGTCAGCAACGGCGATGTCTACTTTGACACCAGCAAAGATGCCCACTACGGCGACATCTCCCACCAGGTCGGCGAGGATGAGGAGAACCAGAGCCGCATAGAGCATACCGTGGGGAAGAGAAACCCCAAGGATTTTGCGCTCTGGAAAGCCTGCAAAGGGGATGAGGATATCTGTTTTGATACCGCATTCTCCAGGGGGCGTCCGGGATGGCATATCGAGTGTTCGGCGATGATCGAAAAGCACTTTGCCAAAGAGCACGGTAACGAACAATATTCTATCGATATCCACGGCGGCGGGGCGGACCTGCTCTTCCCCCACCATGAGAACGAAGCGGCACAGAGCCGATGTGCGACCGGACATGAACTTGCCAGATACTGGATGCACAACGGGTTTGTCCAGATTGGCGGGGAGAAAATGAGCAAAAGCCTGGGCAACAGCTTCTTTCTCAAAGACGCCCTGAGTGTCTACGACGGAGAGATACTGCGCTACTACCTCAACTCCGTGCACTACCGCAACAACTTCAACTTCAACGAAGAGGACCTCCTCGCGGCAAAAAAGAGGCTCGACAGGCTCTACCGGCTGAAAAAGCGTATCGTTCCGGGCAAGGGATCAGCAGTGAACAAAGCCTTCAAAGAGGCGCTGCTGGAGGCGATGAGCGATGACCTCAATGTCTCTATCGCCCTCTCTGTCATCGACGAGATGGTCGCCAAGGCCAATGAAGAGCTCGACAGCAACCCGAAGAACAAGGCACTCAAGAAAGAGACGATCGCCAATATCGAGTTCATCGAGACGCTGCTTGGCTTCGGAGGCAAAGAACCCTATGCCTACTTCCAGATCGGCATCGATGAAGCGCTCAAAACGAAGATCGAAACCCTTCTGAGCGAACGCAGCGAAGCCAAAAAAGCCAAGGATTTCGAGCGCTCCGATGCGATCCGGGACGAGCTCACCGCCTTGGGGATCGCTATTATGGACACAGCAGAGGGAACCGTATGGGAAAAAGCCTGACGGATAAAAGTATGGCAGCGCCATACACCTCCCAACTGCACCCTGCACCCTGCTGCCTGCTATCTCACACCGATAGGTGTACAAGATGAAAGAGCTGCTCAGAGAGTACCTTCCCTATCTCTCCGGATACAAAAAGTCCTTCTTTTTTGCCGTCCTGGGGATGATCGCCGTGGCGGTCGGAACCGCCGGAACCGCCCAGCTGATCAAGCCCGTACTCGATGATGTCTTTATCAACAAAGATACCCGGATGCTGGCACTGATGCCATTCCTTCTTATCGGGGTCTTTACGCTCAAAGGGGTCGGAAGCTACATCCAGACCTACTACACCTCCTATATCGGCCAGGATGTCGTCAGAAGGCTCAGGGACAACCTCGTCTCGCATCTCACCCATCTTGATATGGCATTTTTCAGACAGATGCACAGCGGAGAGATACTCTCGCGTATCACCAACGACATTTCGCGTATCCAGGCCGTCGTAGCCAACATCATCCCCGAGCTACTCAGGGAAGCACTGACCATCTTCGCGCTGACCGCCTATGTGATCTACGAGAGCCCCAAGCTCTCACTCTACTTTCTCATCATCATGCCATTGGCGATCTTCCCCCTGAGCAGGCTTGCAAAAAAGATGCGAAGATACTCCAGATCCTCCCAGGAGAGTACCGCGGATATGACCGCAAGACTGGGCGAGATACTCTCCAATATCGAAGTGATCAAATCCAACTCGACACAGCGCTATGAACAGCAGCGTTTCGAAGCACAGAACCAAAATGTCTTCAAGTACATCATGAAACAGATCAGAACCAACGCCCTTACCTCGCCGGTGATGGAGATACTCGGCTCAGTTGCGATCGGTATCGTGATCTTTATCGGGGGTACCGAGGTGATAGAGGGGAGGATGAGTGTCGGGGCATTTTTCTCTTTCTCCGCAGCGCTCTTTATGCTCTATACCCCCATCAAACGCCTCTCCTCTCTCTACAACAGGGCACAGGATGCCATCAGCGCCAATATCCGCATGAATGAGCTGCTGGATACGAAACCGACGATCATTGCAGGCAACACTACACTCTCAGAGACCGTGGAAACGATTGCCCTGAAGGATGTCTCCCTTCACTACAACAATATTCCCGCATTAAAAGATATCTCTTTTGAGGTGCACAGAGGGGAGTCGATCGCCCTTGTGGGGGACAGCGGTGCGGGGAAAAGCTCGCTTGTCAACCTGCTGGTGCGTTTCTATGACCCCAGCAGCGGAGAGATCCTGATCAACGGAAAGGACTACCGCGACTTCACGCTCGAATCGCTCCATCACAAGATCGCCTATGTGACACAGCGCATCTATATTTTCAATGACTCTGTCGCAGCCAATGTCGCCTATGGTGAAACGATCGATGAAGCACGTGTCATCAAGGCTTTGGAGAAAGCCTTTGCAATGGAGTTCGTCGAGAAGCTTGAAGAGGGCATCCATACACAGCTTTCAGAAGGGGGAGGCAACCTTTCGGGCGGACAGAGACAGCGTATCGCTCTGGCACGGGCACTCTACAAAAATCCCGATATCCTGATCCTAGATGAAGCGACCTCTGCGCTGGATAACAGAAGCGAAGCGCTGATCCAGCAGGCACTCACAAAACTCAAACCCGAAATGATCACCATTACCGTGGCGCACAGACTGAGCACCATTCAGGATGCCGACACGATCCTTGTCTTTGAAAACGGAAGGATCATCTGCAACGATACGCATACCAACCTGATCAAGAACTGCCGGGTCTACCAGCGCCTTGCAAGTAAGTTATAACGCTACAGATGCTATAATCTGACCCAATCCATACAAAGGTTCGTGATGATCAGATTACTCTTTTCTTTTATACTTTTCTTCAGCCTTTCAGAAGCAAAGCCCCAAAAGAACTACGCCTTTGCGGGTCTTCTCGTATCAACGCAGACGATCAACATCGATGATGAGGCAACCACCCATAAGAGCGGTGCAGGGATCAGGTACGGGCAGCAGTCTCTGGAGTGGAGAACCATGTTTTCCCTGGAGTATTACCCGAACAATTATGCCAGCTACTCGATAGAGATCGACAAGATCCTCCTTGACGAGATGTTCGGCACACCGAAGATCAGACCCTATCTTGGCGGGACGATCGGATACCTGAAGTATGACAAGAATGCGCTCGAGGGAATACCGCATGATGAAACTGTCGGTATCTACTACGGCGGCAACATAGGCTTTATCCTCTATGCGGCCGACAATATCGATATTGATCTGGGATACCGCTACTATAAGGTAGGAAACCTTGATTTTCTGGATCATCTTCACGGCCCCACATTGGCCATCCACTACTTTTTTTAACTACGGGAGTACATAGTGTCATTTTTTTCTTACCAGACCCTCAAAAAAATCCTTTTCAAACTGGACCCGGAAACCGCGCATACCATTGCGAGCCTGGGACTGAGAGCAGTTGCCCACTGTCCGATCGCGATGCGTATGCTCAAGGAGCACTATTTTGTCGATGACAAAATGCTGCATCAGAAGCTTTTCGGACGCACCTTCAAAAACCCTGTAGGTTTAGGCGCGGGCTTTGACAAGGACGGCCAGTATATTACCGCGATGCCGACCCTGGGATTCGGTTTTACCGAGATCGGTACCGTGACACCCAAACCGCAGCCGGGCAACCCGAAGCCGAGACTCTTCCGCCTTCCCGATGAGGAGTCACTGCAGAATGCAATGGGCTTCAACAACAAGGGAAGCCACTATATGATCCAGCGTCTGAAGAAGCTCTACTTCTTTGACTACCCTGTGGGGATCAATATCGGGAAGAACAAAGTGACGCCGGAAGATCAGGCACTGGGTGACTACGAGACTCTCTTCAAAGCCTTTAGGGAGTATGGAGACTACATCGTTATCAATATCTCTTCACCAAACACACCGGGCCTCCGTGACCTGCAGAACGAAAACTTCATTCAAGCGATCTTTGCTATGGCAAAACAGATCACCGACCAACCGGTCTTCCTCAAGATCGCTCCCGATATGGAAGCCGAAGATGCGGTCAGGCTCTGCAAGGTGGCGGTCGAGGCAGGTGCGGCGGGGATCATCGCTACGAATACAACGATCGACTACTCCCTGACCGACTCACCCCACAAGCGCAGCTTCGGCGGGATCTCCGGTGCACTGCTTACAGAAAAGTCTTACCAGCTTTTCAGAGCTTTAGGCAAGGAGCTCTACGGAAAAACCCTACTGATCTCGGTAGGAGGTATCGACTCCGCAGAAGAGGCCTACAGACGCATCAAAGCCGGCGCCTCTTTGGTACAGGTCTACTCCATGCTCATCTACAGAGGCCCTGAACTCATCAAAGAGATCAACGAAGGGCTGATCAAACTCTTAAAACAGGACGGCTATACGCACATCAGCGAAGCAATCGGGGCCGATTACCGATAGGTAATCGAGTGAATAATTAATAACTAATAGTGAATAGTTATGGTATGTTTTAAAAAAACCACTATTCACTATTTTTGAAAAAAGGATAAGTATATGATTTTAAAATTATATTATCTAGAAAAAAAAAGTATTGCCACGCAATACTTACCTAAGCTATTCACTATTCACTATTCACTATTCACTAAAGCGGTACTCACCCTACTGCTGATCACAGGAACACTTATGGCAAACTCACTCCCAAAACACTACACAAAAACACTGGATAACGGTCTTCAGATCGTCGTGATTCCGATGGATAACGGCTCGGGTGTCATCACAAGCGACATCTACTACAAGGTCGGAAGCCGCAATGAAAAAATGGGCAAAAGCGGTATGGCGCATATGCTCGAGCACCTCAGCTTCAAGTCAACCGAAAAGCTCAAAGAGGGGGAGTTCGACACAATTGTCAAGAGCCGCGGCGGGGTAAACAACGCGGCCACAGGCTTTGACAAGACACACTACTTTATCAAAACGGCTTCACAGAACCTCCCGATGACCCTGGAGCTCTTTGCCGAGCTGATGAGCAACCTGAAACTCACCGATGAGGAGTTCCAGACCGAACGTGACGTTGTCGCCGAAGAGCGCAGGCTCCGAACCGACAACAACCCTATGGGATACCTCTATTTCAGGGTCTTCAATACCCACTATATCTACCACCCCTACCACTGGCTCCCGATAGGGTTTATGGAGGATATCCTGAGTTGGAAGATCGAGGATATCCGCACCTTCTACAAGCAGCACTACCAGCCGAACAATGCGATCCTGGTCGTTGCCGGGGATATCAAACCTGAAAACGTCTATAAAGAGGCGGAAAAATATTTCGGTAAGATCAAAAACCATACCGAGGTTCCCGAAGTCAAAGCGGTAGAGCCGGAAGTGGACGGGGCGAAACGTGCGGTACTCCACAAAGAGGGGAACCAGGTAAACACCCTTGCGATCACCTATGCGATCCCGAACTTCGAACACGAGGACCAGGTGGTACTCTCTGCGATCTCCTCGATCCTCAGCCACGGAAAGAGCAGCCGCTTTGAAAAATCGCTCGTGAACGAAAAAAAGCTGGTCAACACGATCTACGGCTACAACATGGAGCTCAAAGACCCGGGAGTCTTTCTGATCATGGCGATGTGTGCAGAAGGCGTGGACCCCGAGCAGGTGGAAAAAGAGATCCTCGCCGAACTTGAGAAGATCAAACAGGGGGATGTCACCCAGGCGGAACTGGACAAAGTGAAGATCAATACCAAAGCGGAGTTCATCTACTCGCTCGAGAGCTCCCACTCGGTAACGGGGCTCTACGGGGAGTATCTTGTAAAAGGAAATCTGGACCCTTTACTTGAATATGAAGAGAAATTGGATAAAATTACGCTCAAAGACATCCAGGATGTCGCAAACAAATATTTTGACCATTCACGATCGACCACAGTGATACTCAAAAAAGACGAAACAAAAAAGTAAGTTAGGAATAGGCATGAGCAACTATATCACCGGCGTAAGCACCGCACTTATTACACCCTTTAAAAACGGAAAACTAGATGAGGCGGGGTTTGCCAAACTGATCCAGAGACAGGTGGATAACGGAATCGATGCGGTATGTCCGGTAGGAACGACCGGAGAGAGTGCGACACTCAGCTATGATGAGGATATGCGTTGTATAGAGATCGCCGTAGAGGTCTGCAAGGGTACCGATACAAAAGTACTCGCAGGTGCGGGAAGCAATGCCACCCACGAAGCCGTACAGATGGCAAAGAATGCCCAGGCTGCAGGAGCGGATGCGATCTTCTCCGTGAGCCCCTACTACAACAAGCCGAGCCAGGAGGGTCTTTACCAGCACTACAAAGCCGTAGCCAGTGCAGTAGAGGTCCCCTTCATGCTCTATAATGTACCGGGACGCACGGGGGTTGATATCCTCCCTGAGACGGTCAAAAGGCTTTTTGATGATGTACCGAACATCATGGGGATCAAAGAGGCGACAGGTTCACTTCAGCGTACGGTTGAGTTGATGGCGAAGATCCCCGAACTCTATCTCTTCAGCGGGGATGACGCCATCGACTACCCTGTTCTTGCCAGCGGCGGGAAAGGGGTCACATCAGTCACCTCGAACCTTCTTCCGGATATAAAGAGTAAACTGGTAAAGGCTGCACTCTCGGGAGACTACCAAACTGCAAAAGCGATCAACGAAGAGCTGATCGATATCAACAAGGTCCTTTTCTGCGAAAGCAACCCTATCCCGATCAAAGCAGCGATGTATATCGCCGGCCTGATCGACACGCTGGAGTACAGGCTGCCGCTTGTAGCGCCAAGCACAGAGAATATGAAGAAGATCGAAGCAGTGATGAAAAAATACACGATCGTCGGTGCATAAGCAGCGCACGATACGTCATAAAAAAGGAGTATATGGATGTCACAGATGAAGGGGAAAACCGTAGTTATCACCGGTGCTACAAAGGGGATCGGAAGAGCGGCAGCTGAAAAGTTCGCACAAAATGGCGTCAATGTCGCATTTACCTACAACTCGAACAAAGAGGCAGCCGAGAAGATCGCCGGAGAGCTCAGTGCCAACTACGGGATCAAAGCAAAAGCCTATCCGCTTGACATTTTGGATACAGACCAGTTCAAACCGCTTTTTGAAGCGATCGATCAGGACTTTGACCGCGTAGACTTCTTTGTAAGCAATGCGATGATCTATGGGCGCTCTGTTGTCGGCGGCTACGGCAGGTTTATGAAACTCAGACCCAAAAAAGGGCTGACCAATATCTATACGGCAACCGTAGGTGCCTTTGTGGCAGGTTCTCAGGAGGCGGCAAAGCGTATGGAAAAAGTAGGCGGGGGGGCGATCGTCACACTGAGTTCAACGGGAAACCTGATCTATATCGAAAACTATGCAGGCCACGGTACCAACAAAGCAGCGGTCGAAGCCATGGCACGCTATGCGGCGGTGGAGCTCGGTGAGATGGGAATCCGTGTCAATGCCGTATCGGGCGGCCCTATCGATACGGATGCACTGAAAGCCTTCACCAACTATGAAGAGGTGAAAGCGGAGACGATCAAACGCTCTGCGCTCAACAGAATGGGAAGCCCTGAAGATATCGCAGGTTCTGTCTACTTCCTTTGTACCGATGAGGCTTCCTGGATCACAGGCCAGACGCTCGTGGTCGACGGTGGAACCACATTCAGATAACGTTTAAATTACTCTATCAATATTTTGTCGGGGTGGGGACACCCCGACCTACATAAAAAAGGTCAAGATAAATGCCAACCTCACAAATTTTCAATATTCCCAATACTTTAGCATTTATCCGCCTGCTTCTGGCACCGATTATGTTCTTTTTCCTGGTCAACCAGGATGCCCCTCTTTTTGAAGGAATACACCACTCATGGCTCAACTATATTGCCGCGTTTATCTTTGTTTTGGCCTCGGCGACCGATTTTTTTGACGGATACATTGCACGAAGATTCGACCAGATCACAACGCTGGGAAAGATCCTTGACCCCCTTGCAGACAAGATGCTGACTTTGGCAGGTTTCCTTGGACTGATGATACTGGGCAGTGCTTCGCCCTGGGCAATCTTCCTTATCCTGACAAGAGAACTTTTTATCACAGGACTGCGTGTCTCGGCCGTAGCAGAAGGGATCGATATCTCCGCGTCCTGGATGGGAAAGGTCAAAACCGTTGTTCAGATGATCGCGATCGGTTTCCTGCTGATGGAGTGGTCTGGCGGGGAGATACTCCTCTGGCTGGCGGTACTCCTGACGCTCTACTCGGGCTATGAGTATGTGAGAGATTTTTTCAAAGCTGCGCAGCATCATTAAGAGAGAGGGAAATCCCCCCTTCTCTCTTCCCGTTACAATACCCCTTTCTTTACCTTTCTCTCTCACCCTCTTCCATGCATTCATGCTTACTTTCGGCTGAAAAATATACCTCTGCGATGTTTGCTCAGGCACTGCATTTTAGTCAAGTAATCTTATATACACTTTATTGATTAAAAATTAATCAATAAAGTGTATATATTTTTTTATTTTAGTGTCATAATCTTCTTATCTTAAAACAAGGAAGATACAATGAAAATAACAAAACTCAGTATAATCACGGCGCTGGCGATCAGCTCGGCAATGGCAGGCGGAGATATCGCTCCTGTAGAACCGGCAGTGGAAACACCCGCTGCAGAGGCGTGCAATGCCAATACTACGATCGACGGGAAGGCAACACTCTACTACATCACTGCTGATGCCGCACCATTTGACCTCTTTGATAAAGAAGCAAGTCTGCTTGGTACAGCGGCTACCGTCAATGTTTCGCACAAGATCATCGAAAATATCACTGCCAACATCACCGCGATAGGTTTCACGAACCTTACGGATGATGGCGGATACTATGAAGGTACTGAAACCGGTGCGTACTTCAACATTGCAAATATCACTGCAAGTTACGCTGATACGACATTGGTAGCAGGACGCCAGCTGCTCGGTACACCAATGGTTCAGGGGTATGACTGGCTGCTTGCTCCGGGGTCCTTTGAGGCGTATACACTGGTAAACACCTCTATCTCTAATGTGACCTTGGTTGCTGCATATATCGATGAGTGGAGACCGAACAACTCTGGTGTAGATTTTATGGAACTTGACGGTGACAACTGGACAGCAGGTGCTTCCTATGCCGGAAAAGCCT
>JAQVHV010000105.1 GCA_028696055.1 Sulfurovum sp.
TTTCGAGAACCAAAAAGATGGGATCTACCTTATCGAGACCTCTAACTTCTTTGCCATTATAGAGATCCGTCAAGGTCAGGTCAGCTACAGGCTGAACCGGATACCGAAGTTTGAGGAGCATTGATCGAGTTAGATGGGTACAAATCCTTTTTTGATCTCCAAATAATCTTCAGTCGTATAATCATAGACCACCACTTCTCACTCAAACGGTACTTGATTGTACGAGATTATTATCTTTTGGCAACTTTACTGTTTTATTTTTTTCTTGCATTCATCATTGTATCCGATTTTCAAATCATCCGTATATCTCCACAAACGACAATAGTCTCTAGAGCAATAGCGCAACACTTTTGCCAGGCTGCCATAGATGCGAATGGTACGATAGTGCGGGAGGACGATGAAAAAGTAGTGTTCACGCCTGAAAACCTTTTGGGTGGCTACCTTCCGGAGGAACTTCCTCTCCGGCCTGACGATATCAGTATAGGCAAAAGAGATCACCTCTCCATGTTCATCAAGCTGGTACGGCTCATCCAAAATCTCTTTTCTTATACCTTCAGGCCTTGCCCACCATGTCCGGTTAAACACATACCAGTAGTAACGCCCGTCAAATCGGCTGTAGGGCTGCCTGTAACGGTCTCTATGCCCCTGGTTCTTTTGCGCAGGATGCGTATAGTGCCGAGGGTCAAAACGGTAGATACTCACCGTTCGGTTAAAAAGTACGAGATAACGGACCGGTTTACGCACCTACAGATACTCCCGCAGTATCGCCTCTTTGCGCGCTTTTGCCCCGTCGATGACGGCCTTGGCTTCATTGATCCTGCTTTCCAGAACTTCTATTTTTGCCACGATCTCTTTCTGGGTTTCTATAGAAGGAAGAGGAATTTTAATAACATCAAATGTTTTGGTGGTGATTGTGTCGAATGTACTTCCATAGGCATTATTTTTCAATTGTTGAATTTCACGTTTCAAAATATAATAAAGATAACCGCTTGTAATCTGTTTATTGGGTCTTAAACCATAGCAAGATTGGTTAAATGCCATCGGCTTGACTATCTCAGCCAATGCACCAACCGTTCCTCTTGCTGAAATAATAATGTCACCAACTTCCAATAATTTGGTACTGCTATTCTCTAAACCTTTTTGTGTAATTGTTTTTTCCGAAGTACTTACAAATCTTTGATCACTATTGAAATCTACTACGCTCAACCAATTGATATCACCGTTCCAGTATTCACTCACAGAAGTTTTGGGAGTACCGCCACCTATAATTTTAATCACATTCGCAAGCTTCACCATCTCCCCATCTACAGCACCGATCTCCTGTGCTATCTTCGCTCTAGTCTGCTCTATCGTTTCATTCGCCTTCGCTACCTCATCATCCACCCTCTCGCATGCCGCTACGATCTGCTCCTGTATATCGAGGGGCGGAAGAGGGATTTTTGAAGAGTACAAATATTTCATATGTCGTTCATATTTATCTTTATTCTCGATATTCACAATTTGAAGAACATAATAGAAGTATTTAATAACAAACTTATTATTCGGTTTTAATAGTTGTGTTCCGTCGGCACCTCTAATAAATTCGAAATCAATATATTTAAAAGTACAACTATGATCACCAAAAACAATTAATGGTAAATCATTTATAGGTCTACTATTATTAGTGTAACCTGAAATAATTTTATCTTGTTCTTGTGTTATAACTGGATATTTACCCCTTTCTAAAATTTCATCTTTAGAAATTTTTGTAGTATTCCCAATAATTTTTACTAAAACAGTTTCAATTTTAACCAACGGATATTTACTCTCAATCTCCACCTTTTTAGCAGGCGACAGAGTGATCGCCTTGTCAAACTCCACACGCGAGAAGTCCAGCATATCGGTCAGCCTTGCGCGGGTGACGAAGGGTTTCAGTGCTTCGGGGATATCTGTAGATTCCGGATCAAGTCCGGAATGACGGGCAAAATTGGTTCTGATGAGGGTATTGATCTTATGGGAGTCGTGAAGGTTACGGGGATTATAGAGCGGGGTGTTGATGCTTTTGAGCCCTTCGAGGTTTTCAAGGATACGCTTGTCCTCCTCATCCAGCGTCTCGTCTTCCACCGCTACCCTGCTCCCCGCAAGATACTTGATCCCCTCGTTGCCCTTGGCACTGCTCCACTCGTATCCCAGGAACTTCTTGTTCTCGTTCGTGCCTGAGGGAGACTTGATGATGAGCACCTCGGAGGCGTTTTTGTATGCCAGTGCAAAGTAGTAGAACTTCTCCTTTTCGATCAGGCGCAGGTACTTTACAAGCTCCCTGCGTTCCAGTTCCTCTTTCTCCTCTTTGCTCAGTGCTTTATAGCTCTTTTTCCTGCGCCTGTTTTTGGTCTCGCTGAGTTTCTCGTAAGCCGCCTTGTACTCCCCAAACGTATCATGCGCAAATATCGCCTCGTCCAGTTCACGGCACAGCAGCGTCTCATAGATCGGCAGCGCTATCCCTATATGCGCACAGTACTTCTCAAGCAGGTTTTTCTCTTTGAGCAGAGCGGAAAAATCCGTCCCGTTGGCGTACTCGCATTCATAGAGTTTGGAGGCGAGCTCTGCAAATGTGCCCGCAAGGTTGGCGGTGTCGCAGCGGCGGCGAAGGAAAAGCGTCACGGTATTGGTCCCTGTCTTGCCGAACGTCCCGCTGCCGAACTCGGCGATGGCCACGATATCAAAGTACTTCAGGAGTATCTCACGGGTACGCACATAGACATTTCCCTTGGATGCAGTGATGCTTTGCGAACCTTTGTTGAGGATGGAGCTTGGTACGATGATGCCCGCTACCCCGTCCTTGTCCAGAAGCTGCGCGGCTCTCTCGATAAAAAAACACTCGATAGCGTTGTTGGAAGCGAAGCTTTTCTCATCGACCGTTTCTGTAAGCGTGTAGCGTCTTCTCTCCTCGTCGCTGAGCGTCTCAAGGAAACCCTTGACGCTGTAGGGAGGGTTGGCAACAAGCACGTCAAACGAACCGTTTTTGACCTTGGGGTTGTGTCTCAGCGCGTCTTCATAGATGATATCCATATCGCTGCCGTACATGAAGGAGCTGACTTTGGCAACCTTGGATAGCCTGTACTCCTTTTCGATGCCGACGATGGTACTGTCAGGATTGACGGTGGTATATTCGTTGAGGAAGTGTCCCGCCCCGCAGGCATAATCGACCACTTTCGGGTTTTTAAGCGGCGGGAGGGAGGAGATGATGAACTTCACGATCGGCATCGGGGTAAAGAACTGCCCCTCAGACTGCTTGACTCCCTGGTCAAGAAACCCCTCGAACATATCGCCCAGAAACTGGTTCTCGTCGCTGCCCGTCAGACTGATATCCTGTATCATACGGGCGATCTTGAGCAGCACGTCAAAGTTCTGGTAAAAGAGCTTGGCATTGTGTACGTCGATAAAGGCAAAGTCGTTGTTGGTAAAGAATTTCTGGCGTTTGAGCGCGTCTTTGATATCCTGCTTGACCGTATTGATATCGTAGTGCTCAAAAATCCTCTCTATCTCACTCTCATCGATATAGGTGATCTCTTCACCCAGAAACTTGAACATCCCCTCTTTGTAAAGCTGCTGCAATCTGTCCTGGAACAAAAAGGGATCGTCGTAGGCATTGCCGTTCCAGTAAAACTTGAGCTCATCGGGGTTTTGCTTCTCGTCGGTGACCTTGCACAAAAAGAGGTTGACAAGCTTGTCAAAAGCATTTTCCCTTCCGCTGACATTGTGCTGTCTTAGGATCGTGGCAAACTCGTGGTATTTGCCCTGAATGTCTTTGGACGTTATATTCTTCAAGGTCTCTTTTGTCGGCTTGGCTTCTCCTATACGATAGGCTTTGTTGTTCTCAAAGATACCGAAAGTGGTAAAGTCTTTTTTGTAGGTATCTCTCCAGACCTGATAGATCTCTCCTACCGCCGTAGCGTCTCTGTAGCCTTTGAGGTTTTCATCCTTCTCCAGTATCTCCTGCTTATCCTGCATCGTGATCAGATAGTAGCTTCTCGTCACCTTCTCGTCGACGAAATCACTGGCATACAGTGATACGAAACGGGCGCTTCGCTCCTGCACATAATAACTGAAAAGCTGGGTCGGTTTGGTCTGCATCGCATCCCACGCCCTGCTAAGCTCGCTGCCTGCTGTTTTACACTCTATGATAAGAAGAGGCCTGTTGTCATTATCCCGCACCAATATATCGGCACGCCCGCCGCTCGCACCGTGCCCGAGTTTCCACTTGGGTTCAAGCTCTATATGTTCGGGCCGGTATCCCTGTCCGAGGAGCTTGCATACACATTCAAAAACGACGAAATTCTCATTGGCTTTAAAGTTGCAGGTTTGGCGCTCATTGACCTTCAAATCTTTATTTTCCGGATAGACGAGCATCCCGTTTTTAAAATCCGCTTTCAGCTCGCAGTCAAACGCATCAAACTTTTTGGTATAGACCTCATTTTCTTCTTCAAAACCCAAAAATGTCAGTGCTTTTTTGAAATTCGCTTTTGTGATCATCCGTTCCCCAAAATTGTGTATGTAAAATAGAATAAATTGTATCTTAAAGTTGCTTGCATCGATAAGGATAGAATCAAACAAGCTATAGATTTCGTACCTGGAAGCACAATACTGAAATAAAAAGGGCAGGCCTGAATCCATTTAAGCCATAGTTTGTTATAGTGCTTTCCTGAAATAGCTTTATCTCAAGGTCATCCATGTATACTATCAACGCCCATGCCAAGGTCAATATCTTCCTGAAGATCACCGGACACAAAGAGGGATACCATACACTGATTTCACGCTTTATGCGCGTGGAAGAGCTCTACGATACCGTTACTTTCGAACCGTACCTCTGCGAAGCGTTTACGATAGAGGGATGCGAAGGTGTGCCTTTGGAGTCCAATACGATCTACAAAGCCTACACAA
>JAQVHV010000106.1 GCA_028696055.1 Sulfurovum sp.
CAGACCGTAGCCCATTGACTGGGCAAAGAGCAGAGAGTAAGCACCTGCATTGACCACGACACTCCTGGCATTGAAACGTGTCGTATCTGTCGTGATCTCATAGGTACCGTCTTCCAGACGAACGATCTTTGTTACCTCTTCGTTGTAGCGAATCTGGATATTTTTCTCCGTATCGATCGCCTCCTGTACGAATCGTTCGCTCAGCTTCTTGAAATCCACCGTCGTGATCTGCCCCGATGCACCCATCGCCAGTACCGGTTCTTTGCGCCCCTCCACCAGCTTCGGCTCGATCTGCCTAAGCCTCTCTTCATCCCAGAGTTCAAGATAGGGATAGAGCGTTTTAAATATTTCATAGCGTCTTTTGAGTGCTTCTATCTCATCCTTACCGACAGCGATCACCATCTTGTCACGGACAAAACCGATCTCTCCAATACCTCCGAAATGATGGATAAAATTGCTGACCATCGATGAGGCTTTTTTCACCCGCTTCGCTTTCTCGTAGGTGTAGTTCGCTTCGATATCGCCTACATGCAGTGTCTGGGAGTTTGCCTTGGGGTTGGAGTTGAGAAGACTCACCTCTTCATACTTTTCAAAAATGATGATATCTTTGATATCGGTATACCTTGCCAGGGTAAAAAGCAGCGAAGTACCCGCTACTCCTCCCCCTATGATCGCTGTTTCAAAAAGTTTGTTTACCAGCACTTTCTTTCCTCTGTTCCATCTAATGATCTCTTATGGTAACATACTACTCAAAGATAAACCTTATTGAGAATCCTCCTAAAGCCATGATAGATTTAATATCTTTGGATAGAATTCCCTATACCACATCAAAAGGATTTTTTCATATGAAGTTTCTTCTTGCACTTTTACTCTCTTTCTCTGCTCTGCTCAATGCAGAGTCTTTTTTTGTGCTCAACAATATTAAGAAGGTCTATCCCGTCATTGAGATCCAGACGGATAAGATCGATCAGAGCTATAAAAGCACAATCCGCAGTACCATGGAAGAGACACTCAAAGAACTGGGGATCGATACCTCTGGCTATGACCCCCGCTCACTCGCCTTGATCGTCTACCACTCCTATGCCGGGGAGACACTGATGATCCAGACCGAACTCATCATAGGGGAAGAGGTGAGACGGCTCGATGATGGAGAGAAAGTCTTTGGGCTCACCTACCAGGACAGAGAACATTTTGCCGTGAGGGACATCAATGATATAGAAAGTATCGAGGAAGGGGTTGAGGACAGCGTGGACGCTATACTTTCCAGATTTGCCGAGCAATACAGGGATGACAACAAGCTCAAACCCAAGATGTCCCATACAGGAGATCAGAGTTTTGCACAGATGATGACGTATGAGACCGACTACCAGGCAGCCCTGCAGAAAGCGAAGAAAACGGGAAAAAACCTGATGCTGGTTCTTACAACCAGCTACTGCCCCTGGTGCCGCAAGTTTGAGACCAACGTGCTTCAAAAGGAGGAGGTGAACCGGGCAGTGCACGCAAAATATGTACCGGTGCTACTCAACCGTGACGAGAAAAAGTTTCCCGAAAAATTTACCAGCACCTTCACCCCGGTGATCTACTTTATCGATGCAACCAATGAGAAGATCCTGCACAAAGTCACAGGCTACAGCCAGAGAGAAGAGTTTTTGTACCTTTTGAAATAATTTACAGCTATTTTTTTAACATACTTCAACGTCTGGTAAAAACTTCGATAGAAGTACCGTTTATGTAAGTTTATATCTTAAAAAACATAACGGTACATCCCCAGTTGCCATGCACCTCCCTGCTTTTCCTCTTCCAACCCTTTTTATATAACTCTTTTCGGATCAGCCAGTTCATCACGCCATGTCCCATTAAGACGATATGGTCATGTTCTACAGAGAACTCTGAGAGCCTTTCGGCAGCTTTTTGTGCCTCTGCTCTGCTCTCCCTCAGTCTTTTTGCCCATCTGCCTATCCCCAACAGCGAAAGCATACGGAAGAGCACCAACCAGTGTACGGGCTTGAGCTTAATGAACCTGCCATTGAGCGCGGGAATTGCTGCTTCATTAAAGAGTGTGTCACACTCATTGATCTCCACCTCCAGCAGTTTCAGCGAATCTATGCTGCGTCTTAGTCTGCTGCTCACCACATAGTCAGCGCTTCTTAAACTCTCAAGAAGCGCATCCCCCGGCAAAAGATCAGTCACGATCGGTGCCGTGTTGTAGGCTTCCTCCCATGCAGCAAGCTCCCTGGCACAGATCGGCCGGCTGGAATCCATATCCACTTTGGCATGCCGGATAAAGGTGATCCGTTTCACCCCTCTTTCCTTCTGATCTTCAACATCTTATCGCCGCCTTGTTGAAACTCATAGGCAGTGCTCATCACTTCTATATCATATCCTTCTTCTTCCAGTACCTCCATGATACCTTCCAAATGCGGGGAGAGATCTCCTTCCAGTGTCACGAGAGGAAATATTCTTGCCTCTTTGGCTATCCTGAGCATCTCTTCTATCGCACACAAATGAAAGGCTTCATCCAGATGCTCACTGTACAAAAAAAGAAAATGTGAACTAAGTGCCAAGTCAAACTGGTTCTCCTCAAAAGAGAAGTCTGGCAAAGCACCCTCGATATACCTTCCTTCCTTTTTTCCTTCTTCATAATCGTCCAAAAATTGCTGCATTGCCTCCATACGAAGCGTATAGAGTGCGTCCGGGCTGGGTATCGTGTGCCATACGAAATCTTTTTCATTCTGCTTTACCTGCTCCAATACCTCATCAGCCACTTCATCGATACGTTTAACGATCTGCATTTTACTGAAACGGTAAAGCGGGTCAACAGAAACCACAATTCCACCCAGGGCTGTCACTTCGGCGTTGAAACTTGCAGGACCGTCCCCGCAGCCGACTATTTTTGATCTGAGTTCCAGATCGCTCAAGAGGAACATAGACCGATACTCAGAGAGGTTACGGCCCCACGGTACGATATTTTCAAGCTTCATCTCATACCTCTACTTTATAATCCAGCAGCATTTCATCTCCTGTCATACCGCGAAAACCGAAGTGATAGGCAGGCTGTTCCAGGATACATATCTCGATATCCGAGGCTGAGAGCCTCACCTCTTTGCGTATCCGTTCATAAAGCAGCTGGATCAGCCTCTTCTTGGTTTCTTTTTTTCTTCCCTCCATCATCATGATCTCTATGATGATATAGTCATGCGTACGTCCAACCGGGCAATACAGATCTCCTTCTGCCAAGGGGATGAATCTGTGCGAACGTTTATTTTCCGGAAACTCCAAAGCCTCCACAACACAGCTGTGGATCGTGTCAGAGAGCTGTTTTTTAATAAGGTTCAGCCGTTTTTCTATCCCATAGATTTTTACTTGTGCCATTCTCTATCCTTACTGATATAGCAACAGGCAGACACCTATAAGTATCCGCCTCATCTATACTTCCAAAGAAGTAAACTCAAATGGTGAAACAGTGATAATATTATCGGTAAAAAGAAAGTAACAGGCTAGCGCCAGGAGAAGAGGAGCGTTCTGGTAGTTTGAATCGTCGTTGTGTTTTTCATTGGTCTGCTCCTTTTAAAATTTAGTATGACAGTGTAGATCGTTTTGACTTAAACCGGGCTTTTCTCTAAACAATCGAACACTATCAAAATGAGATAAAAATTCGTTACAATAAGAAAGAGGAGAAACATCTCTCCAAAAGGCGGCATAAGCAATAATAATGCTTTAAATCCCAGTGCATACAAAACAGTAAGAAAAAGGGGTAAACGATGATCGAAAAAGAGTTGAACGAATATATCAAAAAATCAAAAGAGTCATTGGATAAAGTGGAAAAAAATGTAGAATCTTTTCGTGAGTCTATGGGAGATGATATCAGTGAATTCTGGGGGAAACTCAAAGGTGAGTTTAGAGAGATTGGAACAACACTTTCGAGTGCCGGTGAGAAATTGCAGAGTGACGCAAAACTTCAAGGAAAACTCGGTGTCATGGAAGCCAGAGAGCGTTTAGAAAATATTAAAGACGCCTCAGAGGAGTTTATAAAAAAGGTTACAGATAAGACCGCTCAGGAACTCGATCTCGCCAAACTCCATGCACATCTCGCAAAAATGGATGCGGCAGATCAATGGAAAGGGAAAGAGTCAAAAATGACTTCGCTCTACAATGACTCCAAAGAGGAGTTTGAAACGCTTGCGAAAAAAGCGGGAGAAGAGATCAATGCGATCCTCCTGAAGCTCACCGATATCCGATAGGGACCGGTGAACGCCCCCGGGGATCAACACAGGGGTATCGACCACTTCTTCTGATAGGCCACGACCCTGAGCAGCACACCTCCCGCAAATAAAAAAGAGGTAGTGTAGAAATTGAGCATCCCGAACTGATCCAGCCCATAGAGTACGATCGCCACCAAAAGCGCGACGGTACCGTAAAAGCCTGTTTTGAAAACAAAGGGTACTTCATTGATGATCACATCCCTGGTGATCCCCCCGCCGACTGCCGTGACAAAAGCCAGTACCAGTACTCCTGTGAGATTGAGTTCATTTTGCATGGCAACAAGTGCACCGGCGATACTGAAAGAGACCAGTCCGATAGAGTCACTGATGATAAAGAGCAGTCTGTTCTCTATGCTTTCGCGTTTGTGAAACTTCAGGACGATCATCAGGATCATCATTCCCAGTACCATAAATCCCGGGGCTGCATGGGTAAATACATAAGGTGTTCTATCTACAAGAACATCACGTATGATCCCCCCGCCAAAGGCAGTCAGAAAGACTGAGATCAAGACACCAAGAAGGTCAAGTCTGCTGCGTACCGCCACAAAAAAACCACTCATCGTAAAAGCGATGATCCCGATATACTCCGCAACCTCAAACATCAATCGATAAACTCCACGACCTCTTCAAAAGGCCGACGTAG
>JAQVHV010000107.1 GCA_028696055.1 Sulfurovum sp.
AAAAAGGTTCGGTATCGATACCGCGCTTTTTCTGCTCTGCCAGGAAACGTAGCAACTCCCTGATCCCCAGTACGCCGAAACGCAGTTCCGGCGAGAGGTTGGAGGTGGCATCCAGAGCGGGGTAGTCTCTCTCTTTGGCATAGGCCGGGAGTTTCTTTCCCAATGCTGCCAGCTTCTCTTCAAGGCTGGTGATCTCCGGTCTGTTCTCTTCAAAACCCAGCGATTGCAGTGCAAGCGGCAGTGACCTTTCTGCACCCCTTTTGATCTCGGTGATCTCCTCATAGTGTGCTGTCAGGAGTGTTTGCTTCCCGGGTGTGTAGTGACGGAGGTGTACTTTGCCAAAAAGTGATCTGGCCCTGTTGTAGAAAGGGGTGAATACCAGGTAGGGTGTACCGTCATCTTTGAGGATCTCATCAGGCGCGAAGATGTAGGTGTCATGCAGGTAGTTGAAGGGGAGAATCATCGAGACCTGTCTGTCCCGCTCTCTTGCATAGCTGTCATAATCCCCGCTTGCTGCCACTTCATCAAACCCTTCTCTCTCCAGGATATTGAAGATCTCCACCGGATCGCCGTAAAAGATCCTCAGATCAAGATACAGTCTCTGCAGGGAGCTTTTCAGTGCCATGACCCGATCAAAAATATAGGTAACCCTTCGGTCATCTTTTGAAAGCGGCTCCAGGATGTTGGTATCGAAGATAAAGATCGGCAGTACCTCTCCGTCCAGAGAGAGCAGGGGGTTGTCCGTGACTCTGAGATCCCGCCTGAACCAGAGGATACGCTTCATTTTCCGCTTCTTATATCTGACCGGAGTGCCAGCTCTTTGGGATAGGGGTGAAGGAACTTCTGCCCCAGCAGGTAGCTGACCTGATACTCCTTTGCCAGCATATCCAGGGTGCTCAGCGGCGTGATGAGGGGAACGATCTTGTTACTGTAGTCTCGTATCTGTTCATGCAGGGTTCTCTTCTCCACCTCACTGATCTCTTTCTTGAGAAAGCCTGCCATATGCTCCAGCACATTGCGGGTTTTTCCGATGGAGCTTTTGTGCGCTATGGTCTCCTTGAAGCGTGTCTCGTATGCAGCCAGCAGCGCTTCAAAGGTATCTCCGTGACGGTTTGCCACGATATTGCCAAGCTCCCTGTAGCTTTGGTCATCTTTTGACTGGAGCATGAACTTGTAGCTTTGGTGGAATGCTACCAGATCTTTCATCGTCGGCTTGGAAGCTTTGAAGGTCTCAAAATCATCGTAGGCAAAGAGCTGCATGACAAAGTTCTCCCGAAGCCAGGGGTCCTGCAGCCGTCCCTCCTCCTCTATCGGCAGGAGGGGAAACTTTTTTTGACACATCTGCGCAAAGATCCCGCTCCCTTTTTTCTCCGCATAGCCGTTGGCCCTGTAGAGTACGGTGCTTCCCAGGCCGCAGCTGGGTGACTTGGACTTGAGGATGATCCCGCCCAGGGGTTGCTGCGCGATCTTCTCCAGTTCCTCTTTCGAGGTCTGTGTCAGCGCATCGGTCACATCCTCGGAGTTTTTGTTCTTCTGTACGATGATACCCTCAGAGGTATTGACCAGCCTGATGGAGTCCCTGGGGGTTCCGAAGGCAAGATGCTCGGGGCAGAATGAGACAAACTCCGCATACCTGCCCAGCATATCGGTGATAAAATCATCACGCTTGTGACCCCCGTTGTGGCGTATCTCCTCTCCCAGCAGACATCCAGATACCGCAATCTTCATGGAAACTCCTTTGTGAACATTATATGGAAATTATGAGGGGATTTGTAAAAAATAGTCATGATCGCCCCCTCTTAAAGAGTCGGTAAAAACCCCATTGACGCCCCAGCTGAAGAGTTCCCGCTGTCGCGCGGGATCATTGACCGTATAGACATTCACAAAAAACCCTGCATCTCTTAAACGCGCTACGATATCCCGGGTCGTGATCTTCTCTTCAGGGTGGTAGGCATCTACATGGAGAGTCTGAAGATAGGGGATGAGGTCGTTTGGGTGTTTGTGTGCCTGCAGGGCAGCTGTGGGTATCCCCGAAGCGTATTGTTTGCAGAGAGGAAGATAGCTATGGAAAAAAGAGGATAGCAGGACTAGATGTTCTGTCTCTGTTCTTTGGATAAGCGTAATGATCTTCTCAACGACCACATCATCAGCAAAAACATGTGAGGCATCTTTGATCTCGATATTCAAAAAGAGCTGTGCCTCTTTGGCAAAAGTGAGTGCCTTCTCCAGAGTAAGGATCGGCGCATAGCTGCCGTCGAACCAGCTTCCGAAGTCCAGCTGCTCAAGCTCTTGCAGTGTAAGATCAGAGACTCTCCAGGGGGCAAGATCTTCAAAGGCTTTGATCTTTGAGATGTCACTGGTCCGCGCAAGCGTCTCGTCATGGATGACCACCGGCACGAGATCCTTCGTCAGCTGCACATCGATCTCTGCGAAGTCGCATCTGACGACAGAGGAGATCAGGGCACCCAGGGTATTTTCCGGTTTTCTTGAGCGGTCGCCCCTGTGGGCTGCGATAAGGTTTGGTTTATTGAAAAGTTCCAGAAAGTCCATAATCTCTATTTTATCCAAAATAGGTCATGATGTAACTATGAAAAAGAGAAGCGTCTATGCATGGGCATTGTATGACTGGGCCAACTCCGCCTATGTCACTACGGTCATTGCCGGTTTTTTTCCCATTCTTTTCAAAACGTACTTCAGTGCCAATGCTGATGTCACTGTCAGCACGGCACAGCTGGGTTTTGCAAACTCGCTGTCAAGCCTTCTTATCGTACTTATGGCCCCGTTGCTCGGTGCGATCGCAGATGTGGGGGGATTGAAAAAGCGGTTTCTGTTTCTCTTCTCCTATCTTGGGATCCTGATGAGTGTCGCACTTGCCTTTGTCGGTGAGGGGGCATGGGAAGCGGCACTCTTTATCTATATACTTGGCAATATAGGGTTTATGGGCTCCAACATCTTCTATGACTCGCTTTTGCCTGCGGTGGCCAAAGAAAAAACGTTTGATGCTGTCTCCGGGCTCGGTTTTGCACTGGGATATCTGGGCGGGGGAGTGCTCTTTGCGCTCAATGTATGGATCGTTCTGGACCCTGCATGGTTTGGCCTGGAGAGTACCACTGCCGCTGTCAAGGTGTCGTTTTTTTCTGTCGCAGTATGGTGGGCGGTCTTCTCCCTGCCGCTCTTTCTCTTTGTGAAGGAGAAAAAACCGGAGAGAGAGGCAAGCACAACCCGGGTCATCATAGAAGGGTATCAAAGAGTGAAAGGAACACTCAAAAGGGTTGCGCAGTTTAAAGGGCTGGTCTATTTTCTGGTCGCCTACTGGTTCTATATCGATGGCGTGGATACGATCATACGGATGGCAGTGGATTACGGCATGGCGATCGGGTTTGAAACAAAGAGTCTGATCTTCTCTCTGCTGATCGTTCAGTTCGTCGGTTTCCCTGCCACGCTTCTTTTTGCCAGACTGGCCCAAAAGTGGGATACGAAAAAAGCGATCCTTTTGGCATTGTGCATTTATATTTTTATCACACTTTGGGCGGCTGTGATGGATGAGGTATATGAGTTTTATCTCCTGGCGGTGATGATCGCATTGGTTCAGGGCGGCGTACAGGCATTGAGCCGCTCCTACTATGCGAGGATGATCCCTGATGGATATGAAGCGGAGTTTTTCGGGTTCTATAATTTTTTGGGAAAGACCGCTGCTATTTTGGGCCCGTTTCTTATCGGGACGGTTGCGCTGCTCACGGAAAGTTCAAGGGCAGGGATCTTCTCGGTTGTGTTCTTTTTTATCGTTGGAGCGATCATACTCATGAGGGTAGATGAGAAAAAGGCGGCCAGAGAGATAGCGTCTGCACTTCCCTGATCAGCCGTGCAGGGGATGCCGACGCATCTCTGCAGCTATCGCTTCTCTGACCTTCTCTCTGAGTTCATCATAGCTCAGCCCTTCGGGATAGATCGGTTCGAGGTACTTGACGACCACGGGCGAGGGCCTGGGGAAAAGCCTGCCCGCAGGCATGGATTCGAAGGTCCCGTCCAGGACGGTAGGAACGACAGGGATATTCAGCTCTACGGAGAGTATCGCAAAGAACTTTTTGAACTCCAGCAGCTCTCTGTCCCGCGATCTTGCCCCTTCGGGGAATACCACAAGGTTTTGCCCCTTTTTGAGAGGTACGGCACTTTTTTGCACGGAGGCTTTAAGATCTTTGTTGACATTGATCAGGATGGTTTGGGAGTTACGTATGACCGGACTCATGATCTTTGTACCAAAGACCATCTCAAAAGCCAGGAAGAAGGTATGTTTCAATACGCTGTAGGGGAGGGCAGCTGCAAGGATAAAGCCGTCGAGCATGCTCTGATGACTGGGTGCGATGATGCAGGGCGCTTTAGGAATCTTCTCATCACCCGATATCCTGAGTGAAAAGTAGAGTTTAAAGAGCGGTAAAAAAAGTGTTTTGTAGATCATGACTGGCCAGGGAGAAACGTGAAGGTCAAAATCGATCTTCTCATCAAGGATGGCTCTCCAGTCGATATCGGCAAAGGCGAGTTTCTTTTTTTTCTCTCTGACATAGCGGCTAAGTTCATGCATGACCATCATCTGGGAAAAACGCGTTTCATCGACAGTGACCCCGAAACTTTTTTCTATGAATGTAAAAAGCTCTATATAGTTGAGCGAGTCAAGGTGGAGGTCAAGTTCCAGGTGCGAAGATGGCAGGACAGGTTCTACAGTGCGTGTCGAGAGAAATTTTTTGATCGTCTGATAGACTTCATCTTCGGCTTCACTTCCTCTGTCCTTCTCCTTGGACCGCTGCGTACGCAAAAACCTTTCAAGTTCGGACCTGTTGATCTCTCCGTTGTTTTGTTTGGGAAGCGGGGAGTGGACGATCTGATACCCTTTGATCTTCTG
>JAQVHV010000030.1 GCA_028696055.1 Sulfurovum sp.
ACTTATATTTGGTTGTCAAAGATCATTCACTCGCACTCTCTGGGCTAACTCAGCCTAGGTCTCTGTGTTTGTGGACGGGAATTATAGACAAAAACTCTCCCCTTGTCAAGGGTTTTTGCGAAAAAAGTTTTAGTTTTTAGTTTTTTTTAAAAATCATTTTTTTACTTACATTATATATGAAAATTTTGGTAATTTTTGATGATGAAATGATTCTTTTTCACATCACCTGTAAAACATCAGTTATACGAATAATAAAGATAAATGATCATCTGCACTGTAAAAAAAGAATCATATAAGGAGGTGATAATGAAGGAGGAAAAAAAGAATGGACATGAGTCTAAGCTCATGTCCAAAGACAGATAACAGATAAAGATCCCGATTAGATCTTCTCAGCCACCTGTACGTCGTAAAGAATGTCATCCATTGGATGTCTGTACATTGGCATAGCAAGTCTCTTCTCATCAAGTACGTGACCGATGAAGCCGATTGTACGACCTGCAATGAAGAATGCGTTGAGTGTACCTGAAGCGATAAACTCATCAATTTCAGTTTCAGAGTAACCAAGTGCTCTCCACATATCTACCATCAAGATACCGATCGTACCATCCACGTTAAGGATAAGGTTCTCTTTCTTGGATGTAGTCAGCGCTTCAACCGTTCTTGCATAGTCAAGCAGCGGTGTTTTAGGGAAGTTCTCAGCTGCATAGTCCATCAAACCTTTTACACGCAGGTCAGGGTTCTTGAGTGATTTGATTCTGTGACCGATACCCGGGATCGGCACACCTTGCTTCTTCATATAGTTAAGGAACTCAGCCGGTGTCAGGTTATTGTCATCTGCATACTTGAAATACTCCGCAGCACCGTCGATCGCACCACCGAATCTTGGACCGATGGTAAGAAGACCTGTTACAAGTGATTCAACGACTGATTTACCTGCTCTTGCAGTTACTTTAGCGTTGTGTGCACCTGATACTGCCGGACCATGGTCTGCAACGGTTTTGATCACAGTTTCGATAAAGTCAGTAGCCCATTTTGGATACTGTTTTTTGAACCAAAGCAGAGAAATCACATCACCGATACCTTTTCCGGTACTTGGAAGCGCTACTGAAGAGATAGGGAATCCGGCATATGTCGCCTCTTCACCTCTGTCATCAGAGATCGTACAGATGAACTGTTTGCTTCTTCTTACTGCTGGAACAATGTTGATCTCTGGCTCTGGAACCGGAGCAATATTAAGAGATTCAAACACCTCTTTGATCTTAGCAGGAAGGTCATTGAATGTTGCAGGAACATGGATACCCGCTTCCGCCATTGCTTTGTTCTTCGCTTCAGCCGTTTCTCTTTCAGCATTTGCAGACGCACCTGCATGACCGAATTGCACACCGCTGCTGTAGTATTTTGCGATCGTTCCGATACACCATGCAATGATCGGCTTAGTGATTCTTCCGGATTTTACCGCTTCGATCACTTTGTACTCTTCTGTACCACCAACTTCACCAAGAAGGATCATGTACTTCACATCCGGGTTATCCTGCATTCTAAGAAGGTTGTCGATAAATACAGAACCAACGAATCTGTCACCACCGATCGCAACACCTTCTGCGATACCGTCAGCATTGATAGCGATAATGTTGGAAAGCTCGTTGAACAGACCGCCTGATCTTGTCACAAGACCACAAGAACCAGCTCTGTGCAGCTTAGAGTTTACGATGTTTTCGATCGTACCACCGACGTTTGCGATCTTGAATGCACCTGGAGAGATACCACCGACCGTAGCGGGTCCGATAACGATAACACCTGCATCACGTGCAGCCTGGTTCATTTTTCTGGCAAGTCTTTCAGGGATACCTTCTGCCGTGATCATGATCGTCTTGAATCCGCCCATCTCTAGTGCTTCCATTGTTACATCATAAGCTGTTCTGAATGATGCAAAGTTAAGAAGTACATCCGCTTGCGGCTGTGCAGCTTTCGCTTCAGCGGTTGTCTTGTAAAGAGGGACCATAATTTCATCTGCACCCCAGAAGAACTTTTGGAATTTAGCATCACCTGTTGGAGCAACGATACCTGCTACTGAAGGTTTCTCTCTTTTGATCGTGTAATCATAGTCAAGCATTCTTTGAATTGCACTTGCATTGTTGTTCCAAAAAATTGCCTGTGTATCTCTTGTAAATAATTGTGCCATCTTCTCTCCTTATGCCTCTACTGCCATTCTAACAATGTCAGTCACGTGTGTTTCTGGTCCATATACATCGATCCATAGACCAAGTCTGTCTGCAGCTTCTTTGATATCTTTAAGACCTTTTTCGTAGTTTGGTCCGCCACGTCTTACGTAGATCTTTATACCAACCTCTTTCATCTTATCTGCATACGCTTCAAATGCCTGGATGATACCTGTAAATGTTTTTGCAACATCTGTAAAGTTTGCAATTGCACCACCGATGATAAGGATCTTGTCTCTACCCTGTGCATCTTTCTCTCTTGTCATCAGATCAAGTAGTGTTTCAGCATAGAATTTTGTCTCACCTGTTGTCGGGCCACCGGAGTATTCACCGTAGTTCGCAAGGTCATCGATACCTGCAAGGTCAGCGATCGTATCGGCATATACCACTGATGCACCACCACCTGCAACCATCGTCCAGATACGCGCATCAGGCTTAAGCAGTGTAAGCTTCAAAGATGCACCGGTTTTTGCATCCGCTTCTTCAACAGCAAGTACTTCAGGAGACTTCTCTTCCATACCGAATGCAGTCGGGTACTCAACATCTCCCCATGCCTCAGCCATCATGAAGCCGGCTGTATCGTCAAGCTTGGCAACCATATCAAGAAGCTCGATCTTGTTGCCCTGCATAACGAACGGGTTGATCTCAAGGTAAGCAAAATTAAGCTCTCTGTATGCTCTGAAGAAACCGATCGCAAATTCAGCGAAGCTCGCTTTGTCCTTCTCCGCTACATCAGCAGGAACGTTCGCTCTGATCTTCTCCGCGATCTCTTCTTCGCTCTCAGTGATCTTGAAAGAGACTTCAGTGACTTTCTCCTCCCAGCCCTCTTCCACTTCCATACCGCCTTCAGCAGACATATAAAGAACATCTTCATCACCAACACATGTTGCAGAGATATAGTACTCTTCTGCTTGCTCATGCGGAGTGAACGGCTCAACCACAAAATGGGTCAGATAGTCTACGGATGGCGCACCCACTGGTGTATCACCGTCAAATGCAAAGTATACTTCCTGCTTCTCTTTCGCTTTCTCATTGATCCAGGCAGAAGCTTTTTCAAGCGTTACATCACCGGGCTTTTGGTCTCTGAAAAGTACAAGGCCGTTCTTACCTCTTTTACCAAAGAGCATATCCGGTTTTGCAACCAATCTCTTTTCGTTAAGCCATGCCTTCTCTTTTGCAGCCTCTTTTAACTCTGATCCATTCTGAACCAATACTGTTTCGTAAGCATAAGTGAAATTTGGGAAATATTTATCCCAATGCTTAGCCAAAATCGACTTTGCGTCGTATTCTCTAATCGCCTTTTGAGCCATACGAGTTCTCCTTTAATTAAGTTGTCAATAGTCTAGCATGAGATAGATTTATCTTTTGTTTGGCTAATCATACTTATAAGAATAAAAAAAATATTGTGTATATTAGAAACAGTTTTTTGTCTGAAGTTTTTACTTTTTGTTACAAAGTGGCATATTGTAGTATTGAAACTGATACCATTCGCTTCGATGTTGCCCATCGTAGCACTTCATCCCCTCTGCCCTGAGTTTTTTTACCTTTTCATACGGAGCATAGATACGTTTTGCGAAGTGTTTTTCATGCATACCCGAGTAATAATAACTTGCCTTATGGGTAATAATCGCAAGAGCACTCACTATCAATGTAAGGATGATAAAATGTGAACCGCACTGATACATCTTTCGAAACTGCGGCAATCGCACACGCATACTCTGGTTGAACACAGAGAGCATCAAAGGAACAGCGATCATCACATAAGGGGCAAAATCCGTAATATGCACTCTCTGTCTAATCGACAATAACAAGGAAAAGGCAAGTGCAGTAAAAGAGATATACCAAAGCAGGTTTTTTTTGCCCTTGAGCAGTATGCGATAGAGAGCATAGAAGAAATAGAGAAATACGAACGGAGAAAAGAGCGTGGCATAAAGGCCGAAAATCTCAAGAAAGTGTCCGGAAGGCCTGCCTCCGATCACAATGCCTTTTGTCAGGTAGATAGATGCCAGCACAAAGGCTGCGGAGACAATGGCCAGCCGCTTCTCTTTATTGGCGATGGCATACAACACTACAGCAATAAAGAAAATGATCGAGGCTTCATGAATAAAGAAAAGTACCAGCATTAATAACGGAAGTATCCAAAAGTACCCTTTTTCATACATCCATGCAAATAGCAAGACAACCGGGAGAACAATGATTGCGATATTTGCCAGCGTGGTTCCTGTCAGGATACCCGGCAAGAGCATAAAAATAAATGTAGCGAGGTAGGTATCTTCCGGCTTGGTAAAAGTTTTTTTACTCAACTGATAAAAAAGAAGTATACCGAGAAAACCGGCAAAGAGGAAAAAGAGCCTTAGCCCCAGAAACGTATCACTGATCCCCTGCCCCCACCTCATCAGGAGAGCAACTAGCGTTTCGTTCAGATAGAGTGTTTTGGCTTCGTGGGGGCTGATAGGAGTTGTAGCTGCCAGATAAAACACTGCTACGGCATAAGCGAATGCGATAGTCCAAAAGTAGTGTTTTTTCATTTTGTATTTATAATTTCAGAAAATTATCCAACATGGTATGTCCGTGCTCGCTCATAATGGACTCCGGATGAAACTGTACACCGTAAATCGGCTTATCTTTGATCTGCAGGGACATGATCTCCTCATCATCGATACTGTGCGAAGTAGCAATGATATTGTCGGGCAGATTCTCTTTGTTGACCGTCAGGGAGTGGTAACGTGTCGCCCTGAACTCCTCTGGCAGTGTCTTAAAAATAGGAGTATCTGCATCGATATGTACCTGCGAGGTTTTACCGTGCATCATATGTTTTGAACGGATCACTTCACCGCCATACGCCTGTGCAATACTCTGGTGCCCCAGACAGATGCCGAAGATCGGGGTAGTATCGCCAAACTCCCTGATCACATCCAGTGTTACTCCTGCATCATCAGGTGTCGAAGGACCGGGAGAGAGGATGATCTTCTCTGGGTTGAGCGCCCTGATCTCTTCGATCGTGAGTTCATCGTTACGGATTACCTTAAGATCAGCGCCCAGCTCTTTACAGTACTGCACTATATTATAGGTAAAACTGTCGTAGTTGTCTATCATTAATACCATTTTCCATCCTCTTATTTGAGATCCACTGTCCAAAAAAAATCGATCCAGCCTGTCGCCTCTTTGACATACCAGTCGGGTGCTATTTTAGCACTTTTTTTATAAAAGAGCGAGGCGATCATGAACGTTGTGTCCGGGTATTGTTCACCCAATACCTTCAATACTTCTATGAGCGTATCCCCGCTGTCTACGATATCGTCAAGGAGCAAAACATGTTTTGCCGACCTGAGATCAGGGATATTGAATATCTTGATGCTCTCATTTTTCTCTGTGTCTTCATAGCCGATGGTATTGAGACTGTAGACTGCACGCATATCATAGTACTCACCAAGCAGATGTGCCATCGTCATCCCTCCTCTGGCGATACAGAGGATCGCATCAAAAGGCTGATCTATCTTTTCAGCTAAGATCTTAAGGTCATCCCTGAACTCTTCATAGGGGTAGTAGACTCTATTCATAGATTTTCAACTCGCTATAGAGGCTGTCGCGTTCTACCGGAGTGAAGCCTGTATTTTTGATCATAGAGATGAACGCTTCGAGCTGCATCCCTTTCGCACTGTCTGCTCCTGCAGCCGACTGGATCGACTCTTTTTCGATCGTCCCGTCCAGATCGTCGGCTCCGAACTCCTGGGCGATAAGCGCAAGATTGATCGATGCGGTGACCCAGTAGGCTTTGATATGCGGGATATTGTCCAGCATGATACGGCTGATCGCATAGGTTTTCAATACCTCCTGGCCTGTCGGGAAATTGCACCCCTTGAGGTAGTTGTTCTCTCTTTGATAGACCAGAGGGATAAAGGCATTGAAGCCTCCCGTCCTGTCCTGAAGATCGCGCAGACGTATCATATGGTCGATACGATGTGCCCGTGTCTCCACGTGCCCAAAGAGCATCGTTGCATTACTCTCTTTGCCTCTCTCATGCCATTTCTGATGGATCTGCAGCCACTGCTCTGAGGTCACCTTGCCTTTGCAGAGATACTCACGCACCTTCTCATCAAAGATCTCAGCACCCCCGCCGGGCATAGAGTCCACCCCGTTTTCGATCATCAGATCAAGTACCTCATCATAGCTGAGCCCATACTCCCGGTGCAAAAAATCGACCTCTGCGGCGGTCATCGCTTTGACATGAAGCTGGGGATGGGCTTCCTTGATCTTTCTGAAGGCACCCATATACCACTCAAGGCCCGCATCAGGATTGTGCGCTGAGACGATATGGATCTCCTTGGCACCTTTTTTGACCGCATTGGAAGCGATCTCAAGCATCTCTTCATGACTCATCGTATAGGGATTGGGGTTTTTGCGTGTCGCCGAATAGGCACAGAACTTGCAGACATCCGCACAGATGTTTGTTGGATTGAGGTGACGGTTGATATTGAAATAGCTTTTCCTGCCGTACTTCTCTTTGCGTATCGCATCTGCCAGTTCACCCAGCATATAGAGGTCAAGCTCATAAAGCGCTTCACCCTCTTCCTGGCTTAACCGTTCTCTTCTTTTTACTTTTTCTATCAATTGATCTTGTTGCAACTGTGTCATAGGCTATCCATACACTCCACTCACACCTGCTATGCTCAATATTTCATCATCTTTGAGACAGGTGCGGCAATAGTTTTTGGTATTATACCACTAAAAGATTAGGGAGTTGAAAGTGGACAGTCTCAAAGCCGAGGTGGAAGAGCTTCTCTACAATAATGCCGAGGATTTCAAGATCGCCAAAGTGCTTCAAGCCGACATCAAGCACTATCTGGAAAACCTCGAAGAGAGCTTCCGCACCTCGGAAGGTAAAGACTTTCTGGTCCAGCATACCCGGAAAATCGACTGTATCCTCCAGCTTGTCTACAAGGTTGCGCTTCGTGCCATGTTCGGCAACTATGCACCGATGAAGAACTCCCTGCCGATTGCCATGATCGCACTGGGCAGCTACGGACGCGAACAGCTCTGTGTCCGTTCAGACATCGACCTGATGATCGTCTACAAAGAGATACCGGGGTACAACACCAAGGCATTTATCGAAAAGATCCTCTATATTCTCTGGGATACAGGGCTGAAACTCGGCCATCGTGTACATACCGTTGGGGAGCTCTTGGCAGTTTCAAAAACCGACATAACGATCAAAACCGCACTGATCGAGTCACGTTTTATCGAGGGTTCGAACTTTATATGGACATCCACACAAAATGTACTTCAACAGATACGCCATGACAATATAGAGGGGTTCATACAGGAAAAACTGCAGGAGCAGAAGGAAAAGCACCAAAAATATCCTCTGACTATGGAACCCCATCTCAAAGAGGGTGTGGGAGGGTTTCGTGATGCGAACCTCGTCTTCTGGATCGGAAAGATACTCTACAATGTGGACAGCATCAAAAACCTTCCCGATACGATCATACCGGAACATGAATACAGGGCTTTCCGTATCGCACTGGAATTTCTCTTCCGTGTACGTTCTGCGCTTCATCTGGTGACACAAAAAAAAGAGGATCAGCTCAGACTCGATCTTATCCCGCATGTTGCCTCACTGCTGGGATATGGCCATTCACCCAAAGAGCTGATACGTTTCTCAAGAAAAGTAACAGAGAGTCTCAAGATCCTGCGTCTTTATAGTATGATCTGGCTGGAGCTCCTGACAAGAGAATTTCAAACCAACGATACCACCGGGAACTATCTCTATCCCGAACAAGAGAAGAATGATATCTATGCGCTGCTCGAGCTGCTGGTAGCGCATGCAGGCGAGACATTCACCGCACACCCTACGCTGCTTCAAGCCCTGCTCAATGCAGAAAGACCCGAACGCCTGAACAAAAAACTCTATCAGTGCCTTGGAAAACTCTTCTATCAGCCGCATATCTATCCCGTACTCAAAACCTTTTCCTATGCCAGACAGCTTAGCTATCTCTTTCCCCCGATGAAACGCGTGGTGGATATGCCCCAGTTTGACGGGTATCATACCTATGCGGTAGATGTCCACTCACTCCAGTCAGTAAAGCATCTTGAAAATATCAGGGATCCTTTCATCCAGTCACTCTACCAGGCACTCAATCCGGATGAGAGAGCCATGCTTAAACTGGCTACGCTTCTTCACGATGCAGGGAAAGGGCGTAAAAAGGACCATCACAGTGTCGGGGCTTCGCTCTTTAAAATATTTGCCTCCAGACTGGGAATGAAAAGCGGGCTCATCGAGATGGGTGAAACACTGATCCTCTATCATACCCTGATGTCAAGAGTAGCCCAGAGGGAAGATCTTCACAGCCACAAAGTCATCCTCAGGTTTGCTTCGCACTTCAAGACCAGAAAGATGCTCGACCTGATCTATCTTCTTACCTATGCCGATATGAATGCCGTAGGGGAAAATGTCTACAACTCTTTTGCCTCCAAACTGATCCATACGCTCTACCTGCAGGCTCTCGATACGCTTGGAGAGGAAAAACTGCTGGATGAGACAGCCAAACGGGTTAGAAAAGAGCATTCGCTCAAACGCAGCCCTTACTTTCTCAAACTCACCAAAGCCCAACAGGAGAAGATACTGCTCATCCCCTCGAACCTCCTCTTTTTGCGCTACACGCCCAGACAGATCGTGGAGATCAGTAAAGAGGCTTTTGATCTGAAAAGCTATACCTTTTCACTGCAAAACCGGGAGCATCTGAGCATAGAGATCATCCGCAAAACACCGATCAACCTGGGCTATCTCCTCGCAAAGCTCTCCGATATGGAGATCCGCCATATGGATATCTACAAACTCTTTGATGATACAAAATATTTCAAGATCGACTTCGAAGAGAAAGTAGATCCAGAAGAGCTGCAGGCAATCGAACAGATCATCCATGACTCTTTTGTGAAAAAGGGAAGCCTGCTGACCAAGATACCGGTGATCAGGCCCGGGGAGATCGAGATAGACTGCGAACACTCGCAGAACTACGGCGCGCTTTATCTCAACTGCCAGAACCAGAAAGGGCTGCTTGCCTATGTGACAGAAACCTTCGAGGCCTTGGGCATCGATATCCTTACTGCGAAAATCTATACGATAAAAAATCGGGCAAAAGATATGTTCCTCATCGAAAAGAATGGAAACTTTTGTCATAATACCGGCACTATTATGAAGAAACTTACAGGGGAGTAATCTATGTGCGGAATTGTCGGATATATGGGTGTCAAGGAGAAGAAAGAGATACTGCTTGACGGACTGCAGGAGCTCGAGTACCGGGGGTACGACTCAGCGGGTATTGCTGTCATCGAAGGCAAAAAGCTGGATAGCTACAAAGCGATCGGAAAACTCGAAAACCTCAGAGAGAAAACCCAGGCGTTCCACTCCGAGGGGTTTGGTGTCTCTATCGGCCATACACGCTGGGCCACCCACGGCAAACCTACAGAGCTCAATGCACACCCCCATTTGGGCAAATACAGCTATGTGGTACACAACGGGATCATCGAAAATTATCAGGCGCTTAAAGAGGAGCTTACTTCCGAGGGCGTTCACTTTTTAAGCCAGACGGATACAGAGACCATTGTCCACCTCTACGAGAAGTATTTCGATCTGTTCGGTGATCCCTTCAATGCCTTTAAAGAGACTATTGGGCGTCTGGAGGGTGCCTATGCAACACTCCTGATCTCTGAGAGTGCACCGGGTACCATCTTTTTTGCCAAGAACGGCTCGCCGATGCTGCTTGGATTTGACGGAGATGAGATCTACTTTGCCTCTTCGGATACACCGATCATCGGCAAGGCAAGTGAAGTCTACTACCTCGAGGACGGTGAGTACGGGTATGCCAAAGAGGGCGCATTAAAACTTTTTAATGCCAATGGCGAAAAAAACTTTACGAAACAACCGCTCAAAGCGGACAAGGCACTGGCACAAAAAGACGGTTACCGTTTCTTTATGGAAAAAGAGATCTATGAGCAGAGCCGTGTCATGAGTGAAACGATGATGGGGCGTGTTCTCGATAAGGGCATCAGTTTTGAAGAACTCAATAATAATTTCTTTGAGGGGATCAATGCGATCAAGATCTGTGCCTGCGGTACCAGCTACCACTCTGCACTGACGGCAGCCTATCTTTTTGAGCGTATTGCAAAGATACGCTGCGATGTGGAGATCGCCTCGGAGTTCAGGTACAAAGAACCTCTTCTCACGCAGGATACTCTCTTTGTCACGATCTCCCAGAGCGGCGAAACAGCGGATACCCTCGAGGCGTTGAAGATGGCAAAGCGTGCAGGGTTGAAGAGCCTGAGCATCTGTAATGTGGACAACTCTTCCATCGTGCGGGAGAGTGATGCAGCGATCCTTACGCGTGCGGGGATAGAAAAAGGGGTGGCCAGCACCAAAGCCTTTGCCACGCAGACTATGGTGCTTTGGATGCTTGCACTCTATGCAGGGCAACAAAAAAAGCATATTTCGGATGAAGTGTTGGCAGGTGAGATTGCTGCGATGCTTCAGACCCCCAAAGCACTCATTGTTACGGACGCACTTCATGCAAAACTGCACAGACTCTCAAAGCGCTATCTGCATGGGCATGGGTTTTTCTTCATCGGGCGCGACATCTTCTATCCGCTCGCCCTGGAAGGTGCCCTGAAGCTCAAAGAGATCAGCTACCGCCATGCTGAAGGCTATCCGGCGGGAGAGATGAAGCACGGTCCGATCGCACTGGCTGACAGCGAACTCTTTACGATCGCACTGATGCCAAAAAGTATGCACTATGAGAAGATCAAGTCCAATGTCGAAGAGCTCAGTGCCAGAGATGCGACCATCTGTGCGATCTCGCCTGAACCGTTCGATCTGGCGGATGACTTCATCAAAACACAGTATGATTCACATCCGATGCTGGAGTTCTTCGAGATGATGGTCGTCACGCAGCTGCTTGCACTGGAGATCTCTGTAAGACTGGGGAATGATGTAGATATGCCAAGAAACCTGGCAAAGAGTGTCACTGTGGAGTAACTACTCCTCAGTTTTCATTTCGATCAATTCGGCCAGCAGCTCTTCGATCTCCTCTTCATCCAGTTCACCACGCTTCAACTCTTCAACGATCGCAAAACACTCTGTTCGCATCTCACGTAACTCTTCAAGATCTTCTTTCTGCTCCTTAGAAGCGCTTTTCGCCTTGTCGATCTGCTCAAAAAGCTCATCGATCGCCACTTCAAGATCAGGGATCACTTCCAGTTCCAAAAGGTTTTTCAGTTTTTCTGCTGATGTCATAGTCATATCCTCGTATAATGATTCTCGTATTGTATCCAAATTATCGCCAGAGATTTCGCACCATTGATACTCCAATTGCACCATTATTGTGTTATAGTATAGGTCATGAAAAAGTTCGCCCTGCTCTATCTGCTTGCACTTGTATTGCTCTTCGCCCTCTTCTATGCGGATACAACCATCCTCTCCAGGGTGCTCAATGATACACAGACTTCTCTGACGCTGTTGATGCTTGAGCCTTTGTTGAAACCCGGGCAGCTTCAGGGCATCGATATCATCATTTCACCTTTCTACAGGATCATCATCACACAGGCATGCAACGGTATGATCCCCATCCTCTTCTACTTTGCAGCGATCGTTGCATACCCTTCAAAACTTTGGGTCAAACCGCTCTGGATGGGGGCAGGCTACCTCATCTTTACCCTGGTCAATGTCCTGCGTATCCTCATCGTGGTTCACTTCGTGGAACAGAAAGGGGGCCGGGACAACTTCTATCTCGCCCATGATATTTTCGGAAATGCACTGCTGATGATCGTGGGGTTGGGACTCTTTATCCTCTTTATCAGATCTTCCGGAAGAAGGCCGGAAACAACCTGAGAGGTACGCTATAGTGAACCCTGTAGCGTACCCTGATTAGAATTTAATACTGGTATCTTATACCGGCGATGAAAGCCCTTCCCGGCAAAGGTGCGGTATCTTTGAGGAATGAGATATGGTATGCTATCTCAGTTTTGTCTTTCAATACAGCACTCCAAAAGTTGAATAAATACACTATAATTAATTAAAATAAAAAAATAAACATTATTATATATGATTAATTTATTAGAATATAATAGATAAAGTTTTTATAAGTTTCAGAAAGCTATTATTCGCACATGACATATAAATTAGCATATAAAAACGCCTTTTTTACATCTATGGACAGATTTTTTTATAAAACACGTCGCCATATATTAGGTATTTTATTTGCTTCTTTTATTTTCACCTTCGTACACTCGGCTTTTCACAATGATTTTGATCATCTACATGACACAAACTGTGCAGTTTTTGTCCTAGAGCAATTCTATTGCGGTATAAATATCATCAATGTTGAACCCTTCTCTTTTGTTTTTCTGCCTTTTGTCTTTGAGACATTGGTAAAAGTCTTTTATCATTTTAAACCACACACCTCTTTTAGTATCCGCGCGCCACCGTCCTTTTCCTCTTTATAATAACAAACCAAAATCTCGATCTATAAACACATTTATAAAAATAATATAGGATATTTAATTATGCAAAAAAATACAGTAAAAAGTGCTGCCTCTGCTTTGGCAGCGATATTTGCTCTTAGCGGTTGTAGCGGTAGTGGTGATTCAAGAGGTTCGGATACAGAGCTTCCTGAGCTAGAGGCACATGGAAAAACTTTACAGTTTTATGATTCAAGTGACAATTCTCAATACGCGTATGTAGTTGAGGATGGTACTATACTCAATCTTCAAGATCCAGACTTAGAGTATGACGAAGACCTGTCAGCAATGATCATGGAAGATGGAGAAGTAGGGAAATTCTATACATGGATCGATGATAAGGGTGATGACAACGCTTCAAATGATGTAGAAAAAATCATGATGATGGATGCAGGTTACTCATATGCAACAGATGGAAATGCTACATGGAATGACTTTTATTATCTACAACACTTAAATAGTGAAGCGCATATGCATCCGCATAGCAATGATGAGTTTAATGTAACTGAGGGTGGAAAGTTTATTATGATGCAACGCTTCAACAAAAACTTAGCAGAACATTATGCAAAAACGCAAGAGATCGAAACGAAACTTGCAGAAAAAGGTGCTGAATTATGTGGCTGGCATAAACTTGAAGCTGACTTTGGAACTTTTTACTTTGTGGCTGGAATAGATGGAAAAATGTATGTTTATGGTGAGAACCTTGATTTTAAAGATGAATATACTATGGATGGTGTAACAAGCTGTGAAGCAGATAGACACGGTTTTACTTCATCAGCTGATGGTGTACTTTTCTTCTCTGCAGAATCACAAAAAATTCATTTGGTAGATTCACACGATAATGGTGCTGTATGGCATGAGCATACAACATTTGATTTAAGTGAAATTCTTGGTGCAGGTAAGACAGCTACTACAATGACAGGTATTGGAGAGATAGAAGAGCATGACCATGATGAAGAGTAGTTTTTTACTCTCTCTTCTCTTATCTGCCGGGCTATATGCACAAAGTATAGAATTAGACGCCGTTGATATCACGGCAGAAGCAGAAGAGGATTTTTTAAACGACACCATAAAAAAAGAAACCAGCACCCTGGCCAAAGAGGCCAAGGGTGAGACACTAGGAGACTACCTTGAAGGTGAACAGTTTGTCGATAGTGCGAGCTACGGTCCTGCCGTAGGTCGTCCTGTAATTCGCGGTATGGACGGATATCGTGTAGGTGTGACAAACGGAAATGTGATCCTCAACGATCTCTCTGCGATGAGTCAGGACCATGCCGTAGGTGTAATGGCACGAGCGAGTGAAAACATAGAGCTGATCAAAGGACCGTCATCATTGCTTTATGGGAACTACAGCGGTGGTGTTATACGTGTGACAGGGGAGGAGCACAACAAAGAGCTGCTCAGCCAAGGCTACTCACTCGATACAACATCAAACTACGGAACAAACGGTGCAGGTACGACACTGGGCACCACACTCAAAGCAAGTGATCACAATCTTTCTCTATCATACAACGGATTTTACCATGATGCAGAGAGTTATAAAGATGGGAACAACCATACTGTAAAAGATTCAAATACCCTCTCAGAACAATCCCATATCGTTCTCGGTTACCGACCCAATAAAAATAATGTGATCAAGCTCTATGGAGATATCTTACATAAAGATTACGGGATCCCAAATGCTACATCCGAATCTACGACAATAGTGATGGATCAAAAACAGATTGGACTCATTTGGCATGCAAAAGATCTATTTGAAGGTCTGGAGCATATGCAAACCGAAGTGGATTACAGCGATTACCTACATTCCGAATATGAAGGGAACAGCGCAGATGGTCTTTTTGGACAAAAGCAGTTGACAGTTGCCAATACCATGAATGTTTTAATTAATGACTGGGAGCTCAAAAGCAATGTCGAGTACCAAAACAATGACCTCAAGGTATGTCATGATCATGGACATTGTCAAAATTTTTCAAAAGCAGCTAGAACCAGTAATACCAATGGCTATGAATTGCAAAAAAATATTGATAAATATAATATGCTTTACGCACATGGACATCCAATGCCAAATACTTTTGAACATAGAATCAAATTTGGCGGGTCTGCGAGTAAATTCATAGATGATGATAATGAACTAACTCTTGCGCTTCGTGGTGAGTTCAGACATCTTGAGCCAAATAGTGAAAATATACAAGAGCAATGGTTGGTAACTGATGCGATGGATCCTCATTATTACGATACGCTCAATGATTTTGCCCTGAGTGGTTCAGTAGGATTCATTGAATATATAACAGAAGATTTAGCATTTAATACATCTCTCTCATATATAGAAAGGCTTCCATCAGCAACAGAGCTTTTTTGGAATGGTTTTCACCATGCTACAAACAGCTATATATTTGGTGATCGATATCTGGACAATGAACAGTCTTTGAACTTTGATCTTGATCTTTTATATACTCCTGAACCTTTTACAACCAAGGCAAGTCTATTTTATTATCACTTTTTTAACTATATCTACCAAGATCCAGTCGTTGATGCCAATGGTATTCAAGAACTAGACCCATTTCACCAATCAGAAGTTTGGCAGATCAAAGGTGTACCGGCAAGAGTATATGGTATAGCTTTAGAGGAAAAGTATACGAAAAACATAGATGCACACGAGTTTGATCTTACATTTAATGTTGAAGCGATCCGCGCACAACTCTCTTCGGGGGGCAATTTGCCAAGAATTCCGACTTTTAATGGCGGAGTGAGTCTTGAGCACAGCTATAAAGGGTATAAAGGAAAAATCTCTTATAAGTATGTGGATAAAAACCGTTTTAAAGCAGATAATGAGACAGATACACCTGCATACAGCTGGGTAAGTGCCTTGATATCGTACAATCAAAAAACACGCTATGTTGAGTATGAACTCTATCTCAAGGGAGAAAACCTGACCAATGAGATCGCATACAACAACCTCTCATTTTTGAAAGAGACAGCCCCTTTGGCAGGCAGACAGATCAGTGTAGGTTTGGAAATGAAATTTTAAATCATTTCCTCAAACCGAAGATGAAGTGGAAAATTTTTTTTGCGGAGAAGAAGGAAATGATATATCTCCATAATAGTATAGAGAGATATTCATTTAAGCCCTGATACAATGAAATTCCGTTACTATTGCGACATTTCAACAGTGGCTACATATCTAATCTGAGGGGATTATCCATGAAAAATACACTTACACTATCGCTTTTTGCCTCTTCGCTTTTGGCACTGCAAAGCAATGCCAGAGAACAGGTGGTACAGCTCGAAGACATTGCAGTCTCCGCTTCGCCCGTGCATCAGCACCAGGCCTATGATGTTCCGGCACAGGTGGATACCGTAACCTCCGAGGAGATCAGTGAAAAACAGAGTGCCTCCCTGGGTAAGATCCTTGAAGACATCCCCGGTGTCAACAGTATCTCTACCGGTTCACAGGCCGGAAAGCCCGTCATCCGCGGTATGACAGGGGAGCGGGTCAAAGTACTTTCAAACGGAAGCAGCACCGACTCGCAAACCTACGGGATACGCCATGTCCACAACATAGACCCTTTTTTAGCTGAGCGCATCGAAGTGATCCGCGGCGCGCAGGGGGTGCTTTATGGTTCTGATGCCCTCGGGGGTATCGTCAATGTGCTCTCCGCAAAGCCTCTCTTTGCCGGGGATGGCAAATCGCTCTACAAGGGAGAGATCCTCAGCGAGTACCATACCAACAACCAGGAGTGGATGAACGGCATCAAAGCCAAAGCAGCCGAAGGCAAAATAGGCATCAACCTCGGACTCTCCACACGCAGTGCAGAGAACTATAAAACGCCGGATCATCCCACATGGAACCCCGGAGACCCGGCAGGTACACTCCCGAGGTTCAGCGGAGAACTCCCTTTTACAAATTTTGAAAACCGCTCGGCAAACCTTGCGCTGGGTTATGAAGAGGAGTGGGGGAATATCGTACTGGAGAACACCTACTGGCACAGCTACCAAAACTACCTTGGCCATACTCCCGGCAATGCTACACCGCCCTTTGAAGCCATCTCAAGCGCCGGGCAGGAACTCAGCAACAACGAAACCCAGCTCCGCGCCGAAATCGTCGCCGGAGAGTGGCTCATCAAACCGGGCATTTCACATACTCGCAATGCCCGCGAAGCTGCTACCGGTACGCCTTACGAGCAGATGGAGTCAAAAAAAGGCACACCGGACTACCTTGATCTGCAGGTCAAACGAACCGATGCGAAGCTTGCGGTTATCCACCCGATGCTAGGGATCTTTGACGGAGAGATGGGGATAGAGGGATATACCAAAGAGCAGATACTCCGCGAAGGGAAACTCGCTCCCAGCGCCGATGAAAAGGGGGTCGCACTCTATATCTTTGAAGAGGCGGATCTGGAGGAGTTTATCCTCCAGGCAGGTCTGCGCTACGACAGACGCTCCATCGATGCACCGCTTGATGGCAACAATGCCCAGTTCAGCGATGTGTTTGATGCGACAAACAACTCCAAGGATTTCGGTGCATTTGGCGGTTCTCTTGGACTCACCTATAAGGCAACCGAGCATTGGAACATCGCAGCCAACCTGACACGGGGATTTCGCGCACCAAGCATCTTTGAACTCTATGCGGGCGGGATCCACGGAGGCGTACAGGCCTACCAGCGGGGCAATCCTGAACTGGAAGAAGAGACAACCCTCGGCGCAGACCTCTCGCTGCGCTACAAAGATGAAAAAAGCCGGGCAACACTCACGTTCTACCGCACCTCGGTACAGGAGTATATCTATCTTGAAAATACAGGGAACACTGTCAATAACCTCCCGGAGATGCAGAACCAGCAGACAGATGCACGTATCGAGGGGATAGAGTTTGCGTTCGAGACCCATATTGCAGAGGCGACACGCCTGGAGGGAGCGTTTGAGATCATCAGGGGCGAAGATACCAAAAACGACAGAGCGCTTCCCCTTATGCCGGCACACAACGCACGCCTTGCAGTGCATCACGATTTTGGATCGCTTTGGCAGCTTAAGAACAACACGCTCAGTCTGGATCTCAAATATGTTGACGCACAGAAAGTGGGCGGTTCCTATGAACCCTTTGCCCAGTACAACACGATGCCTTTCGGAAGTGCAGACACCACGGGCTACACCCTCTGGGGCCTGGGCTACACAAACGACTTTGAGCTCTTTGAAAAAGCGGGCAGATTCACTATCAGGGCCAACAACCTCTTCGATAAAGCCTACAGAGATTTTCTTGATACCTACAAAGGGTATGCGCTCGGGATGGGACGTGATGTCAGCTTCAGCGTAAGTCTCAAATTTTAGCACGACCCCGGCGCACCTCTAGAGGTGATGCCATAGTCCCTACAAAGAAGCACTGCCGAATAGATCGAGATTCAGATAGACATAGATAAAAAGCGTTACCAGCAGTGTGATCCAGACAATACCGTAAAAAATCATAAACTTTCTTGCCTGTTCCTGTTCAGGCCACAGCGCAGGTTTGATCCCCTGTATGATAAAAACGACCTTGCTTGCCAGGTTGATACTCACGATATTCATTAAAAGCATGATAGCAGTGCTGTGTGCAAGACTCCAGTGACCTGCTCCCAGCATGATCCCCAGTGTCGCAGCAGGCGGCAGCAAAGCTACCGCAACCATCACCCCGACCATTGCACTGGACAATCCTGTGGTGACAGAGAGAGCCGCGGCAGCTCCCGAGGCCAGGGCAAGCAGAAACATATCCAGCTTGAGATCAGTTCGTGAGAGCAGTTCCGGGGTATCAAAAGGGAGGTCGGAAAAGTATCCGATGAATATCGGTAAGACAATAGCGATGGATAAACCTGCCAAAACCGTTTTTACCGAGGAAAGCATAAGTTCCGTATCACCCGTCACTGCTGCAAAACTTAAAGCAATATTTGGCCCCAGCAGCGGCGCGATCACCATCGCCCCGATAATCACGGCAACATTGTTCTCTATCAGCCCGATACTCGCCACGATCGTGGACAAAATGACCAATGCCAGATAATTGCTGTTGATATAGGTATTTTTGACCATATCTGCATAGATGATCTCTCTTGCCTCGGTGACCTTGCTTTTCTCTTTTTTGTTCTCTTCTAGGGATTTCGGCAAGTAAGCGTCGATCTCCAGTACCATGATCTTTGCTTCTCCCTGTGCCCCGATAATATGGGAAAAACTGTCCAACACTTTTTGAAGCTGATCATCAGCGATCATCATCCTTGAGAGCTGCATCTTATCTTTGTCAGTAGAGAAAAAACGCAGATCTATGGCATCCACATTCTCGGCAATCTTCACTACCTCCTCATGGCTGTGCTCGCTGATGACGATCTCAATATATTTCATGCGTGACCTTTTCTTTTTGTCATTATATACAGAGGCACTCCGAGGATGCAGATCTGACCAGCTATTTTATATTATATAGCAAATTATCTATTTTGTCTCCTCTTTCTCATCTTTCTCCTCAGCAGTGGGTCGGGGAGGGAAAAAGAGCTCAAGCGGACGCTTGCGTGCCTCTTTGGCAAAAAGTTTGACAAAAGAGAAGAGGTTTCCGAAGTAGGAATCTCGAGACAGAAGCGAAACTCTGAGCGCCAGAACAAAACTCACTGAGAGATTGACCAGTCCGATGAGAAGCACAAAACCAAGTAAAAGCAAAAATTCGCCCAGTGAAATATCGATATGCATACTGCTGTACCCCAGATATGCCGTAGAGAATGCAACATGCCGGATATCCAGAGGCAGATCAAACAGATAGCCAAGATAAGGGGTGACCCCCAAAAGCACACCGAAAAAGAAGTTTCCCGCCATTGCTCCATGATGTTCATGCAGATAACACGCCAGCCTTTTCCTTTTCTCCTCTTTGAGGAGCTTTTTCAGCAAAGGGTGATGAAAATACCTCTCTCTAAGCTCCAGAAGATTTGCCCGGTTATCAAAATAGCCTGCGATCAATCCTGCACAAAAAAGCCAGATGCCAGCAATCGCTGCGTAGAGCAATGCCGGGTACGGCTCCAGCCCCTGGAGATAATACGCTGTCTCTTCAGGAGAGAGGATGGTTCCTCCCCGGTGTATCACCATATAGGCAATCCCGAACGCCACCAGCAGCGCAAATGCGACATTCCCGACTACGGCGGCAAACTGGGAACGGTTTACCTGGATGATCAGCTCTACAAGTTTTTTCTGGTTTGCCCGGCTCTTCTCCCCTTTTTCGATCGCCTTGGCAAAAGTAGAAGCGGTCATGGCAGGCTGTTTGGTGGCGATGGTGAACCCCAGAAGATGGATCAGAACAAACCCAAGCCCGTAGTTCAAACTTGACCATATCGTCCCTACACCTTCTGTAAATCCCGCCTGCAGGATAGTGATCTTGAGCAGTGCCATTACAGCGATGATCACCCCTGCACCGCTTGCACTGAAAAGCATTTTTATATACTGCTGGAGATTTTCCGTGATATAGTGTTCGCCATGTTCGCTGGTATTGTTGGTCACACTTTTCGCAACGACCCTGATGCTTTGTTGAAAAATTTCATAGAGTGAATTCTTGGTTACATTTTTTTTCACCGACGCTTTGAAGAGTTTTATCAAAACAAGATAGGATTCAGGGGTGTCAAACTTTTTGATCAGCTTCAATATCTCTTCAAGCCTCTGGACTACCTGTCCGAGACGCTCAAGTTCATAGGTTAGATCTATCGAGATCCCCCTGTTGATCGATTTTTTCTTCAGGAGAGCGACCTGCTCTCTGCACTGCTCCATGAGTACATGGATATGGCGCAGATCAAGCTCCATCGCAGCCAGGTCGATATGCTCCTCCTGGACGTTGTGGACAAAGTCATTGATATCCCGCTGAAGGGCGATAAATGCAGAGTCCCTGTTGAGCAGTGTTTTATCCAGCCGGATAAAATTGTCATCAAACTCTTCAGAAGCGATCCAGATAGAGAGGATCTCAGCGGCGTAGAGAAGTTCTGAGAAGAGATGGTCTTTTGTCTCTTCCTGATAGGTTTCACTGGATAAAATCGAAGCAAAAAATGCGATCCATGCTTCATCCTCTATCGCATTGACCCACTCACAATCGTCCCTTTTGTGAAAGAGTCTTGCAAAGATATATCCGAAATCCCCTCTTTTAGGAGGGGTTGGAAGGAATTTATTGTAAAAGCGTTCACTGATTTCATGGCGAAATCCGCTGCGGGACAAAATCCCCAGAGTTGTGATATTGGTCGATACCTTTGAGTCGATCAGAAGCTGGTTTATCGCATCGGAGATCTCTACGGCAATGGGGTCTTTTTTCTGGAAAAAATTGACGATACGATCCATCGCCTCCAGGGTTGTCCCGATCTCCCTTGGATCTGACGGTCTGATAAAGGCGATAATGTGGCTGAGCTTATCGACAATGTCGATCTCTTCACGCTCAAGCCTTTGCAGCAGCTTTCCAAATTTTTCTTCCACGGGCGGCTCCTTACGTTCTCATACTGTTTATTCTTTATCGAAACTGTCAACCACAATCGCACCCATGGATGCAGGCATAGCAATGATGATCAGCCGTTTTATCGCAAGGATAGGCTCCGTCAGCAGAGGAAACTTATCCAGGGACAAGAGCACCAGCGATACCACACCAAGGGTGATCGCATAGGCGATGACGACACGAAATATAAAGACGAAATTTCTATGCAGGATATCCCCCTGAAAAACGCTCTGATAGGCAAACAGTGCCAAAAAACAGACAGAGAGGATCACGACCAGAAGAAGATTGAACAAGGGCAAGGTCTCGC
>JAQVHV010000031.1:0-6869 GCA_028696055.1 Sulfurovum sp.
TATTGAGCAGCGCAGCCGAGATACCCCAAAATACCCCCAGCCAAAAGAGCCATCCGATACCGGTCCACTCTCTCATCAGCCAGCCGATACCGACACCGAAAAGCACCGCAACGACCATCGAGATGCCGAGGCTCAATCCGTCAGCGGCATCTACGACCTTTTTAAAACGTGGTTCTTTGTTTTGTTCCATAATATGTGGTTCCGTATAAATATTTAGAGCGTAGTATAGCGAAATGGTGCCTAGTTTATGATTTTTAGGCAAAAAGCCCTCTGAATATTTTAAAGAAATAGAAGCGTACTCTCTGTTACACAAGAAGTAGTGTAACAGAGAAAATAATTAATAAGTACCGGTCAAAGGTCTAAAGTTGTGATCATAATGTTCCTGGAATGCTTCGACTTTCTCTTCAGTCAATCCTATATGTTTTGTATAGATATTCCAGGCTACTCCCTCGGTACATGGCGGTGTTGTCAGGGAACCTGAGTAGCTGTAGACTTTTCCTCCCGGAAGCATATCTAATGGGTTGATCGTAATAGGTGTTGGATTCTCTTCTCCTTCTTCAGGAATCTCAAGTCCAAAGGCACTTTCAAGTGCTTCATTCCCTGTATCTGCTACATTATCGATAAACAGACCGACCACTGCGATCGATCCATCCTCAGCGACATTGACAAAGTGACCTTCCATAGCCGCATGTACTTCAAGTTCTGTATGCTCACTTACAGAGTGAAAATGAAACTGTTTCAATTCGTACGCTTTACTATTGATCGTTATATACGCTTTGGGACTTCCTTCCTCCACATTAAACTGCACACTGTGGCCGTTGTTTTCCATCTTAAAGGCTATGCTTTTGTTATAATCCAGCGTAAAAGTCGGGTCTGCCGGAACAGCAGTTTCAAAATCTACCGGTGATTGGTGAGGTGCGCCTTCAATAACAGCCGTATACTCCCGCCCATTATCACAGGTGCGCCACTCCTCTTTCAGTGACCCCCAGTAATCCGGCCCTGTCTCTCCGTCATAACTGAAGTGTACCTCATGCTCCTCATGTTCCGTTTCATGAACCACGCTTTCATCGTTACAGCCGACAAACCATACGGATGCGATAAGCATCCCGGCATACAAAAACCTCTTTTTCACTCTCTTTCCTTTTGATTGAAATGCAAGGGGTCTCTTCCCCCCTTCCCTTAAATTATAAATAATACTGAATTAAAATAGTTTTTTTATAGAAAAAATTGTTCACAAAAAGGTGAGATTTTGTAAATATTTGAAAAAAATGGGTTTTCTGAGAAAAAAAACTCATCAGAGAGTGCAGTTTTTCTCATCGGATTATAATAACTTCTTTTTGAGCGCCTCCAGCTCTTTTCGCAATACAGCCACCTCTTTTTTCAATGCCTCTATCTCATTTTCCAGACTTGGCGGTGTTTGATCGCACGGAGTGATCTCGCTTTCTATGCTCTCTTTCTGCGCCTGGTCTTCCAAAATGTAGATAACCTCTTTGCTATCCTCAAGCACGGTTTCACTCTTGACCGATCCCTCTCTTACCCTCTTCATGACATTGAAGATACTGGTTTTGTGCCTTATCGCATAGGCTTTTATCGTTAGTTTTTCCATCTTGCAATTATATACATTATTATCTCCATTTACATTTACATTAATTTGTTATAATTATTCCTATCTGAATTATCAACATAAAGGATCTATCGATGAAACTCTTAAAACTCTCCTCTGCCCTCTTGGCGATGGTGCTCGTTTTTACCTTCAGTACTCCTCTCTTTGCTGATACCGCGGCACAAAAAATTGAAAAAAGAAGTAATGCAGCCGTAGCAAAATTTATCAAAGAGTTTAAAGGGGCGGAACAGTTTATCAACAATGCATCAGGTTACCTTGTCTTTCCAAAAATTACGAAAGCCGGGCTTATGGTGGGTGGAAGTTATGGTGAAGGTGTACTGCGTGTCAATGGACAGACACAGCACTACTACAGTGTGACAAGCGCCTCTTTGGGTTTCCAATGGGGGGCACAACAGCACGCAATGATCATTGCCTTTCTGAGTGACACTTCACTCAGAAACTTTATCGCAAGCAACGGCTGGGAAGCAGGTGTAGACGGCACGATTACGATCGCTGACTGGGGGAAAAGCAAAGATCTCTCTTCTCTCAGCTTTGAAAAACCTATCGTCGCGTTTATCTTCGGAGAGAAAGGACTGATGGGCGGAATTTCGCTGGAAGGGAACAAGTTTCAGCGTATCGTCCCGTAACCAACAGGAGAGGTACTCAAACCTCTCTCGTTTCATGTTTTATAAGTAATAAAAATATCCTTCAAAAGACGCTTCACTCTTCACTCTTTACTCTTGAAAACCTCTCCTTGTAACTGCACTTCTGACACAACTCTTCTACCGCTTTCCCCGCTTTGAAACCGGCAAGCATCTCCTGGGCGCGTCTACCCTTAAGGATCGATTCCAGAGTGTTTTCGTGCAGATCCCCCAGTGCTATCACACCATCGCAATCAAGACAGCAGGGAACCACTTTTCCGGATGCCAGTACAGCGATATGCGACTGTAACCCCTGACAGGTGCCGTCACCATAAATTCTATTTTTCAAAGAGGGCCATTTAAAGTACTCATCAAAATGCAAAAGCGTTTTGGAAGCCAGCCTGACCGATTTTGGGCGTTCCAGGTAGATATCGTCAAGAGAGAGCGATATTCCGAATGCTTTGGAGAATCTCTCAAAGAGCATTTCATTGAAACTGCGTTCGCTCATCATCTCATCAAGGTTCCAGACCCTGAGATTGATAAAGAGCTCTTTGTCCTGCTTCCATTTCTCCTCGCAAAGCGCCAGAACGGGAGCGATATACTGCTCGAAAGTAAGCCTGGTATCGTTTTTGTTGAACGCATTGAGGGAGATATTGATCTGCTTCACGGAAGGGTGAAAAAGTGTCTTGTAGCTCTGTTTTTTGAGAAAATATCCGCTGGTGGTCAGCATCGCCCTGAGTCCGTATTTGTGGAGTATATCCAGATAGTCCGAGAGATTTGCTAGCGTCATGGGATCTCCTACCACATGGCATGCGACCTCCCTTGTGTAGGCTGCAGCCTGCGAAACCACCGACTCGAAAAACACCAGGTCCATCTGTTTTGAGGGAAGGTTTTTTGTAGGACAGAAGCTGCATGAGAGTCCGCAGACATTGGTCAGTTCGATATAGATACGATAAAACTTCACAGGTTTACTTCATACAGGCAGAAAGATCTGTCATATTTGCTGCTCTGTTGATACATGGCATTCTCACCTTCAGCTCTCTGATCTTTATATCCAACTCATCCAGCATCTCCTCCTTATCCGCCTCTGCCAGCAGCATATCCGTGTAGTTGCCGTTGCCGTTGAACCTGGATTTCAACGCGATGATCTCCTTAAGACACTCGCTCGTATCACTCTGAGATCGTGCAGCATGCAAACAGGCTCTTGTTTTCCGCATCGTTTTTAGCAAGAGGGAGAGATAGTTTTTCTCTTTTTCAAACAGCTCATTAAAAATCCCGTTGAATATCTTTGCGTAATTCTTATCGGTAGCGTTGAGATCAGTCTCCTTTGCGCTGATGATCTTGTCCGAGATCGTCTCTGATTTATAGGTTTGGGTCGTTTTGATCATATGTCTCATCAAGAGATCCTCCTTGAGAGGATACACGGGAAGCGCAAATGTCTCCTCTGAAAGGTTAAGGTCGAAATTGACATAATCAGCCCTTTTCCCGTAGACCAACCCCAGGTAACGCTTCTCATCCAGCAGTACAATCCCTTTATGCAGGCACACTTTTCTGCTGCTATCTTCCCAGAGTTCGCACTCGAGTGATGCCATATTCATCGTGCCGGTCTTCTCCATGCGACTCAGATCAACCTGACCGATATCGCCTTCTAGAATGTTCGTTGTGATGATACGTTCATTCTGAAAATCCACCGTATAGAGCGTGTTTTTTTCGCTCTTTTTCAGTGTCTTTTCCCTCTCGACGCTATAGAGTGTACCCCTAAGGGTCTCTTTGCGTTCCATCTTCTCTATACGTACATCACCCCACTCCCCAAAAGAGAGTTTTTCGTATCCCTCTATCGACAAGTTGCACTCGGGGGTCACTACACCCCCACCATAGATCTCATACTCAACAACTCCTGCCTGAATACCGTATGTTTTTTCCTCTTCACTGGCCTGGACCGCCAGTGTTACTGAAGTGATCATCAAAAAAATGAAATACTTTACTGACATTTAGGAATAACCCTTTGCGTTCAATTTTGTGAAATATTGTAGCATAATAATATAAGGGCACCTCTCGTAGAAGATGAGACAGTGCTCAAGAGGGGTATACCGCAGTCAGCCGTTTCTTCCAGGGTGTCCGATACCCTACCCCTGAAAGAGATCACCTGATCTTGCCTGCGATATCCTCTTCAAGTTTACCGAATACTTTATCCATCGTATTGACAATAGCAGCCGGCTCGGTACCTGTTCGCAGTGCGGTATGAAAGAGGTGGGCGTGACTCTTTTTGGTTCTCATATTCGTGATCAAATAGCTTGCATCCAGATAGACTGTATCTCCCTCTGCCAGAAAACGATTGATCTGCAGCTTTACCGTAATATCAGGCTGTCTTTCTACACCCCAGGGATAAGCAAATACATTGGGCTGTTTGAACTTCTTTTGCAAAAAACTGATCAGCCGCTGTGTCAGGCCGATATCCAGATCTTCTGCCCACAGCACCGCATCAAGCTGAGCGATCTGACTGCCTGAATGCGCTACGGTCAATTTGCGTTTATCCATATAACTCGGCAGGATCACCTGTGAAACGCCGATACTTTTGGCGGATCGGTAGACATCGGACGGCTGCGTTGCGGTAGAGAGTACATAGTAGCGACTCTTGGTTGCACACCCCGTCATCATAAGAACTAACATAGCTAGTAAAATATTTCTCTTCATTACTCTTCTTCTCCAAATATCAGGGCGTTTGGTTTACGGTTGATCATTCTTAGCACCTTGGTCATCTCCTCAGAAGTCTCAGTGACCACTTTCAGGGTCTGTGCAAGCTGCTGATTCATCAACGAATCTTCTCCATATCCCTTAAGCACATGGTTGGCACTTTCAAGTGTCTGTGTAAGTTTTTTTACGCTTTGATCAAGCGATTTGGGCAGATCCTGTGTCTCTTTTTGTGCTACCAGGGTATTGATATTTTTCATTGTATCATTGAGGTTGGCTACTATCTCATGCAGCGGTTTTGCATTTTCATCCACCATCTGATTGGTAGACTCAAGCAGCGTATTGAGGCGTGCCACCAAAACATTGATCTGCCCCATCAAATCACTGCTCTGATCACTGACAGAAGGCAAGATGGGGTATTTTTCACCCTGAAGGATCGCCGTGTAAGGCAGGTTTTCTTTAAAAACCAGATCAACATAGAGTATGCCCGTGATCGGGTCAGTAGGAGTGATCTTTGCACGCAAACCCTCTTCGACCGCTTTTTCAAAATTCATCTCCCCAGTGATATTTTGATCGTTCTCACTTTCAAAAAATGACGTATCTATCTGCAGATAGACCTTTCCCGTCATTTTATGGGTGAGCGGGTCATAGGCAGTGAAGACCTTTGTTACCTGCCCTATCTCATACCCTTCATAGCGCACAGCAGCCTCCTGCTTGAGTTTGGCAACCGAATCAAGCACATGAAGTTCATATCTTTTGATCGCCTTGCCCCCCTTCCCGATCTTTTTCTCTTCGGCAACATTGTTGTTTCTATAAAGAGTAAAGAGATGCCCGCCGGGTACCGGTCTGCTTGCATCCTGCCCCGAAGAGGAGAATGAGATACCCCCCTGTATCAGATGGGACATCGGCGCGATATTGACATTGAGCCTGCCATTGGAGATATCTATATCCAAGGCACTCCTGACCCAAAACTTCGAATCCGTATGGACATACGGGACATACTCTTTCTCTATATAGGCATAAAAATCAATACTGCGGCCATCCAGTGAAACGGTGACGTACTCTATCTCACCCGCTTTGATATTTTTAAAAAAGATCGGTGTACCCTGAGTGATGTTGTACCCTTCCGGTGCATTGAGGTGGAAATATTCGCCGTCTTTATCCGACCGGTAGATGTAGGGAAGCCCGGTAAAGAGAGTTCTCGACTCTTCTCCTTTTTGCGCATAAACATTGATATAGGTTCCCGAGATCAGCGTATCAAGCCCGCTTATGCCTCCCATGCCGACTTCAGGTTTGACGATCCAAAACTTTGTATGTTCATTCAGAAAAGGTTCAGCCGTCTTCTCCATACGCGCATAGACGGCAACCTGGGAACCATCATTTTCCAAATAGATCTTCGTAACCTTCCCTATCGTAACATTTCGGTACTTGATGACGCTCTGTCCTGCCTGCAACCCTTCGTTGTTTGGAAAGATGATCTTGATCTCCGGCCCTAGTTCGGAGTAGTACTGATACGCCAGCCAAAGAGCGATAAGAAGCGCTGCAAAAGGTACGATCCATATAGAAGTGACAAAGTTGAACTTGCTAGACGCTTCTATCTCCGGGATATTGTTAGACATTAATGGTTCTCCTTGATAAGGCTTTCATCAAAAGCCTGTGCTGCCAAAAGGGTAAAAAAGACTGAAAGTGCAAATGCCGTCGCTGCCGTGCCGGCAATGATCTGGACATTGTGCATATGGATCAATGCCGCCAGTATCGCCACGACAAACACATCGATCATCGACCAGGGGCCGACCACTTCAGTCATATAGTAGAGTTTGTGCTTATTGATCTTTTTATCTTTTCCCATAGGGTATTTTACATTAATAAGCAGATAAACCAAAATCAGAAACTTCATGATAGGCACCAGGATAGAGGCAAAAAAGATCACAGCG
>JAQVHV010000031.1:6879-20945 GCA_028696055.1 Sulfurovum sp.
TACGATCGTACTCTCCTCCGTTTTGCCAAACTGTGTGGTTACCAGCATCGGATAAAGGTTTGCGGGGACATAGGCGATGATCGCTGTGATCAGGTATGCCCAGCTCTTTTCTGTCTTGAAATGGGTGTACCGATAGATGGGAGATCCGCAGCGTCGGCACCTGTTATCCTTTCCTTTATCGAGATTGACCGCTCCACATACCGGACAGCGTATGAGCTTTTTTTCATCGACTTCTATCATTGTTTCTCCGCAAAGATCTGTTTTCTCAGCATCCATATCTCATTGAGTTTGATATGCTTTGTCATATAGATATCCAAAAGCACAAACATCGCCAAAGCCCAAAATGCAATCCCCATATGTATCTGGGCATACCCTATCAGTTTGACAAGTGCCACCAGGATACTGATGAGAAAGATGTCGTTCATGCTCCACGGCTTCATATAGGAGAGCCAGACCAGAAGTCTTCTGCTGAGATCCTCCCCTTTTTTCAACTTTAAAAGCAGGAAAAGCAGCACAAGGAGTGCGAAGATCGCCAACGGGAACAGAAAGAGCACTACCGCACACATGAACCCCACAAAATAAAAACCGTTCTCAAACAAAGAGAGAAATGTCCTGGGTATCGTAATGAACTGTTCGTTTCCCAGCAGCTCGATCTGCACGACCGGGAAAAAATTTGCCACTGCAAAAAATATCAGCGCGGTGAGGGAAAGCGCCAAGCCGTGGTCTGTCAGCCTGGAGTCATACCTGTACAGTACATTTCCACACTTTATACAGCATGCTTTTGTACCATCCTCGATGGGGATCTCCTCATGGAGGGTACGACATTGATCACAGATAATAAGGTGATCGAGGGCATCTTCATTTTCAAGTTTCATAGATATAATTGTAGCCAAATAGATCAAATATCTAAAGGCTATTGATGCAAATACTCTCTATCGGCAAAGAGATCAGACATACCGGGCTGGACATCACCTCTATCGATATCTCCGAGATCACCAGAGTGCACGATATCGAGCAGTATGACTATGTGATCATCACAGGCGGGGACGGGCGTATCCGGCGTACACTCCAGCAGCTTCACGACATGGAACGCATCCCGACGTTCATCCTCAACCCTACAGGTTCGTTCAACCTTGTAGCGAAGATACACCAGACCCCGAAGGTGGAAGAGGTGCTCGATCTGCTTGCCAGAGGAGAAACCCCCGGCAAAGAGAAACACCATCTCTTCAAACTCAACGAGGAGCTCTTTTTGTTCAGTGCCGGCAATATGGGCGACCTGCAGCATATCATCTTCTCGGAGACATTGCGTTTCGGGTGGATCGAACACGGGCCGTTCAAGTACCTGCTTGCCGTACTACTGCTGCTACCGGCACACCTGCTCCTGACCCCTTTCATGCTGATGAGCCCACGGAAGTTCTTTATCTTCACTCCCTTCCGTTTTCTCAAAAGGTTTGGGAGCTTCTACGGAGAGGTCCGGGAGATGACCATCGACCTGCATAACCACCACAATCTCATCGAACTCGACGGCGATGTCGTCACGATCGAAGAGAACCTTCTGCATATACGCCCGGTGGGGTATATCGAGGTGGTGACGAAGTAACACTTCTACTTCTGTCGCAAGTACCCCTCGTCCCCAAGCTCCAGCTTGCGGGATGCGCCCTGAACGTAAGAGAAGAAGTGCCCTTGGGATGCAAGTTTTACTTGTTCCCAAATTGTATTTGGGAATCCATACAGAGCATGTGATACATCAGTTCAATATACACTCCCAAACTCAGTTTGGGAGCGAGAGGAAAAATATGGCATTTTGTAATATTTCTTTGTAAATAGCCAGACATTTTTTGTATACTACTAATACTTCAATAAAGGGGATAGAGGACATTTTGTTCCTCTAATAAATAGTTAGGACTCATACCATGTATCAAATCTTTACAATTATAGTTCTGTTTATTCTCGTGGGATGCGATGGTGGCTTTGGTATTGGTGGTGCTAGTTGGGACTCAGAAAAATCCGTTGATGAAGTAAATCACTATAAAAGTTATATTTCACCCCGCCTTAATGAAGAAACAAAATATAAGGAGTCTGAGGGTGTAACTCAGCATTTCGGGGACATTCTGCGCACGTTTGAGTTCAATAAACAGCGAGTAGAAGAGAATGTTGAGCTAAATGAATATGATCTGTTGGCTTCGTTTAAAAACCACAGGCTAGTCGTAAAGAGCAAAGAAAGCACATTGATTACTGAAGAACTGCCGTCTGTTTTTATTATGCACCCCATTAGACTAGGGATAGGTTCGCTAGATGGCGAAAAAATGCAAATGGTAATAAATAAATCACGCTCTACAACGGGACGCTATTTTGTTGCAATTTACACTCTTGACGGTGAGGTGTTGTATAGAAATGTTCTAACTGCCGCCCAAGTATGGGATGTCAATAAAACAAACAATTTCATAGACATAATTGGCTGCAGAGAAACCAGGCGGATTACTTTTAACAGTCCTAACAAACCAGAGGAGACCAATCAAAAACCCGAGGCGGCTTTTTGATTGCTCATTTTAAACGTTATGTATAAAATATTAAAGGATTTAAAATAGCAAAAATAATTATACTTTATTCTACAGTTGATAACTACACTATAAAAATTTGTACTAAAATTAAAGATTTGATTGAACAACAAAACAATATAGTAACCTTACTACCTATTGATAATGAAACAATAGCTTTAGATGATTTTGATAATATTATTATTGGTGCGAGTATCAGATATGGAAAACATAATAAAAAGGTATATGAGTTTATAAACAAAAATCAGGAAATCTTGGAAAATAAAGAAAATGCTTTTTTCTCAGTTAATATTGTCGCTAGAAAACCAAATAAAAATACACCTGAAACAAATCCATATTTACTAAAGTTTTTAAAGCAAATTTCATGGAAGCCGAAAAATTTAGCAGTTTTTGGCGGTAAACTGGATTATCAAAAATATGGAGTTTTCGATAGACAAATGATAAGGTTTATTATGTGGTTAACCAAAGGAGATACTGACCCAAAAAGTGTAATTGAATATACAAACTGGGAAGAAGTAGATAAGTTTGCAAAATTAATTTGCAATATACATAACAAAACCCTAACTCGTTCCATATCTCCCGATATGGAATGCATATCAAACCCTCAATAAACCAGCAAGTATAAAATCGCTACAATAACTGATGGGAAGAAGTCGTTATAAAATCTATGAATCTACACATCCATATTTTGTCACATGTACTATACTGCATTGGCTGCCACTCTTCACAAGAAAAGAGAGTGTACAGATAGTGATAGATTGTCTGAAATTTCTGCAGAAAAAAGATAATCTGAAACTTTATGCTTATGTGATACTCGAAAATCACCTGCATATGGTTGTACAAAGTGATGATATAGAAAAAAGTATAAAAGCATTCAAACAATATACGGCAAAATCATTATTGGATTTACTTAAAAAAGAGAATGTAAAAACCATACTCGATCAACTTAACTTCTACAAAAAAGCCCATCACAAAGCAACAGAGTATCAAGTCTGGGAAGAGGGATATCAGCCCAAATTGATACAAACAGATGCGATGATGATAAGTAAGATCAACTATATCCACAAAAACCCTGTAAAGAGAGGGTATGTGGATGACGCAGTACATTGGAGGTACTCCAGTGCTAGAGATTATGAGGGAATGGAGGGATTGCTTGAAATTGAAAAGTTCTGGTAGCCCTGATTTTCGTATGCATTCCATATCGGGAGATATGGAACGAGGAAAACAGATTATCTATTTCATGGAGTAAAAGGGTTTGAAAGATTTGCCTATTACTGCTATCGTTACGATATGATAAGTAAAGAAGCAAACAGAAGATACAAGATTGTTCTTTTCTATCAGAAGTATGGCTTGGAAGCAACACTTGAAGCCTTCGATATCAGCAAAAGAACACTCTATAGATATCAAGCAATCCTCAAAGAATCAAAGTACAATATTCAGGCACTAGAACCAAAATCCAAAGCACCCAAACAGAAGCGCACCTCTACAGTACCGCAGGAGATTGTCACTGAGATAAAAAGACTCAGAGAGAAATATCCAAATCTGGGCAAAGCGAAACTCTATCACCTGCTTAAGCCATGGTGCCAAAACAATAGTCTTTCCGTGATCTCAGAATCTACCATAGGCAGGATCATCGCAAAAGATAAAGATAAGATGAGGATCACACCATACAGAATTGACCGTAATGGAAAAGTAAAACCAAAAAAGAGAAAATTCAAAAACAGAAAACCCAAAAACCTCAAAGCCAAACCTATGCATCTATGGGCAGTAGATACCATACAAAAGGTCTCCGATGGGATTAGACGCTATATTATGACACTGGTTGACCCTAATAGCCGTATAGCATTCGCAGTAGCGATTCCTACCAAGCACACCAAACATACATCCAAGGTCTTAGAGGCTCTTATTGATGGACTCACAGGCACCATTGAGATCAATGCAAAACCTAAACAGTTTGCTATTCTTTCTGATAATGGAAGTGAATTTATGAAAGAGTTTGAAACACTGCTGCAAGAGAAAGGCTTAACACACTACTGGACCTATCCCAGAAACCCAAAAATGAATGCACACAATGAAAGATTCAACAGAACCATTCAAGAACAATTTGTTGATTATAATGAAGATCTTCTCTTCACTGATATTGTCCTTTTTAACCAAAGGATGGCTGATTGGCTCATTGATTACAATACTCTCATCCCTCATCATTCTCTCAATATGAAAAATCCTGTACAATATCTTATTGAGAATCATCGAGAGTGCCAAATGTTGTGGACCAATACAATTTCTTGAAATAACCGGATATTTTTTATATACTTTTTATGTTTAGATATAAAGGATAGATAATGAAAGAACTGATAAGCATTTTTCAAAAAAACAGAACGGATATCCTAAAACATTTGATGGATACGATAGAAATAAATGAAATAAAAAATATTAAAAATGAAAATTTGAATGAGGCTTTCTTTTATCTTGCAGCACTGGAAACCGTTTATGCCGTTGATGAAAACTATACCCAGCTTTCACCGATATTCAATAGGAATCAAAAAAACGGTGCCTATTTGGATGAAGTGAAAAAAAGATTAAAGGAAAACACCCATCTCAACAAAGAGGGTTATTTCATCAGTGCTCCATATGTCTCTGAAAAGACAAATAAGTTAGTGGTCACCTTGGTCAGAAAGATAGATGATAGGCTGATAGCCTTTGATTTTGATCTATACAAACTGATGAAAGAGTTGAGGCATACCGGATTTAAGGAAAAAATTTTTCTGTTCGGATCAAAAAGCATATATGCCTTCATCGGTCTCAGCCTTACATTGTTTGCAATACTGCTTGTAGCATATTCCCTCTATGACTTTTCAAACAATATTTTTAACAATGATACAAACATATTCCAACTGATCTTCAGATCAGCTATTGGATTAACGCTAGGTCTCGCAATTTTTGATTTGGCCAAAAACCTTTTGGAACATGAAGTCGTTTTTAAAGATGAATACAATGAGGCACATGGAGGCAATAGGTTATTGGTAAAATTTATGATTTCTATCGTCATAGCCTTAGCCATCGAATCATTGATGATGGTATTCAAGATCGCAATAAGTAATTATAAAGAAATGATACATGCGGCTATTCTTATTTTATCCATAGGTTTTTTACTGATAGCAATGAGCCAGTTTAATAAATATCTGAATAATAAATAACGCAACCTTGCCATACAAAACAGTAAGCGTAAAAAAACCGACTCGGTTGCTGAGACAATACAAGAGAGAAAACATTTCCCTCGCTCCATATCTCTCGATAAAGAGCGTATACCGACTGCCAAATGATCAGTAATCTTAACTCCAGCGACAGCTGGTATCTCTGTGCCATTACGATATAATGAAGCATCCGCTAAAGCAGGAGGGTTGCCATGGAAGAAATGCAGATGAGCAGAGCGTTCACACTGATGGAACCTGGTCCGGTCGTACTCGTCACCACCGACGACGGGGAAAAACACAACATCATGACCATCTCATGGACCATGGTGATCGACTTTACGCCGATCTTCGCTATCACCACAGGCCAATGGAACCATTCATTCACCGCTCTTGAGAAAAAGAGAGAATGCGTCATCGCGATACCCACGGTTGACATGCTTGATAAAGTCATTGGGATCGGGACCTGTTCAGGTAAGGAGACGGACAAATTTGAAAATTTCGCCCTGACCCCGGTGAAGGGAAAATATGTCAAAGCGCCCCTCATCAAAGAATGCCTGGCAAACATAGAATGCAAAGTGACAGACATCATCAAAAAGCATAATATCGTTGTTCTTGAAGGTGTCGCCGCTTACTACAACAGCGCACGCAAAGAGAAACGCACCCTTCACGCCGTCGGTGACGGGACCTTCATCGTAGATGGGCAAAAACTGGATAGAAGGGAGATGATGCGCTCGAAGCTCCCGGATAATCTATAGGTTTGTATCGATCTGCATGAGATCCCAAGGATCTCCCTCCTCGTTGCTCGTCCCCCCCTGGTGGAATGCAGACAGGAACTCCAAAACACACTCAAACATTCAATCCAAAAAAGCTACAATATCTGATGGGAAGAAGCCGATATCAAAGATACGAACCCATATAGCCACATTGCAGAAGGAGGAGATTCAAATGAATGTTTTGGAAAATAAAACCGGTTATTTATATAGTTATGTGATGTCGATTGCAGTTGTTGTTTTATTGGTCATTTTATCATCAACACAAGCTCACAGCAGTGCCTGCTGCGTAGAACCGGGAACATGGAATAAACCGGAAACCGTACCGAAGGAAAATATAAAAACACTCATACACTCTCTAAAATTTCCGGAGAGCGTCTATGCAAACTGCCCCGGCGCAGAGACAGCCGGATATTGTGTCAACAGACCCGCTGCACAGGAAGAGAACAATCTATTCTCCGACCATTATAAGATTTCGATTTCCCTATCCGATCAACATTGGAGATTCGATTTCCTGGAAAAGGACAAGAGAGTCGGTTCGTTGATTTTGTCCATTCCGGAAAAAGGAACGTCCGTAAGCATGGATACCAATCTGGAACAGGGAAAAAAAACGTGTGTCACACTCTACAAAGAACTACAAATAGAGAACGATCTCAACGGCACAGGTATTTTTGCTCCCGATATGGTCGCAGGGGTGAGCTACAGACTGATCATCCAGGGGGACGGAACACACTGCGATGATCATTTTAAGCGTTTTATTTTGCAGATTGAAGGTCCGGAAAACAATAACACAGAGGAGAGACAACTCTATTACTATTTTTATGGCTTCTTATGATGTTGCATTCCCATCAGGGACGATGGAAATGAGAAAAGCTGGTATCCTTATGCTTGAATTGAGGCTTAATGTTATACCCACTCAACTCCTTAGCACTACCGTAAAATCTCCATCCATATAGCCCTCTTTGATCTGTACTTTTACGCCAAGTGCCTGACAAAACTTTTTCATCTCGCGTGTTTTCCAATAGCTAAACGCACCTTCACACTCTTTGCCTTCTAAAAGATTAAAGACAAATCCTTTACGGCTTTTTTCAAAACAACGCTGTATGAACACTTGTGTTTCAAGGCGTGTTAAAAGATTCATCGATCCGCTGGCAACATACCAGTCGGCCAAAGGGATGGTTTGACGCAAGATATCACACTGTACTATCTTACAGCCCGTACGTACCTTCGCCTCTTTGACCATCGGTTCACAGAGGTCCAAACCTATGTAGGTTTTTGGTAAGTTGTTTTTCTCTTTAAGGTAGAGGTAAAAGTCACCAAAGCCACAGCCTGCATCAACAAGCGTGTCATTCCTCACATCACCAAGGCAGGAAACAATGGCCGAAAAACGGCGTTTTTGCGACTGTTCAGAATTCCATGCTACACCACATGCAGAGATGCCAAAGGTATCATAATTGTCTTGAAAAAATTCTTTTTGATCGATGCGTGCCATTTGCTCAGTACTTTTTATTTTTATACACTAACAAATCTTTTTCAGTCAAATTATCCAGTAGTGAAACCAGATGTCTCTGAGATAAAAGTGTTATTTCTTCATCTTTGATCTCTTCAAGTTCTGAAGAAAATCCATTTTTAGAAAAGAGTACATAATCAGCTATGTTGAGCTCTGCTTTTTTACACTTCTCTTTTAGGGTATTAAACATGTTTATTTTTGCCGTCTCTTTAGAGTACTTGCACTCACCTGCCAACATCTTTCCCGATCTTCTTATGGCCAGTATCTCTATGTATACCTGCTTGTCATAATATGAACCTATGGAGACAATGGGATCCTCTGCAAATTTTTCAGTAAAGCTTTGTTTTACCAGTTCTCGTACCAAAAGATTACTCAGCAAGATAGAAAAATTCCCTTTGAGCTGATTCCATTTTTGTGCAAATTCACTAAAATCACCCCCTGAAATGCTCTTATAATAAGGAGAGATGGCAGCAAACCAAAAACGCATAAAAGGCAATTCAAATAACACTCTGTCTGATTTTCCACCACCCTCTTTTAAAGGTTTTTCTACCGAGAGATCAAACTTGAGTAAACTTTTCTTTTCCAGGTAGTCTATGGATTCTTCACCTCTATCTCTTCCTATCTTAGCTTTTTTAAATGCCTCATGTTCGTGCTCTACCCCCAGTGCTACTAGTGAGAGCAACCGATGATAGACAGGATTGTTGTGTGTATATCGTGTCATGCTTTTATGAAGGGGTTCGTAGTTACGCAGTACTTTTTCCTCTATGAGTTCATCAAGGCTTTTAGAAGCATCTACCTCCCATCCCGTACCGCCAAACACCGTAAAGTACGCTAAAGCCTTATCAAAATCTTTGATGTTGTTCTGATAAGCAAAAGAGCGAAAATGTTGTAAAAGTGTTGGACGTTTTGACATAATTAACCTTATTTCAGATAGGTAATTATAGCTTAAAATTCTCCTATCCATTGCCACTATATGATCATTGGGAGAAAATATGACAATTGGTCATGCTTTTAATAATGCTAAAAAACTTGGGATAAAATTTGTATGCAGTCTGCTCCCAAGGGCGTTTCTTCCTGTTAGTCAAGTTAAGGTGGCGACTGACCCCTAAAGATCTAAAGATCCGATCGTTAAGTGGGCTATAAAATTTATGGTATCATAATATATGATGACAAGTTATAACTTAAACGTAATAACGCATAAGAAAACTACACAGGAGTCAACATGGATATCATAAGCTTGATCATATTTTTGGCAGTCGGGGCGCTGGTAGGCTGGCTTGCAGGCCTCATAGTGAAGGGAAGAGGATTTGGTGTCATAGGCAATATGATCGTTGGGGTTGTTGGTGCTGTGCTGGGCGGCTATCTGTTCGGTTTGCTCGGTATCACGACAGGCGGTTTATTGGGTTCTATCGTGATGGCCGTTATCGGTGCTGTGATCTTGCTCTATATCATCAGCATACTCAAGAAGGCCTAGCCGAGAAGAGACTGACCAAAGACTCCAATAGAATACACCTGGATAGATACAATCCATTCTTAGTATTATGTTTATTCTATAGAAGGCTCTACTTTAATCATTTGACTTTAAAAGGATTCAGATAATGTCAAAAACACTACAATTCATCATTATTCCAAAAGTTGCACATCCCTGGTTCGACGAGGTGAACAAAGGCGCACAGGCTCAGGCCGAAATCCTAAAGCGTGAGCTTGGTATCGACATTATAGTGGACTATATCCCTCCCTCGATTGCTGACGTCGTTGAGCAGAATGCCGCTTTAAAAAAAGCTTTGAGAAGTCGTCCGAGTGGAATCGCGATAGATCCAGTCGATACAGTAGACCACATGAGAGCCATACAACGCGTAAAGGATGAAGGTATTCCGGTGGTGCTCTTCGACTCACCCTCACCGGATATCAGCTTCACCAGTGTGGGGAACAACTTTGCTCAGCAAGGAATCATCGCAGCCGAGCGTCTTGTCGGGCTGATAGAATACACCGGCAAAGTAGCTGTAATGCAAGGACATCCCTCTGCACCAAACCATAAAGAGCGATACCAAGCCCAGATGACTGTATTGCAAAAATACCCAGGCATCACTATTGTTGATGGTGGCATTGACAACGACGATATCGAGACTGCTTTCCAACATGCATCGGCTACTCTCGAATCGCATCCTGATCTCACCGGCTATTTGTGCTGCGATGCTTCAGGTCCGATAGGCATAGCAAACGCTATCAAAAAAGCAGGAAGGGTCGGCAAAGTAAAAGTAGTCAGCATGGATGGGATCAAACCTATACTTGATGCTATCAAAGAAGGGGTCATCGAATCCTCCTCAGCGACTATACCGAGAATGCAGGGCTCGATGTCAGTCCTGATGTTATGGCAAGCATCGCTGGGCGTTCAGCTGCCTCAGAATATCGACACAGGCATTGACATAATCACGCAGGAAAACGTGGATAGATATTTGGCTGATTCCATTGAAAGATCCGATCCAAAATTACGAGGGAATAGACCTGAAGTAGTTGGGTGAATATGTACGATAGTATAATTCACCCATAGAGTTGCCACAACGAGGAAAAGATGTTAAACTCCACTGATAGGCGGGTGATAATGTTTATAGTATCATAATATTCGGATATACACTACCACGTGTCATGCGGCAATAAAAAAAATAAGACACAAAGGATATCAAGATGGAAAAGTATGACATTATTATTATCGGCGGCGGTGTTTCAGGGTTGTCATGTGCGATCACTTTGGGTTCGGCAGCCTCAAAGCTGGATGCTGCATCAGATAAAAGGATATTGGTGATTGATGCCGGGGCATCTCATTTAAATAAAGCAGAGATCAATAATGTTGCAGGTATTGCCGAAGGCACCAAAGGTCCTGAACTGTTGGGGTTCATGGCAAAGCAGGCAAAATCTTATAAGAATGTAAGACTGCTCTCAGAGACTGTTCTGTCAGTATCCGGAACAAAAGGGAATTTTACCATTACAACGGATTCGGAGGATAGATTCCAGGCTGATACAGTCGTGTTTGCAAATGGTATGCAGACCATTGATGTCGAGGGTATCAATGATTTGGTCGTCGATCATATCAGGGCACCGCGTCCCGGGATGGTGATGATCAAAAATGACTACGGGAAGATAGGTGATGGAAAATATGTGACAGGATGCGCTGCCGGTGCATCATCGATGTTTGCAGCGGCAGCCGGATACGGAGCGCAAACGGCTACAGATATCATCAGTACCTGGACAGGAAAATACACTGTCATCCATGATGTGCTTAAGAAAGATTGATTTCGCCAGCTTCTACCTTATTTTGGTGCGTGGTTACGCACCCTACGCAAAATAATGCCAAAAGGAGAAACAGAAATGGATATCAAGATACATCGCATTTATGATGATGTGCCGCAGGGATATCGTGTGCTTGCGGATCGGTTGTGGCCACGCGGTGTTTCAAAGGAGAAGGCGGATCTTGACGCCCACTGGAAAGATCTGGCTCCGAGCAGCAACCTGCGAAAATGGTTTGACCATGATCCAGAGAAATGGAGTGATTTCAGAAAAAAATACCTGAGCGAGCTGGAAACCCATGAAAAAGAGGCAAAAGAGCATCTGGAAGAGGTCGGTCAGGAAACACTGATACTTCTCTATGGTGCAAAGGACAAAAAACACAGCCACGCGCATATCCTGAAAGAGTATCTGGAAAAGCTGCAGTAGGAGATTGTGACCCCAAAGAGGCAACGCTTCCCAACTCAGACGTTAAACGTTCACCGTCCCCACTGTGTCATAATACGCCACAACTCTCTGGTCCACGTGCAGTACACGCCTGAGGTACTGTGTCAGGTCACCGCGGTTGAAGTCGATCCTGAGATGCTTCGGGTCGACTGCCCGTGAGATCGCGACATAGAACTGGCTGGGGGCGAAGATATTGTCCACGTTGCAGACCAGGTTGTCGATACTCATCCCCTGGCTCTTGTGTATCGTCACGGCGTATGCCAGTTTCAGAGGGTATTGCGAAAGAGTAGCCAGAGACATCGACTCGACCCTCCCGTCATCATGGACCAGCATATCGAGCAGGTCAAACACATGGCGCTCTACCCTGACATACTCCTCCTCTTTTTCCACGATGAGATAGTCCTCTTCTATCTTGCGCAGTATCCCGCGCTCACCGTTGACGAACTTCCCCCACTTGTTGACCGTAAAGAGTACAGGAGCCCCCTCTTTGAGTGTCAGCTGCTCGGATATAGGGAGCATCGACTTCCATGAAGCCAACCTCTTTTCGTGTATCTTCCCGTGCATCTCCACATCAGCAAAGAGGATCGTCTCTTCGCTCTCCAGCTCGTTGATCTTGGCACGGTTGGTCTGCTCCACTTCAAGGTTGCGTCCGAAAAGATAGGTGGGGTTCTCCTCTTTGAGTTCATTGTTCCAGAGCCTCACCATATAGGCAGTCACCTCTTCATCGCATATCCCTTTGCGCACCTTGGAGAGGATATGGGTAAATTCTGCATCCTGCGTACGCTTCATCACCGTCAGTTCGATCACACTGAGATCGAAATTCTCCCATGCGCTGCTCTCAAAGGCATAAAGCCTTTCGCCGAAAACATCCTTTTTTTGCTGCTTCTGCACCGGTGGCAGCTGGAAGAAATCCCCCACGAACATCACTTTGCCCAGATAGCCGTAGCGGTTGAGCCTGTAGGCGATCATATCGAGCAGATCAGCGCTCACCATAGAGATCTCATCGATGATGATCAAGTCTGTCGCCTTGAGCACCTTCTTGAGGTCACCCAGCCTCTTTTTGTTGCGTTTGTCATGCTGTTCCAGCTCTTCGAAATTGTTGGCGATCCCGAACATAAAAAAGCTGTGCACCGTAAAACCGCCGATATTGACCGCACTCACCCCCGTAGAGCCCAGCGAAATGACCTGTCTGCCCTCTTTTCTGTAGTGTGTGATCACCTCGTTGGTGATATAGCTTTTTCCTACCCCCGCTCCGCCGGTGAGAAAAACATTGGAGTGTTTGAGGGCTTCGAGTACATCTGTTTTATCCATATCCATCCTATCTCTGAAATCCCGCTTTGTCTACGATGCCGCCAAGACACCTGCTTCTGGTTTTCTTTCCCCGTTGAAGCAGTATGCCAAGATCATCGCTGCCGCTTCCGAGGTGCAGCCAGAGTTCCGTGATCATCCCCTTCTCACACTTCAGCTCCACACGCTGCCCTGCACCCCGGCCAAAGGTACGGTCAAAGATCGACCTGACCTGCTGGATCGTTACACGGTTCCCCCTCTGATCCCTGAAAAAATTGCCCACCTTGGAGCTGTTGAGCTGTTCGGTGAAGCTGATGGCATCGCCAAAGTACCCTGTGGCATCCGTGCCGTAACAGGTACCGTGCTTGATCCACTCATGCTTGTGCAGGTCTGCGGCATATCCGGGCATGACTTTTTCCAGTCTCTTCTCTACCGCTTCATCTATCACCAGGCAGGGAAGGTGCTGCCACTGTCCAAGCCTGTCCAGTTGCACAAGCTCTTTGTCGACATCACAGTAGGTATGGGATTTTGGCTGCGGCCAGAGCCCGTGCAGCACAAAGTGTCTCTCTGAGTATCTCTCTTTGCCCAGCGCCAACAGGCTGCGCTGACACTCTTTTCTCTGGCGATACGTTTCGCAGTAGGCATTGTGCCAGGTGAGTGCAAGGATATTGTCTTTGGACTTTACCGCTTCCTGCCCGTCAGACTTGAAAAAGGTATCGGCAGGCTTCTCCTCCTGTCCATCAAAACAGCGCTCATCCACCCAGCGTTGCGCAGGGTTCTCCCCCCTGATGAGAATCAGGTACTGCCCTTTATGCTTTCTAAGTACGGGGTAAGCCCTCTGCGTATCCAGCGAGAGATTGTCCGTGTTTTTGCTATGTTTGAGGTTGTTGTAGGCCGGACAGTTCTCTACAGGGTATCTCTCCTCTGCTGCAGAAAGCGTAGATATCAAAAGGGAAAGCAGTATCAGCCATCTCACCATCGGGTTCACCATGCCTATTTTTTTATGTATTATACTCTA
>JAQVHV010000032.1 GCA_028696055.1 Sulfurovum sp.
CTTGTAGCTCAGACGCTCATCGCTGCTCTGCCCGTTGGGGAAATAGACATTGAAAAAGGCGATATCTCCGAAGTGGTACTCGTTGATCCGTCCTTCATCCAGGATATCGACATGCCCGCAGTGATCCGGTGTACCTTTAATATCCGTAAAGAGCGCTACCCCCGACTGCCCTTTTTTCGAAGAGGAGTTGATGCTCTGGAACTTGAACTCGCGATCAAAAATCGTTTCGGGGATCTGATCGGCCTCAGCCTTGATCTCCTGCAGTCCCAAAAAGTCCACTTCATGCTGATCGATCCATTTCAGTGCTTCTTTTTTGTCCACTGCACGGATACCGTTGACATTCCAGGAGATAAAAGTAAGTTTGTTCATAGCTCATCCTCGTTATATTGTAAATCATTCATATTTGGATGGAATCATAGCACATTAGACTAAAGGCACAAAATGTCAATCGAAGACAAAGAAAAATGGGATAAAAAACATATCGAGGCACCTATCCCCACAGCGCCTATCGAACTGGTAACCAACTTTGCCAAACTGGCACCAGGCAGAGAGGCGCTGGATATCGCCTGCGGGATGGGGAGGCATACAAGATACCTGGCATCAGAGGGCTTTCATGTCGATGCCCTGGATATCAGCTCCGCTGCGATCAGGACTCTGCAGGGTATCGAGAATATCTCCGCAAAAGAGGTGGACTTCGATACCTATAGACTGGAGGAGAACAAGTACGACCTGATCGTCTGTACCTATTTCCTTGACCGCAGACTCTTTCCCCAGATCGAAAAAGCGCTCAAAGAAGGCGGGATATTTATCTATGAAACCTTCATGTACCACCCCGATAACGACCGCTCGACCTCCAACCGAACATTCCTCCTCGAAGAAGGGGAACTCGAAGCCACCTTTGATGAGAGGTATGACATCATGCATATCAGAGAAGCGTGGGATACCGACTACAAAGGTGCCAAAACAATGATAGGGCAGCTGGTAGCGAAGAAAAAAGCAGGTGGAATGACCATAGATGATTTTTGGTCATAAAAAATATATTCTGTCATCCCGAACGACCTTGTAAGCAGTCTTATTTGCAGTAGTGCAAAATAAGACGTCGCGTTTCGAGAGGGATGACGATTTTGGTTACTACTTAACATTAAGGTTTAGAATTGAATTTTTCATTCCCGAATGAATCGGGAATGAGAAGAGAAGAAGTTAATTTACGATAGAAACCTGTGTACCCTGGCGTACGCTCTTAAAGATCGTCTGGGATACTTTATAGGGCAGACGGATACACCCGTTTGTCCCGGGGTATCTCTTGATATATTTGCTTGCATGAAGCCCGATACCGGAACTTGTCAGACGCATCCAGTTCCGCAATGATGCACCCTGATATCTCAGCCCATTTTTGTTTCCGCCAAATTTACGCTTATCCCCTTTGTAGACCAGCTTGTTGCCACGGTAGTACTCACCGAAGATGCTTGAGCGCTTATCCGCGATCTTTTCTGTGATCTTGAATGTTCCCTTCGGGGTACGTTTATCCCTGTAGATCCTGGTATTTGGCTCAAACTTGCGCTCTGCTCCGGTGGTACAGGGAGAGCAGAGTGCTACCTTCCCATCCACATAGAGCCTCACACGCTGTTCGGAGACATCTACTGTGAACTTCGTATTGCCCCCGTTCGCTCGTTGAAGAAGTTGCTTATCCTCATAGATTGCAAAACTCTTTTTTAAATTTACATTTTGCCTAAACTCGCTGTAGCAGCGATAACACTTCTTTGTTCGATAGTTTTCAGCGACCTTGATATCTTTGGGAAACTTTACTTTGCTATAGACAGCATCAAGCTTTCTCTTCGTCCTTTCCCCTGCCCATCCGTCAGCTTTGGCAAGTCCGTAATACTTCTGAAAGTCCATCAGTGCGGATTTGGTCTTCTCACCCCATTTCCCGTCTACCTTCAGCTTTACTCCCAGTTGCTTATCGCTGTTAAGGGCGATCTGAAGGTTGCGGACTGCATTGTAGTTATTTTCGCACTGGAAATAGCTGTTGCCGTCACAGATATCGTCATGTTTGCTGAAATATCCGGCATGAAGTGCCGAAAGGCTTAGGAGTATCACAAAGAATGTTCTCATCATCTTCTGCCTTGTTCTGGAATTGATTTAGACCATAAGAAAATTCTATCTTTTTAATATTAATTTATTATAAAACCTCCGCTAACCCATAGGGTAGAGGATCTGGCTATGCACCTCATCACAGGCCTTCAAGACCTCTTCGCTCAGGGTGATATCCATTGCAGCAAGTGATGCATCCAGCTGCTCTACTGTTGTCGCCCCGATGATCGTAGAGGCAACGAAACTGAACTGCTTGGACCATGCCGTCGCCAGAGTGACAGGATGCATCCCCGCCTCTTGTGCGATCTGAAGATATTTCTCCGTGGATGCAAGCGTTTTCTCGTTCAGAAACCTTGCGGCCATAAGCCTTTGTCTTGCATTCGGAGCATTGAGATAGTCTCGGAAACGTCCTTGGGCATTCTTGTCAAGGTTGTACTTCCCGCTCAGCACCCCTCCGGCAATAGGAGAATACGGCAGCAGCGAGATCTGTTCCTTTTCTGCGACAGATGCCAGCTCGTCCAGGAAGCGGCGGTTGAGCAGAGAGAAGTTGTTCTGTATCGACTCGAATCGTGCATATCCTTTATGCTCAGAGGTCATCAGTGCCTTGGTCGTACCGTAGGCTGTATCGTTGGAAGTCCCGATATAGCGTACTTTACCGCTCTGCACCAGCCTGTCAAATGCCTTCAGGCTCTCTTCGATAGGAACAACGGTATCGGGCCAGTGCATCTGGTAAAGGTCGATATAGTCCGTACCCAGCCTCTTGAGACTGCCTTCTACCGCACGCTCGATATGAAAACTGTCTATCGCCGTCAGCCCATGCCTGATGGGAGGGACGAACCATCCGCTTGCCGCACCCGCGACCTTGCTTGCGAGGATCACGCTCTCTCTCGGCTTGGTTTTGAGCCATCTTCCCACGATCTCTTCGGTGATACCCGCTTTATCCGCTGTGGGAGGCACAGGGTAGAGTTCAGCCGTATCATAAAAGTTCACACCGGCCTCATAGGCTTTGTCCATAATGGCAAATGCCTCTTTTTCGCTGCTGCACTGTGTGCCGAACGTCATCGTACCCATACAGATCGGACTTACCCTCAGGCCGCTCTTCCCGATATAGCGATACTCCATGATTTCTCCTTCTAACTATATTTAAAACCTAAGGGATGACAAACGATGAGAGAAGTCCCACAAGACCGCCAAATACACCGCCCCAGACCACAAGCCATCCCAGATGCTCTCTGATCAGCTCCTGCACCAGATCCTTGACCATCCAGGGTGCCAGTTCCTCAAGACGCCGGGTGATCAGTTCATCCACCGCTTTGATCATATCATCGCTGAGCGAAGAGTGGCGTATCTGATGATCAAGCTGTGCTTTAAAGGTCTCCGAGGAGACGATCCTTCCCACAGCGGATTTAAGCTTCCTGCTAAAAGGCTCACGCAGCCCTTCCAGTGCCGCCTCGCCCCCGAACATCGCTACAGCCCCGCCGAACTTGGACTCCATGACCGTCTTGCTCAGTGCATCGAATGCCGGAGAAAAATCGGCACTCTCCACCAAAGGTATCAGGTCGATCTTTTTCTCTTCACTGGCAAAGAACTCCCCCAGCTGCTCTTTTGAAAAGAACTGCTCCATGATCATCGTTTTGATGGAAGCTTTGAAGCACTCAAAATTTTTCTCTATGACCCCGGAGCCATAAAGGAAGGGCACTCTCTCAAAGAGCATATGGATCGCAAGCTGGTTGGTGATGGCTCCGGAGAGCGCGAAAAGCCCGCTAAAGAGCAGCATCGAATGATACGTTTCAGGAACCCAAAAGGCTGCCAGGATAAGCAGCAAAGATACCGCGTTGGTAAGAAAAGACTTTGACATCCTATCTCCTGCCTAAAATGATCTCTTTAAGCTCGTCGACACTTCTTACCGCCTGCTGATGCTCAGTAAACCCCCAGTCCACCATCACATACGCTATCCCCGCACGTTCGCTTGCCATTTTGTCGCGCGGCCCGTCACCGATGAAAAGGGATTGCTCCGCAGGCATATCCAGCTCTTCAAGTATCTTATAGAGCATATCCGGGTGCGGCTTACCCTGCGCTACGTCATCATAGCAGGCGATCGCATCAAAGTGTTGATGCACCCCCAGGTATGTCAGGGATTCCAGAGTAGAGTTCCTGTAGGCATTGGTCGCAACGGCCAGTGAAGCCCCCTGCTCTTTCAGCATATCCAGAAGCTCCTTGATCCCCTCATAGAGTACCAGTTCCTTTTCGTGGTTGTTGGTGTAGTACTCAGAGAACCACATCTCATGCTTCCGGTCAAATGCTCTGGCGTGGTAAAAGACCTGGGCAGGATTGATCGTATGGTCATTGATCTTTTTGAGGATATCCCCCTGCTCCATCGGATGGAATCCAAGCCTGCTTCGCACATAGTTGATCGCATTGGCAATGGTCAGCGAAGAGTTGACCAGGGTGCCGTCCATATCAAAAATGATCAATTGTTCTTGCATGAGTTCTCTTTGTCTACACTCTCTCTGCTAAATTTCAGATAGATCGAAAGGCCTATGATCAGTGAAGTCACCCCGCCGATCAGATAGACCGCCGGAAGCAAGTGGGCCGGATCCGTGATAGCAAACTTGAACACCAGCATCAATGCCTCGATGGAGAGAGCAATGATAATGGAGCCCAGGAATCGTATCATGGTTTGATGCCCTCCTCTTCCGTCCCTCTTTTCATATCCCAGAACCTCCTCTTCAAAGATCGCCTTGACCAGGTCGATGATCGCCAAAGAGAGCGTCAGAAGAATGGTTGCCTGAAACATCTCATTGATTTCTATCTTTGAGATATCAAAGCCAAACCCCATAAAACTCGCTAAACCTTTAAAGAAAAAAAGCAGTGCTACGGCAAACAATGCGACACAAAAAGCTGCATAGGTCACCTTGCTCAATGTACCGAAACCTGAATCTATGGAACTTGGGTGTATCATGCGAAGGATATCTCTGAGGTTGATATCCACACAGATGATATAGAGCAGTTTTCCTTCCTGGTCATAGATCGGAAAAGTTGACGTCACCACAAGATGATTGCTCACCAGCGACGGGTAGGGATCAGTAAGAATACAGCGATGTTCGCTCATCGTACGGTAATAGTAGGCCCTGTTGCTTCTATCCGCTCCTTTTCCAAATCCCTTCAGTGTATCGTTTTCAGATACATTGTCAATGACCTGTTCCCCTTTTCCGTCAAGTACATAGATCACTTCTGCCTGGGGAAGTGCTTTTTGAAGCGAAGCGATATTGCGTATAACCTGTTCGATACCCCCTTCGATTTGTTTGGAGATATTACGGCTGAGAATGTAACAGAGGTATGCTCGGGCTTTTGTACGTATCTGGGCGTACTCCTGTATCTCTTTGACGACCATTGGGTTCTTCCTTTTAAATACTATCCATTAAAACAAGCTTTTCAACGAAAAGCATACCTACTATTTACTATTTGATCTCTCCGAGCACATCCCCGAACGAAACTTTCTGATTGATCGCTACTTCAGTGACGATACTTCCCTTGGGAGAGAATGTCAATACTGTTGATCCCATTTCAAACCAACCGAAGAGCTCGCCTCTTTCGACAGAAAGTTCTTTATAGGTGTAGTGCCTCGGCTCTCTGATCTCAGAGTTTGTCTGGACATTGGGTTCAAATGTAACGACCATTTTACCCACGTTTAATGCACCTACGAGTACTAAAATATGTGTTCTCCCCTTGCTGTCTTCGGCCTCTATCACCACCCTCTCATTTTCGATAAAGAGATCAGGCATATGACGAAGCAGAGGAAAGTTCACCGGATAGAGTTTCCCGGGGATATGCGTCAGTGACTTGATCTTGAGGTCAAGCGGCATATGGTAACGGTGGTAGTCTTTCGGAGAGAGATAGAAGTTCATAAACTCCCCTCCCTCCACTTCCCCTACTGCCTCTTTGTGATACTCTCCAAACAGCGATTTGATATCGTAGTGCATCCCTTTGATCTGGTAGGCGCGTCCCTCTGTGATCGTACCGTAGTCCGTGATCAGCGCATCTACACCGGAGATCAGTTTGGAGCGATCCTCAGGGAGTTTACGCGGCAGTTCGATCGCTCGGGTAAAGAGCTTGTTGAGTGTTTTATAGCTTGACGGTGTCCTGAACTCTCCCATATCCAACCCCATCATCTTCACATAAACAGCATTGATAATATGCTGAATAATAGCGGGGAACTCTTTGGAAGCAAATCTGCCAAAAAGTGCGGAAAGTGCGGAAGTATAGTGTCTAGACATCAGTCTCCTTTTTTGTGTAATGTGCAAGTGCGTCCTTCATCAGAGTGATATGGTAATCCTCCTGCATATTGATAAAATCAAAAAATGCAGCAAGTTCGGGACTGTCTTTGCCTACTGCTTCAGAGAGCGCCCTGCACTCCTCCTTGGCAGCCAACTCTTCATCAATACCGTCTTTGAGGAACTGTACGACATCTTCGACCTGGTAGAGCTCTTTCATCACGATACGCGGTACACTGAGTATCCCCATCTTTGCCATCATATTTCCAAAAGACTTGAAGTGGAACTGACTCTCATCGATCAGTATCTGGAAGATCCTGTTCAGGTAGGCATCATCGCTGTGTGCCTTGAGATAGTTATAGATCAGTATCAGCTCATACTCTTTATAACTCTCTTCAAAGAGAAAACGGGTAAAGGCTTTGGTCGCCTCTTCGCTGAGTGCCACTCCGGGATATTTCAAGGCCCTGCTGAATGCCTCGACCCGCTCATCCTTCATCTTCATCATGACACCGGTGATATAGCGGATATCTGATGAGATGCGGTGTGCCAGCTCACGGTCGGGAGAACCCTCTAGCTGTAGATCTAACGCACCCAGCTTTTTGATAATACGGTGCAGCAGGTCGCTCAGCCTCTCTGCCTGGACATTCATCATGTTGCGGTCATAGTTGTACGCTTCACCGATCTCGATCAGCTCATTCTCCAGCCAGGTAAAGTGCCTGAAAAAGATAGCGGCAAAGTCAAAAAGCTGCTCCTTCTTTTCTCCACTGCTCATGAACCCCGCCATCATCGTCTCTAGCCATACTTCATGCATCTCTATCATTACTGTTTTCATTGGTTATCCCCCACCTCTTCTGTAGTCTCGCAACTGTTTTTGATCTTATAGCTGATCACAGGGTAATCCGGGTCGATCTGCCTCTGGGTATAGACATCCATTGCTGCCTTGAGTGCTACGGCGACCATCTCCGAACAGGCAGCCTCTTCCGGCGGTACCCTGTCAAGCATCCCCAGCGTAAAAGCGACGATATCCTCTGCGCGGTCAAAGTCCGTCCCTTTGGCTTCAGTGGTGATGATGGAACCGGCCACGACCGTTGTGGAACATCCGATCGCCTGAAATTTGATATCTTCGATCACCGGTTTGCCCGCTTCCTCTTTTACCTTGAGGTGGATCAGTACCTTTTCACCGTTATCTGGATTTTTCCCTATCCCCTGTGCATCGGCATTTTCCATAGACCCGTAATTCTGCGGGTTCATCATATGCTCGATCAGCTGTGCATTTGCATCCATATGCTCTCCCATGCTTCTGAAATATGGCTATATTATATCCTTTTGTGTTTTATGATTGTATAATTATTTTTTAAACCAATAATAAACGGAGCTTAATTGATGGCACTCTATGTACTTTTTGACACGGAAACTACGGGAAACCAGGAACATGATCGCATCATACAGATCGGTGCGATGATCGTTCACAGTAAAGAGAAGATAGAGGTCTATGATGAGCTCTGCAGCAGCGAGGTGCCTATCAGCCTCGAAGCGATGGAGGTACACAACATCACCCCGGAGGTCATCGAAGACAAAGCGCCTTTCAGCGAGACCCGGTTTGCTGAAAGGGTCAACGAGCTCAACAGCGCGGAGAATTTCCTCATCGCCCACAACATCAACTTCGATCTCGATATGCTCAAAAAAGAGGGCTTTGATAATGCCTACACCCTCATCGACACCTTCAGATGCGCCAAACACCTCTATCCCGATATGCCCTACCACCGCCTGCAGTACCTCCGCTATGCACTGGGACTCTACAAGACAGAAGAGGAGGAGGCCGCCAACCTTGGTATCACGATCAAAGCGCACGATGCGATCGGGGATGTGCTGGTAATGAAACTTCTGCTCTCCCAGCTGGTACAGAGCGCGTCTGCGCAGTTTGAGGGGAAGAACCCGATGCAGACCCTTGCAGAGCTGACCCAGACCCCGGTACTGATGCGCACCTTCAAGTTCGGCAAGTACAAAGGCAGAGAGATCGCCGAGGTGGCCGAAGAGGATATGGGATACCTCCAGTGGATGCGCAAGAACCTCGAACTCGATGAGGATATGGCGTTTACGCTGGATAACTACCTGCACTAGTCCACCTAATGTTCCTCCTCGTTCCCGTGGTTTCCGTGGGAATGTTCTGTCTTAAAAACTCTTCGCCTCATTCCACCAGTCCCCTAGTGGAATGCAGATGCAAACTATAAAACAGATGTGGTGCATAGTTACGCACCCTACCCGAAATATCCTACTGACTCAAAATAGAAGATATTAAGATTTACAGTATCATACTATTGAGAGATGCATTACCACGTAAAACGTGGTAACGAAGAAACTGAACCTTCTGAGAAATACCGTCATACCGGACTCCGATCCGATATCAGGATGACAGAAGAAATTCATCGGAGGTGTGATCAGGAGTCTATCGTGATAGAAACACGGTGATAGCCGTATCGCTGTACAAGATCATAGAGCTTCTTGGCATTGTTTGGGTGCAGTCTCACACATCCATGGGAAGCCTTGTATCCGAGGCTTCTTACCCACTCTGTACCGTGTATCGCGAACCCCTCTTTGAAGAAGATTGCATAAGGCATCGGTGAGTTGTCATACTGTTTGGAAAAATGCATTTTTGCCGTGTGATACGGCTTGAATTTTCCCGTTGGAGTAAAGTATGCACCCGCTGCGGTGGAGACAAACCATGAATAGACCAGCGTATCGCCTTTGTAGATATTCATGATCTGATCCGAGAGATAGACCTTCACATGGATATCCCCGTCCAGCACGGGTATCTGACGCTCCAACTCTGCCATACAAAGGTCATGCTTTTTCTGTTCGGCGACCAGACGGTCTTTTTCCGCCCGGATCTTTCTCTCTTTTCCCTCATACTCTGCCATCGTTTTTTCATACGCTTTGATACGAGAGTAGTTAAAATACTTCTCCTTCTCTTCAGCATACTTCTCTTTCAAGAGGATATTCTGTTTGTGGACGATAAAGAGCTCTCTCTCGATATGCATCATTGCAGCCCGATCATCCTGGATATTGGCATGCAGTGAAGTAAACAGATAAAACGGTACTAAAAACAACAATTTTTTTGCGGGATAGCCCCAACGTGACTGGATCATAGTCTCTCTTGTCCTGAAAATAAAATGTGCCATTATATATCACTAAAGGTTTAAAAAGAACTATTTTTCTATTTTTTTGAGGCTTGAATTTCAGGGGAAGAGCGATTAACAGTTAAACGAGCAAAAAACTGGAGATGACTTTTTGATCATCTATTTTAAATAATATAAAATTATTAAATTTTATAATTTATATCTCATTAATCTATAAAATGCAATAATAGTCAAGCGTACTGATAAAAGGAGAAGAGAAATGAATATTCGTATTAAATTGGTGTTTCTGTTGAGTATACTGTTTTTTGTTACCATTGGAAATATCTTACTTACTTTTATACTGGAATCGTACAGCGAAGAAAAACTTGAATATGTCATTCGTGCACATGAAGTATTGATCGATTCAAAAGACCTGATTGGTGCGATGAAAGATGCGGAGAGAGCTCAAAGAGGCTATCTTCTGACACATAATGCAGACTATCTTGCACCATATATTACCGGTACAGCAAATGCCAAAAAGCATCTGGGCAGACTCAAAAAAATCACGTTGGAACAACCAACACAGCAGGAACGACTCAAAAAGATCGAATCCCTCATAGAGCAAAAGTTCCATGTGATCAATACTACCATTCAATTGGTTCAGAAACACACCTCGTCCTCCTATTCGGAAGCATTGAAAATTATCAACAAAGACAAAGGGAAAGAGTATATGGATGAGATAGAGGATGAGATGATGGCATTCAATAATGAAGAGTTGATTCTGCTGGAGTACAGAAAGGGAGAACTTAAGAAAAATCGTGCATACATCACAACATTGATGGGGTTTGAAATGATATTCTTTGTCTTTATGGTGGTGATAACGGGGGTATTTATTAGAAGTAAGTTTTTTCAACCAATTGAGATATTACTGGACGGTACGGCTAAAATGGAAAAGGGCATGAAACAAGAGGTTTCAGATATCCTGCCTAAAGATGAAATGGGATATCTGCTCTCGCGTTTTTACAAAATGAGTGAGGTCGTTTATGAGAAATACAAGAAATTGGATTATCATGCTACCCATGATGCCCTGACAGGCCTGAAAAACAGGGCAAAACTTGAAGAGGATATAGAGGTATGTATTTCAAATGCAAGAGAAGAGGCAAAGATAGCCCTGCTCTTTATTGATCTGGATAAGTTTAAAGAACTAAACGATACACAAGGGCATGATACCGGGGATGCCGTCTTAAAAGAAACCGCTGCACGTCTGAAAACTTCTATCAGGTATATTGACGCTGTATACCGACTGGGGGGAGATGAATTTGTTGTGATACTGAATGAGATAAGAGAGGCATCAAACGTGCAATCAGTAGCAGAGAAAATAGTAGAAAACTTTTCTCTGCCTTTTATGTACCAGGGCCGCTCAATACAAATATTTCCAAGTATAGGCATAGCTATTTCACCCGATGATACAGTAAGAGGCAAAGAGTTGGTCAAATTTTCTGATATCGCAATGTACGCCGCTAAATATGATGAAAACACACGTTACAAGTTTTTTGAAGCTTCAATGCTGAAACGAGAAAGTGACAAGTTCGGGGGAGATACGCCCCAAGAGACTATCAAACCATCAAGAAGCAAGAAATAGATCATGGGGCAAACTGCTTAAGTCCATTATAGATATCAACACAATCAAGGAGGACAGTTCATGATAAAATTAACAAATCTATGGAGAATAATCATCCCGGTAATTCTATTGAGCCATTTCGCAGAAGCATACATCAGATTTATGCCTAAAGAGAAGCTCATAGAGATTTCACCGAATATCGTTGTAATACAAGTCCTTGCTGTAAGCGATACCGGTAGACGAAGCCATAAAAGAGGAGTCAAGGTAAAAATTTTAGAAAATAAATTAGAGGTTATAGAGTCTATCAAGGGTTCACTGCCTCCAAAAATGCACTTTTCGATGAACACGGTAAAAGGTGAGAGCTGGATAGAAGACAATGTAGAACTGCCGCCGGAAGGTTCCAGAGTTTTGCTTTTTTTGAAAAAAAACGATCAGGGAGAGTACAGGCCGGTCAACGGTATTCAGGGAGTCTGGCCGTTACAGCACGGTGAACCTGTTGGTGCGGGCTACGGCATGACCCTTAAGCAGGTCAGAGAAGCAGTGCGACAACAAACTCAAAAACAATAACGGATACAGCAGCGAAGAGTTTGATTTTTTTATTGGCGACAGGTAAGATACATGCACGGGCGGATGACTACAAAAGTGCTTCGGAATCATCCCGAAAGGCCTCCTGCCATTATTCAACGAAAAGCTTAGAGGAACAGATATCCAAGTTAGTGTCGCAAGTAGCTGAAAAAATATTATTCCTAAAGCAAAAAATACGGGGATCTATTCAGCTAAATCATCTCGAATGCTATCGATGACAAACGGTCATCCATACACTTCCGAGATGTTGTGAAGGTGAACAATTCTTACCCCTCTTTTTGGCAAGTCTCTTATTTCAGCTTCTCAGCCACGAGTTCATTCACCACTTGCGGGTTTGCTTTGCCTCCTGTGGTTTTGAGTACCTGCCCGACAAAGAAGCCCAGAAGTTTGGTATTGCCTGCTTGAAACTTGGCGACATTATCCGGGTTGCTTGCAATGACTTCCTCTATGATGGGCAAAATGAGTGTCGGGTCACTGATCTGCACAAGTCCTTTGTCTTCAACGATCTGTGCCGGATTTGCTCCGCTCTTAGCCATCTCTTCAAATACCTGTTTGGCAATTTTATTTGAAATCGTCTCATCATTAACCATCTTCACAAGCTCAGCTATCTGTTTTGCATTAAACTTGAGTTCTTCTGCCTGCTTCTCTTTTAACTCTCTTGCTACCTCATTGGTTACGATGTTGGCCAAAGTTACAGGAGTGTTCAATACTGTCAGAGTCTCTTCATAAAAAGAAGAGAGTTTCTCATCTCTCGCCAAGATATCAGCGACCATACTGTTCAGTCCAAGCTCGCCTGTATACCTGTCAAACAGTGCCTGTTCCGCTTCACTCATAGGTTCGACTTCACCCTCTACCTGTACTTTTTTGGCTTGTGGTTTACGCTCACCCCTCGGTGCCCTCTCATTTGCTTTTGTCTTTTTGCTCCAAGAGTCTTTAAGGCCGACAATCTTATTGAACACAGGTGCTTCATCGGTGTAGTCGACAGGGTCTGCATAGAAGTACCCCTGCCTTTCAAACTGGAATCTCTCATCAGGTTTTTCAGTGATGACCGCAGGCTCGATAAGCGCATCTTTGATCACTTTCAGAGAGTCCGGGTTGAGATCTTCCAATCCTTCAGGCGCTTCTGATGAGTAGAGTCTGTCATAGAGTCTTACCTCTACAGTTTTAGCCCTGTTTGCATCTACCCACTGGATCGCACTTTTTACTTTGATACCGCTCGTATCCCTTCCGCTTTTAGACTCAGGGTCGTATGCTGCTATGATCTCCGTGATGTTGCCATCAGCATCTTTGATCACTTCTTTACATGTGATGATATAACCGTGTCTCAGTCTCACCGGCTGTTCCGGTGTTAGACGGTAGTAACCTTTTGGTGGATTCTCAGAGAAATCTTCACGCTCAATGAAGATCTCTTTTGAGAATGGTACTTTTCTTGACCCCTCTTTAGGTATATCTTCCGGATAATATGGAGCATCAAACTCCTCTGTACCTTCATAGTTCTCAATCGTTACTTTTAGCGGGTCAAGCACGCACATCACACGAGGCACTTTGGTATTGAGATCATCCCTGATAGCAAATTCAAGCTGTGCAACATCCACCGTTGAGTTTGCCTTTGCGATACCTATCTGATCACAGAAGTTGAGAATAGACTCCGGCGTATACCCTCTTCTTCTGTATCCGGCAATTGTTGGGAGGCGAGGGTCATCCCAGCCGCTCACTCTGCCTTTGTTGACCAGTTCCAGAAGCAATCTTTTACTCATTACCGTATAGTTGATAGAAAGCCTTGCAAACTCATGCTGATAGGGTCTTGGCGGTGTGAGATTGAGTTCGTCCAGTACCCAGTCATAGATATCACGGTTATTTTCAAACTCCAGCGTACAGATAGAGTGGGTAATGCCCTCAATATAGTCAGAGAGGCAGTGGGCAAAGTCATACATCGGATAGACGTGCCACGTATCTCCCGCTCTATAGTGGTGGGCATGTCTGATACGATAGAGCAGCGGATCTCTCATTTTCATATTGGCTGCAGTCATATCGATCTTGGCTCTGAGAACGTGTTCGCCATCTTTGAACTCACCCTTTTTCATTCTCTCGAAAAGGTCCAGGTTCTCTTCCACACTGCGTTCGGCGTATTTGCTGCGTCTCCCAGGCTCTGTCACCGTTCCGCGGTATTCACGCATAGTCTCTTCATCAAGAGAGTCAACGTAAGCTTTGCCCATTTTAATAAGTTCTATTGCGTACTCGTAAAGTTTATCAAAATAATCAGATGTATAGCGTACGCTGTTGTCCCATTCAAACCCAAGCCACTGCACAGCATCTTTGAGCGCCTCGACGTATCTCGTATCCTCTGTCGTCGGATTGGTATCATCCATCCTAAGGTTGCAGCGGCCATGATAATCCCGTGCAATACCGAAATTTATAGCGATAGATTTAGCGTGACCAATGTGTGGGAACCCGTTGGGCTCCGGAGGAAATCTTGTATGAATCTCTTTATACTTGCCTGACTTCAGGTCCTCTTCCACTATTGTACGTAAAAAATCTTTATGCTTACTCATTATCATTAAACCTTTTGATTATATAAGGGGAGTATTTTATCTAATAAGCGCTTATAGCATTGCAGATATAGCATTTTGATAAAATGGAGAAATCAGGGTTTCAACTATTTGATTCTCTACTAGGGTGGATCAATGATTATTGTCGGGGAAGGGATACCCCGAGCTCCTTTCCATAAAGGGCGGTTCGCACTCAGAAGAGGTCAAACCCGTATGAATGCCTCTTCTGCTTATTCTAAATCAAAGGCTGCTTCACTTGCCCACTCTGTGAGCAGTTTTCTATCATCATCACTGAGTTTGGCCTCTTTGTGCATGATGAGATAACTTGGAAGAGGCATTTTGCTTTTGATCGCTTTTGGGATCTTCTCAAAATATTTTAACTTTTTCTCATCATCATAACTTGCCCAGATAGAAAAGTTCATATGCTCACGGCCCTCTTTGACATGCATCTTGGTAAACCATGAAACAGGAGCAACGGAACTATACCATGGGAAGTCGGTATGGTTTGAGTGACAATCAAAACAGGCACGTTGTAAAATTGCATGCACCTCTTCCGGAGCTTTCAGCGCATCATCAGCCTTAGTCGGCACCTCAGCAGGAACATTCATCGGAACGAACTGAATCCCTATCAAAACCAGTAGTATAAGTATAGATATTTTCTTCATAATTATGATTATAGATTATTTTTCTTAATTTAAATTTATTTATAATATTTTTTATCAAAAAATAGGAATAGATACTCAGAATAAAACCAACAGAAGCGTATCGGGCGCTTCAAAAGAGAGACCTACTCTCCCATACAGAAACCTATCAAACACGCGATTTAAAACTTCTATTACATTTAAACCACTATAATATCACTCTTATATCACCGCTCGGGAGAAATACCTCCTGTGGTGAAAACCCACGAATTTTGGAGTAAGAAAGATGCTTAGATTTGCCCCGTCACCTACCGGTGATATGCATATAGAGAACCTGCGAGTGGCGATCTTCAACTATATGGCAGCCAAACAGAGAGATGTGAACTTCATCGTCCGTATCGAAGATACAGACAAAGAACGGAACATCACCGGAAAAGACACGGAGATCATGGAGATACTCGAGAAGTTCGCGCTTCCCCATGACTCTGTCATGCACCAAAGCGAAAACCTGCATCTGCACCAGACCCTGGCGATCAGGCTTCTTGAAGAGAAGAAGGCATTTGTCTGTACCTGTAAAGATACAGGATCTTCAGGAATGTATAGTGGACACTGCAGCGCTATGGGCGCTGCCGAGCTAGCCAAACTCAAAGAGGAGAAAACCCCTTTTGTCATCCGTATCAAAAAGCCGGATGCACCGATCCTTATCCATGACCTGATCAAGGGAGATATCGAAACCGGACCCAATGAGGTCGATGCTTTTGCGATCCTCCGGGCTGACGGTACACCGACCCCAAGCTTTGCCTCTGCCTGCGATGATATGATCTCAGGTATCAGTCTGGTTATCCAGGGAGAAGCGTACCTCTCCAAGACACCAAAACAAGAGCACATCAAAACACTCCTTGGCTATGATCAGGAGACAGCGTACGCACACCTGCCTTCCATCCTCAATGCAGATGAAGCACATACAGTAAAGTGGCTCTTTGAACAGGGCTTCATCCCCGATGCGATCGCCAACTACCTGATCGCGCTGGGCAATCAAACGCCAAAAGAGATCTTCACGATGCCTGAAGCACTCGAATGGTTCGATCTTGCGAAGCTCTCCAAATCTCCCGAGAGATTTGATATCGAGAAACTTCGTTTCATCAACCGTGAACACCTTAAAATGATGGACGACAAACGTCTCTCGGGCCTTTTTGGTTTTGCGGATGAAGCTATCGGGAAACTGGCAAAAGTGTATCTTGAAGAAGAGGCCAGTACGATCAATGAACTGGAAGCAAAGATCAGGCCGATCTTCAAACCAAAAGACTTCAGCGGTGAATGGGGAAAGCAGATGAAACAGATCTCTGATGTGATCTTTGATGCCCCTATGATCAACACCTATGATGCATTCAGAAACCATATCAAGGAAAAAAGCGGACTGAAAGGGGAAGACCTCATGAAGCCGCTCCGTTACCTGCTTACGGGTACAGGTAACGGCCCCGAACTTTCCGACATCTACCCGTATATCAAATCTTATATCCTGGAGGTAGCCTCATGAGCGCACTCATCTATGCCATTGTACAGACACTTCACACCGTTTTTACGATCTATATCTGGATCGTCATTATCGCTGCACTGATCAGCTTCGTGCAGCCAGACCCACGCAACCCTATCGTACAGATACTGCGCCGTCTGACAGAACCTGCATTTTCATTTATCCGTCGCAAACTGCCGTTTGTGGTATTCTCGGGCGTGGACCTTTCACCGCTGGTGATCATCCTTGGCCTGCAGTTTCTGGATATCTTTATGATGAGAGCCCTTTTAGGGTAGAGAGGATCATAGTGTCATGAAAGTCAAAAGTGTTCTTTTCTCCATAGTACTCTCCTGTACAGCGCCGCTTTATGCGGCGAAGACTTTTAGCTTTCAGGAGATACATGAAATGCCCCAGAGTATAGAGAAGGATTACTATATCTGGCGTTTTTTATCGCAAAAAAGCACAACGCCGTCTGAAGCCAAAAAGATCATAGAGGAAGCGAGCCACCTCAATAAAAAGCTCAGCACCGCGTACCGCAACAAAACGGGTTTGGCCCCGGAGATCAAGCAGCAGCCGCGTCGTATGGCCACAGAAGAGGAGAAAGCACGCTGGAAAAGCAACTACCAGAAGCTTCAAGAGCTCAAAGGCTCAAAAGCAGACTACCCTGCCTGGGCAAAAGAAAATCCCCAGATCGAATGCTATCTTTTCAACAACTGCGGCACAGAGATCCGAAAAAAGAAGTATGACAAACTGCTCAACTCCAGGCAGTTCCGTCTTTTGAGCATGGATAAGAAGTTTAACCAAAGCATCCGTATCATACTCAATGAAGACCTTCCGCAATTGCGCGCATCGCTCCTTCAGCCGCCTGCACATGCCAACGAGATCTCCTCAGATACACATTTTCAGATCGGCTTGTTCGCACTCAAGCAGCAAAAAGAGGAGATCGCGATGATCTACTTCGGACAGGCACGCAAAAAAGCGGTCAAACGCCGGGACAAGGACCAGGCAAATTTCTGGATGTATCTCGTGAGCAAAGAGCGGGGCTACCTGAGCAACCTGGTCAACAGCCACGATGTCAACATCTATACGCTCATTGCCAGAGACCTGCTGAAACTGCGTTATCCAAAGATCATCACTCCGAAGATCTCACGCTCCAAAGTCTTTCACTATGATGTGCTCGATCCGATAGACTGGGCAAAACTCAAACAAAAGATGTTCTCGGGGAAGTACAATCTCAATGACCTTGCCGATACCTATAAATCCCAGGAGACGGTAGGACACTATACGTTTATCAAAGCCAAGGCATCTGACTACAAAGAGATCTACTATCCTATGCCCTATCGTGATGCAATGAGAAATATGAGCAAAGAACGCCAGGCAATGATCTATGCGATCGCCAGACAGGAGAGCCGTTTTGTCCCCGCTTCTGTCTCACGCTCATTTGCGCTCGGGATGATGCAGATCATGCCTTTTCTGATAGAGGATATCGCTAAAAAGAAAAATGACACTATCGATCTTGATGACCTCTTCAACCCCTATAAGGCGATCGAGTATGCAGATTTCCATCTGGACTATCTCAATAAATGGCTCTACCATCCGCTCTTTGTCGCCTATGCCTACAATGGTGGGATAGGTTTTACCAAAAGGCTGATCACTGACAACAGGAACTTTAAACCCGGACGCTATGAACCCTACATGAGCATGGAAAGCATGAGCAATGCAGAAACAAGAGAATACGGGAAACACGTCCTGACCAACTACGTCATCTACCTAAACAGACTCGGAATCTCTACCCGCCTCCTTCCTTTGATCAAAGAGGTCACAGATCCCAGTAAAACCGATCGTTTCAGATGATCAGAAAGCCTCTTGGCTCTCTACGTATTTTGCAGCTTTTGAAAAGGGCATCGTTTTTTTCCCATACCTGCTGCTCTCAAATAGCAGGGTAAATTTTTTGCATGGGGTATGCGGGAAAGTCACGAGATAGTAACTGTTCCACGCTGTCACAAAAGGTATCTCTTTGAGATAGGGGCTTTCTTTCGGGAGCGGAAGGATGCTTTTGGGTTTTTCGCCATCGAGTGTCAGAAGATACTCCCTGCCTATCCCGTTTCCCTCTTGCTCGTCAAGATAGAGACCCACAATCAACATCTCGTCATTCTCTTTGCTGCCCGATTTCTTTCCTGAAGGGTAGAGATAGGTTGCAGTGAGAAGTGCCTTCGTGATATTGTGATCATAGAGTTGCACTTTTTCGGTTTTCTGCAGATGTTTATAGGCAGTTTTGTTTTTCTCGAGATGATCCGAGAGAGAATCATCTGTTTTGGAAGAGCAGGCAGCCAAAAGGAGCATTAGTGTCACAGACCCAATTATTATTCGCACTCAATCCTCCTAGACAATTGCTGTCATTTTAACATAGATTCAATAAACATTTAAGTATAATTTAACCGAGAAAGCAAAGGATAGCCGTGAAGAAAAGAGTTGCAGTGGCATTTACCGGCCCGTCAAACAGTGGTAAAACCACACTGATCGAAAAGGTGGCGAAAAAGCTGATTCCCCAGGAGAGGGTGGCGATCATCAAAAATGACCCCAAGGACAAAGCCGTCTTTGACACAGAGGGGAAAGACAGCGATAAATTCTCCAGGACAGGGGCGGAAGTGGTCGTCACCTCCCCTACCCGTACCACCTACTTCTCGCAACGCGAAAAGAGTCTGGATGATATCATAGCGATGATCAGCGACTTTGATATACTCTTGGTTGAAGGGCTCAAGACACTGCCTCTGCCACGCATCGCTATCTTCCGCAATGAGATTGATGAAAGCTATCTTGCGTGTTCGGAAGCCATTGCGATCGATCATAGTATCCGTATAGATCAGTATGAGATACCTTCACAGATAGATATCCTGGACCTCAATAACACCGACCAGATCATCGAATGGATCAGAACACATGCAAAAAGTGTCTAAAGGAGAGAGATAATGCAAACTATATTTGAAGCGATCAAAAAGATCGCTTTTGAGATCGATCATGCGATAAAGACTGCCGACCTGGGTTATGCACATGAAGAGAATGCTTCAGGGGAAGAGCAGCTTAAGCTCGATGTACTTTCAGACCGTATCATCGAAAAAAACCTGGCAACAGTATCTTCTGTAAGGAGCATTGTCAGCGAAGAGAAAGAGGGCGAGCTTGAGCTGCACACCTCCGGAAGCTATACGGTATGCTATGATCCTCTTGACGGGTCCAGCCTGGTCGATGTAGACCTTTCCGTAGGCTCCATCTTCGGTATCTATGAAGGACCGCTGGAGGCACAAAACCTTGTTGCCTCTGCCTATGTCGTCTACGGGCCGAGGATCGAACTGGTCATTGCGATGAAAGAGAGCAAGCCGATGCTCTACCGTGCAGCAGACGACCATTTCAGGGCGATCGACGAGATCACACTCAATGAAAAAGGGAAGCTTAATGCACCTGGCGGAACTCAGCAGAACTGGGCCCCGCACCACAAGGCATTTGTAGACTCTCTTTTTGCAGAGGGATACAGACTGCGATACTCAGGCGGCATGGTGCCGGACCTGCACCAGATCCTGCTTAAAGGGGGAGGACTTTTCAGTTATCCCGGAACAACAGACAAGCCTCATGGCAAGCTCAGACAGCTCTTTGAGGTGATCCCGTTTGCCTTTATCTATGAGCAGGCCGGGGGCCAGGCGGTCAATGACAAAGGCGAAAGGCTGATGGAACTGGTACCTGGACATCCGCATGATACCAGCCCCTGTTTCTTCGGCTCCAACTACGAGATCGAAGCCCTGAAAAAAGCCTACGGGATCAACTGATGCACGAAGCTGTATTGAATGAGTGGCAGATCGCGCTAGAGCAGAAAAAAAATGCACTTGAAGCCTGCCAGAAGGAGAAAGGTGTGCCAAGCTGCCTGAAGTGCGACCAGCTTCTTCACTGTGAAGTGCGGGAAGCCTATGTCAAAGCCGTCTATGACAGTATGAGCAAAGGTGAAACCGGAGGTTTCGAGTTCTAAGACTTATTTGCGCTAAACCTGCGCACATGGCAGATAATTCTTACGCTTAAGTAAACCCTAACATCAGGCTCTATATACTTAGGGTATCTACCCTAAGGAGAGACGATGAAAGCAAAAAAGATACTCCTGATCATTTTTTTCAATCTTGCCATTATCGTCGCAGAGATCATCTTTGGGTTTATCTCCAACTCCTTTGCGCTCATTGCCGATGCACTGCATAATACCGGTGATGTCATCGCCATCGTCATCACCTATATCGCGCTCCGGTTCGGAACAAGCAGCCCGACATTCCGGTTTACCTTCGGGTTTATCAAAGCGGAGATGATGGCCGCCTTTACCAATACGCTCTTTTTGCTCCTTACGATGCTCTATATGATCTATGAATCC
>JAQVHV010000108.1 GCA_028696055.1 Sulfurovum sp.
AACTCCCGACAGACCCGGAAGGGTTCAGTTACCAGGCCGGTGTCTTCTATGCCTATGAAGCCTGCGGACTGGGATTCAGAAAAGGCGGCAAGATCCTCGACAATATGGCGAAATTTGTCGGCCATATTGTTCGCTGACCGTTTCAAGCGGTCGGCTTCCCCTCTCGCAACTCTATTCTTCCCCTATTTCTTTCTTCATTATCATTCAAAGTCTTTACAAAACATATCTATCTTGATATGATTAATGAATGGGGAAAGTATTTCCTTTTTTAATAAGTGCCAAAGGAATCAAAATGAAAAAAAGCCTATCGACCATTCTCTTTGTAACACCCTTGCTATTTACCGTGTTCCTGTCGGCTGACAATGTAACGGACCCTATCCAAACTGCACTGAAAGCCTATGAAGGAAAAGATTACAAACTGGCCATAGAGGAGCTAAAGTATGCTACTGCAGCACTTCAAAAACTGGATGCAGAAGAGAACAGAAAACTTCTCCCTGATCCGTTGGAGGGCTGGAAAAAGAAGATAGGCGATGAGAGCGTACAGGCTGCTATGAATATGTTCGGCGGGGGTACCATGACCACCGCAGAGTATACACGCGCAGATGAGCATATAGAGCTACAGATCATTGCCAATTCGCCTATGATCGCAACGGTTGCGATGATGATCAACAACCCTATGTTTTCAGGTGCAGAGGATCGCGAACCCTATCGTTACAAAAGGCTCAAAGGGATCAAGCAAAAAAATGGGGATACCACAGAGATCACCCTGCTCATGGCTGGTCAGATCATGATCAAACTCACTGGAAAAAGGTTGAAAGAGGAGAGTCTGCTTGAACAGTACCTGGATAAAATGGAGTTGCAAAAGATCCAAAGCAAGTTATTGCAGTAAAAAAGTGCGGAGTGAGGGTGCACTTTAAAAGCTGAGATCTCCCGCCTCTTTTTGAGGACATGGGACCGAGACGAGCTCAGGGGTATGGCTATCGAGCTTTGCTGCAGTGAGCCGGCCGTTCCACACACATCCCGTATCGAGGGCAAGGACATGCCTATCCTGATAGTATCCCAGGGCGGACCAGTGGCCAAAGACAATCTTGAGGTCCACGGATTTTCTGCCTACCACATCAAACCATGGCTTCATCCCTTTCTCTTCAAGCTTTTTGTCTGTCGGCGGGCCTTTTTGGTCAAAATCGAGCCTGTGGTCCCTGTAGCAAAAACGCATCTGTGTAAAGGTGCTCAAAATATAGCGTTCGATATCATCGATACTCGCATTTCTGTCAAAACGGTCATAGGTATGGTGAAACATCTTCTCCAGCCATATCCTCACTTCCGGCTCATCAGCCTGCAGCCGCTCTTCGATCTGCTTGGCATAGCGTATCGCCATTCCCAGGTCGAATTCCGGAGAGATCCCTGCATGCGCCATACAGTAGCCCAGCTGATAGTCGATATGCAAAAAATGCTGATGGCGCAACCAGTGGATATAGGTTTCAGCGTGCGGAGATTCAAGAATTGGATCGATAAAGCGGTTGCTTTTTCTTACCCCATAGTAGGCGGCGATCAGCGAAATATCGTGATTGCCCAGTACGACTTCAACACTATTACGGATACGATAGATATACTCAAGCGTCGCCAGAGAGTCTTCGCCCCTGTTGACCAGATCACCTAACAGCCATAGCTTGTCATACGCGGGATCAAATGCGATCTCATCAAGCAGTCTTCTCAAAGCACCATAACATCCCTGCAGATCACCGATCGCCCATACCGCCACCTAGACTCCCTTCTCGCAACCCAGTGTCTCACGATACGCTACTACTTTTTCCTCGAAGTTCATCGCTGCATGTGCCGGTGAAGGCGAAGGGAGATAGCAGGTCTCTACGGATAAATGAGAAAAATATTTCCTGAAAAGTGCCTCAGCCTTTTTCCCCGTAAAACAAACTTTTTTTATTTTCGGGTACTTCTCCAGCAATGCTTCAATATCATTGGGCTTTTCCTCTTCCAGGCAGCTGTCCGATGAATTATCTCTTCGACAGGAGGCGATCATATCCCAAAGGCCGACTTTCGCCTCCTTCAGCAGCCATATCTTCTGGTCGCGGTTATTGATAGGATAGCCGGTCAATGCTTCCATGATCTTCCAAAACTGGTTGCGCGGATGGCCATAATAGAAGTTGTTCTCAAATGACTGTATACTGGGGAATGATCCAAGGACCAGAATCTCCGTATCCTTAAAGACAATAGGATCAAAAGGATGTTCTAAATTTTCACTGCTCACTGCTACCTGCTCCCTACTACTTACTACTTACTACTTACTATCTACTATCTATTTACATGCCTTTTGCATATTGCGGACCATCAGTACCAGCAAAGCCAAAGAGAATACTTTGAAGTTGATCTCGCTGCCTTTGTGCATATTGACAAACGTCTGGCTCTGGGTTGCTGCCTCTCCCGCCTGCTGCATCGCAACGATATCGGGCAGATAGTAGTGGGCAAACATCAAACCCGTAGCGATCACAAAGAAGGTTGCTGTCTGTGTGATCCAGTCTCTCTCGAACTTTTTGTATTTGTACCCTTCATAGAGAACGACTGCAACCACTACGAAGTTGACGAGATAGGAGAGACGTACGAAGTTCTCCGTCATGATCTGCCCCTCCTGGTAGTGGCTAAGCACTTCAGCCCCCAGCCAGGAAGCGGTATTGAACGTCACCGGTGCAACCACGACACCTGCAAAAAGCCCTGCCCCCAGCATCACGCCAAGCAGTATCAAATATGCCATCGTTGCCATTCTGAAATATCTGTTCATTTTTATCCTTTAAACTTGATCACAAATCCTCTGTCAAAACCTGCAAGGTCTTGATAAAACTCTATAAATTCTATCTCAAAATCTTTAATAAAGGCCGCTATCGGTGCTTTCTGGTCATAACCCATCTCACACGCAAGATACCGGATGCCCCGGCGGGAGACATCCGTGATGATCTCTCTGAGCAGTTCATCGCCCGCTTTTCCTCCAAAGAGCGCCTCCCGGGGTTCATAATCCACAACATTGGACTCCAGGATACAACCTTCCGCGATATAGGGAGGGTTGGATACCACCAGCTCCAATGCCTCGGGTACCTCATCGATCAGATTGGATTTTCGCAGTTCGATCTGCTCATTCAGCCCAAACTTCCGGATATTCCTGCCGGCAACCTGAAGCGGTATATCGCAGATATCCGTAGCAATGATCCGAAGCTGCGGGAATTTTCTAGCCAGCACGATTGAAATCGCACCGCTTCCCACCCCTATCTCGGCAATACGGGTGATCCCCTCCTCTTCTATGATCTGTGCCACTCTATCAATGAGTATCTCCGTCTCAGGACGGGGGATCAGGACACCGGGCGCTACTTCAAGTTCGATATCATAGAAACTTGCACTCCCGGCAATATACTCATAGGGCTCATGCTTGGCCCGCCGTTCTACCAGTCTTTGGTAGACTTCTCTGTCCGCTATCTCTTCGTCACTATGGAGATGAAGATAGAGGCGCTCCTTCTGTAGATGATAGGCCAACAGGAGCTCCGCTTCAAAAAGAGGCCGTTCGCACGCCTCCATAAGCTCTTTTTGGGCCCATCTCAATGCCTGGGATATCGTCAAACAGTCTCCTTCCTCTTCTGATCTTTTATCCATCGAGACTTCATGCTATTCTTTGCAGCTGTCATCGCCGATAAACGTAAAGATACCCTCTTTGGGAAGCTTACTCTCTTCGCCTATGACAATGCCTGTAGCATCATAACCAAGCGCTTTGAGTCTCTCCAGCACCGGCGGGTGGGTATAGTAAAAGAAGATCACCAAGGGATGCGACTTGGGGAAAGCCTTGTTCTCCGTGATAAGCTTGAGCAGTGCAGATACCAGGTTTTCCCGACCTCCCATCTGAGAGCCGAACTCATCTGCAGCATATTCGTTATGACGGCTTACATAACTCATAAATGGTGTAAAGATAAAGCTGATCAAAGGCAGCAGCACCAGCAGCATCGCGATCTGCACCCCAGCATGCTGCATCACCCCCATCTCCAAAAAGAGCGATTCGGGCAGATGGCCGAAGAGATAGAATGCGATAAAAAGCAGCAGTCCCATCAAACCGATATTTTTCCAGATATCCCCATGCGAATAGTGCCCAAGCTCATGGCCAAGTACGGCAAGAAGTTCTTTGGTATTGAGCTTCTCCAGAAGCGTGTCAAAGAGTACGACCCGTTTGCTCTTCCCCAGCCCGCCGAAATATGCATTCAGGCGGCTGTCACGCTTGCTGGCATCCATCCTGAAGATTCCGTCGCTCTTCAGCCCCACCTGTTCCATCAGCTTGGTGATCTCCTCTTTGAGCTCACCCTCTTCGATCGGCTCGAATTTGTTGAAAATCGGCGCGATCAGTGTAGGGTAAAGAACATTGATCAGGAGCGCAACGGCAAAGATCACTGCAAACCCCCATAACCACCACATCGCAAAATTCGTGATGATCCATGCAAGCAAAGCAAACAGTGCTCCCCCGAAGAGAAAAAACATCAAGGCTGACTTGATCGTATCCGAGACAAAAAGCATGGGGGTCATCTTGTTGAACCCGTACTTTTCATCGATCTTAAATGTCTGGTAGAGTTCAAACGGCAATCCCACGATATAGTTGATGGCCATAAAACCATATAGGAAAAGCACCGCATTCAACAGGATACCCTCTACCTGCACCACGCCAGAGAGCCAGG
>JAQVHV010000033.1 GCA_028696055.1 Sulfurovum sp.
TGATTCTGTTTATCCTTTTGCTTGCAATCGGATTTATTTATGCATGGAAGAAAGGAGCACTTGAATGGCACAGCATCAAGTAAATTATGCCTCATCAGCAGGCTTGCCGATAGCGTTGACTACGGTGGATCATTTAGTAAACTGGGGACGTTCGAACTCTCTCTGGCCATTGACATACGGTTTGGCATGTTGTGCGATCGAGATGATGGCAGCGGGTGGTGCAAGATATGACTTTGACCGTTTCGGAACGATCTTCAGGGCATCACCGAGACAATCTGACGTGATGATCCTTGCAGGGACACTTTCCAAAAAACACGCTGAGTTTGCCAGAAGACTTTATGACCAGATGACCGAACCGAAATGGGTCATCTCCATGGGATCATGTGCAAACACAGGGGGGATGTTCAATACCTATGCAACGGTACAGGGTGTCGACCGTATTATTCCGGTGGATATCTATATTCCCGGATGTGCACCAAGACCTGAGACACTGCAGTATGCACTGATGATGCTTCAAAAGAAGATCAGAAAAGAGTCAGCGAACATGAATAAGAATACAAAACAGAACTTGAGGTTAGTGTAATGAGAAAGTATACGCCAAAAGACAATGTACAGGGAAAATCGTACTATACGGACAGATTCTGGGTGGCACCGCGTGTACCGAGAGAAGCGGTAGAAGAGGGTTCACACTTTGAAGCAGTGGTGAATGCGCTTGGCAGCCAGGTAAAAGAGTCCTATATCGAAGTGGGCCAGCTGGTCTTCCATATCGATGCATCGGAGAACTTTGCTGTGATCAAGACACTGAGAGACGAGTGCGGCTATAAGCAGTGCTCTGAGCAGTCTGCTGTGGATTATCTGGCACAGGATGGGGAGTTCGAGCTTTTCTACCAGCTGCTGAACCATGCTGAAGCGAAGAGAGTAAGGGTCGTCTGCCGTATCAAAAAGGGCGAGGCGATCGAGAGCATTGTGCCTCTTTTCAAGTCGGCGAACTTTGCAGAACGTGAGATGTATGATATGTTCGGTATCAAGGTGAACAACCATCCGTTCCTTAAACGTATCATTATGCCTGATGACTGGGAAGGGCATCCGCTGCTCAAGACCTATCCGCTGCAGGGTGATGAATTCGCATCATGGTATGAGGTGGACAAGATCTTCGGCAAAGAGTACAGAGATATCATCGGGCCTGAGAACAGAGATCCTGCAAAAGTAGATAGATATGATACGAAACGCTTCTCGCGTGTAGGATATGAAGTACCGTTCGGTGCTGATATCAGCGAGGGTGAAAAAGAGCAGGCGATCAAGTACAGTGAAACGATCCTTGTCAACTACAATGCTGGCACAAAACAGCTTGATGAAAGAAAGTAGGAGGGAAAATGAGCCAACAACCCAATAAATTAACCCCGTTTTTTGAAAACCTCAATTTTGAGCGTGATGACAACACCATGGTTATCAACTTCGGTCCTCAACACCCTTCTGCACACGGACAGTTGAGACTGGTACTGGAGCTTGACGGTGAGCAGGTAGTCAAAGCCTATCCTGATATCGGTTACCTTCACAGAGGGATCGAAAAGATGGCGGAGAACATGACCTACAACGAGTTCCTCCCGACAACGGACAGACTTGACTATATCGCATCAACGGCAAACAACTATGCCTATGCACTGGCTGTAGAGAAACTTCTCGGTATCGAGGCACCAAGACGTGCGCAGGTGATCAGAACGATGCTGCTTGAGCTTAACCGTGTGATCTCCCACCTCTTCTTCCTTGCAACACACGCACTGGATGTCGGTGCGATGTCGGTGTTCCTCTATGCCTTCAGAGAGCGTGAGTATGCGATGGACCTTATGGAGGATTACTGTGGTGCAAGATTGACACACTCCTCTGTACGTATCGGCGGTGTACCGTTGGATCTTCCTGCGGGATGGTTGGAAAATCTTGCGGCATTCTGTGACAAGGTGGATTATGAAGTAGAACACACCTATGAAGCGCTTCTTACCGAGAACCGTATCTGGAAAATGCGTCTTGAAAATGTGGGTGTGATCTCTGCGGAAGAGGCACTCTCATGGGGATGTACCGGTCCGATGCTCAGAGGCTCAGGAGTGAAGTATGATATCAGAAAAGAGGAGCCTTACGAGCTTTACAGCGAGCTTGACTTCGATATCCCTGTAGCGGAAACCTGTGACTCCTACGGACGCTACCGTCTCTATATGGAAGAGATGAAGCAGTCTACACGTATCATGAGACAGCTGATCCCGATGTACAAAAAGACAGAGCCTAGGCTTATGGCACATGCACCGCAGTATATCTCTGCGCCAAAAGAAGAGATCATGACACAGAACTATGCATTGATGCAGCACTTTGTACTGGTTACCCAGGGGATGAGACCGCCAAAAGGCGAAGTCTATGTCCCAACCGAGTCTCCAAAAGGCGAATTGGGATTCTATATCAAATCCGAAGGTGAGCCGTATGCCTACAGATTGAAGTGTAGAGCGCCGAGCTTTTTCCATACCGGGCTGCTGCAGGAGATCCTTGTGGGAACATACATTGCAGACGTCGTTACGATCATTGGTACGACCAATATCGTATTTGGTGAAGTAGATAGATAAGAAGTGTTGAAAAATTGAAGCAGTTCAATTTTTCAGCTTCGAAACCGGAGCGGTCGGAGCAAAGCAAAGCCGCGCAGGAGGGAGATAATAATGCAATACAGAGAGAACAAAAGAGCAACTTGTTGCGAGGGCACTCTGCCGAAGAGCCTTCTTTGGGACTTGTTCATAAAAGGATATGTTAGATGAGAAGATATGATTTAAGACACTTGAAAGATGACTTTTACGACAGAATGGTCGAACTGATGGATACGGGACTGCATGTAGATGAAGTGGGTATCTTCCTGTTTGAGGTCGGTGATTTCAGTTCGATCCAGAAGTCCGCAGATATCGTAAGAGCGCAGGGGCATGACCTGATGAACTCTTTGAAGTTCAATGAAGTAGACTGGACCATCGTGGTGAAAAAAGTCAGTGAAGAGACAAGAAAAGCGCGTGCCGAGGCAGCAGAAGCAGCAAAGGCAGAAGCGGAAGCTGCTGCAAAAGCTGAGGCTGAAGCTCAGGCAGAAAGAGAAGCTGAAAAAGCAGCAAAAGCGGCAGCTGAGGCTGAAGCGGCAAAAGAAGAGAAGGCTGAGTAGTTATGTCTAACGTTGTATTCTCAACTTGGAGGGACGAGTTTATCGATAACCGTGGTAAACCCCTTGAAGAGTGGAGTGAGACAGGATTCAAGCTGCCTGAAACATACCATGGAGACAAAAGTTCAAAAGCATTTATCGGATGGGACGGTGTAGCCATCTTCACTGAAGACATCGATGCGGTTGAACTGGCAAGCCAGTATGCCGCACAGTACCAGCAGTACTCGGAAGCATGCGGACGTTGTGCTCCGGGACGTTGGGGCGGCAGGATCCTGTATGACCTGCTCGATAAAATCGCCCGTGGTGAAGGTACGCACGATGATGTGGCCCATCTCAAAGAAGTCTCCCAGACGATGATGGCGACCTCGAAGTGTGAGATAGGTAAGACCGTACCCAAGCCTATCCTTGACCTGATGGAACACTATAAAACGCAGTTTGACAGATGTATCGATGCACAGGTACCATCGAAGCATTATGGCGGAGATACCTCCTATATTGCCAAAGTGACGGCTCCCTGTACGGATATGTGTCCGGCACACGTGGATATCCCCGCATACATCGAAGGGGTACGTGATATGATCTTTACCGAGTCACTCCAGGCGACAAGACAGACGATGCCTCTCGCGCATACCTGCGGGCGTGTCTGTCCGCATCCGTGTGAAGATGCATGCAGAAGGGCAAACCTGGATGAGCCGATCTCGATCATGGAGCTGAAGCGTATCGGTGCAGACTATGAGACGGACCATCAGGTACCCTGGCTGCACCCGAAAGAACCGAAGCCTCCCAGAAATGACGGCAAAAAAGTAGCGATCATCGGAGCAGGACCTGCGGGTCTTACGGCGGCTTACTACCTGGCACTGGAGGGGATTCATGTACATATCTTTGAAGAGCTTCCGGTTAACGGAGGGGAGGTTGCCGTAGGTGTACCGGAGTACCGTATGCCGGTCGACAAGTATAACAAGGATATCGAGTTTGTCCTTCAGATGCCTACCGTAAGCATTACCAATAACCACAGGGTCGATGCAGATCGTCTCAAGGAGATCGATGCAGAGTATGATGCGACACTGCTCGCTTTTGGTACAAGGCTTTCCAAAAAGGTCTATGCAGAGAACGAAAACCCTAAAATGGGCGGATACTGGGGTGCAATCGCTATGCTTGACAAGGTAAACCTTTGGAGCAAGTACGGCATCGGAAGCCCGGCGAGCAATGAGCTGAAAGACAAAACAGTCGTCTGTGTCGGCGGTGGATTTACCTCGATGGACGTTGTGAGATGTTCAGTGCGCGAAGGTGCGAAGAAAGTGATCATGCTTTACCGTCGTGATGAAGGGACTATCATCCGCAATACGACCTATGAAGAGTATCATGAAGCGGTAGAAGAGGGTGTGGAGTTCATCTTCTACTCGGCGATCGAGGAGATCATCGATGATGGCGAGAAGATCACAAAGCTCAAATGCAACAGGTTTGAACTGGTCCCAGATCCAAACGGCGGACGTGCGCAACTTGTGAAGATGGAAGATGGCGACTTTGAGCTCGAGTGCGACTACCTGATCCCGGCGGTTTCACAGGCAGCGGATCTGCAGCTGATCCCCGAAGAGTGGAACATAGAGTTGACATCGTGGAATACGCTGTTGACGAACGGAAAAGACTATATGACTTCCCGTCCAGGACTCTTCGCGGCAGGTGACTGTGAATATGGCCCGATGACGATCGTCAATGCGGTGGGTCAGGCAAGACGCGCAGCATCAGTGATCAGCCGTTATATCTATGACGGCAAGTGTACGCTTACCGATGATGAGATCATGGAAGATCACCTTAATAAGCTTAAGGTCTATGACAAGGAAGAGAAGATCACCGGATGGATGCCGGGACTTCCAAGGGCAGTCAGCGAAAAGCTTGGCGTAGATGAGCGCAAAGACAACAACCGAGAAGTAAACCTTGGGTTTACAGGAGAAGAGGCGATCGCTGAAGCTGAGCGTTGTATGCGTTGTTATTATATTTCAATGGTGGCGGTGTGATATGAGTAGACATAATTCATTGGGACTCGGGAAAGAGATCACAGTAACCATCAACGGAAAAGAGTGCAAGAGCACTTTCGGAAAGACGATCCTGGAGATCGCAAGAGAGAACGGCATCTATATCCCTACAATGTGTTACCTTAGCAAAACACAGCCGATCGGATCATGCCGTATGTGTCTTGTGAACGTCGAAGGGGTTGAGGGTGCGATCCTCTCCTGTCAGGAGAAAGCGACCGACGGTGCAGTGGTCATGACACAGTCTCCCGAACTATATCGGGAACGTCAGAACATTATGAAGCTTTACAATGTCAACCACCCGCTTGAGTGCGGTGTATGCGACCAGAGCGGCGAGTGTGACCTTCAGAACAAGACACTGGAGTTTGACGTGGGTGACCAGCCCTTCACGGCGCGCGATCAGCACAGGCCGGTAGAGAACTGGGGACATGTTTCCTATGATCCGGCACTCTGTATCATGTGCGAGAAGTGCGTCAGGGTCTCTACGGAGATCACGGGGGACGAGGCGCTTCAGCTGAAGTTCGGCGGCTACTCATCAAGCATCGTGAATGTCAAGAAAGAGAAGAACTATGCGAGTCTAGGTGAGGCAGCAGCGGTCTGCCCTGTAGGCGCGCTGGTAGATACGAACTTCAAGTATCGTGCCAATGCATGGGAGCTTACAAAGATCCCGTCATCCTGTTCGCACTGCGGCGGCGGATGCCAAATGAGCTATGAGGTCAAAAGGGATACGATCTACCGTGTAAGCAACCATGCGGAATTCTCCACGCTCTGCGGTGCAGGCCGCTACGGGTTTGACTATGCCAACGAGGGGGTAAGCAAAGATAAAGAGGCCTTCGAAAATGCTGTAAATGCCGTAGCAAATGCACAGAGCATTGTCTTTGCACCGCAGATCAGCAATGAAGAGGCGCTGATCCTTCAAAAGATCAAAGAGAAACAGGGAACCAGACTGATCTGCCACGAGGCAAGAGCCTATCAGAAGTTCATGCGTGCCTATGGCTCTATCACTGGCAAAAACCTCTATGGCGGAACACTGAAGGAGATATCCGAATCCAAAGCAATCATTGTCTTTGGTACACGTATCAATAATGATGCACCCAATGTGAAATACCATATCAATATGGCGAGCAAATGGCACAGGGCAAGAGTCGCCTATCTGCATCCGATGCGTGACGAAGAGATGAAAAACATCGTCACCCAGTTCATGCACTACGCACCGGGAAGCGAGGAGGCGGCAGCTGCGCAGCTTGTACTGGCACTGATCGGACAGAGTGACGACATGCCTGAGAATGTTGCTTCTGTACTGGAAGCAATGGACCCTGAGACGCTTGCATCACAGAGCGGGATCAGCAGTGAAGAGATCGGACTGCTTCAAAAATCCTTGGTCAAGAAACACGGTTTCTCTCTTGTCGTGGGAAGTGATCTTTACGCGCATCCAAGGGCAGAGAATATCGCGAAACTGCTTGCACTGCTTGAGCGGTATGCTGGTTTCAATGTAGTTTGTGTCCCGCCTGCAGGAAATGCTATGGGTGTATCACTGATCTGTGACCTGGATGATGAGATCGAAGCTCCCAGTGTAGGTTATAATGTGAAAGGTGACTTTACGCTCTCCGCGCTGGGAGAAGGTAACCTTGATATGCCGGCGATGAATCAGCAGGAAGGAACCCTGACCAGCAACGACAAGCGTGTGGTACCGATGCATGTGGCCAAGTCATACGGCGGGTATGTGCTCAATGATATCGCCAATGCACTGGGATTGGAAGCCGAGTATACGATAGAATATACAGCTGCGCTTCCCCTGGCGCAAGGGTTCAGGGAGGAAGCGTTTGATGAGCTGCCGGACTATTTTGATATTACCGGCAGGGAGCACAGAGGCTACCTGCTCAGGGAGATCAATGTATCGGTAGACCAGACGATCGAGGCTGTAGAGGATACAAAGAGTATGGGGCCTGTAGTCTATCATTGCAACCCCGTTGAGCAGTTTTCACCATTTACTGCAAAATGTGAGGTGATCACTGGTGAGGCGCCGCTGGTGGGTTCGGCTGCATTTGCAAAAGAGACAGGACTCGGTGACGGTCAGAGGGTGCTATTTGAAATCGATGGTGTGACGTTCAAACGTGTGTTTAAGATCGATACATCTATGAGCGGCAATATCGCACTTAATCCAAACTATGATATGGGATTAAGTGCTGCTTTGCTATCCTCTTATAGATTTAAAAGCGTCGATTTTTCATCCACCAAAAATGAAGAGGTAGGAAGCTAAGATGAGTGAAGTAAAAACAGTAGAAAATATGGTGAATATCAAGATCGATGGTGTTGAGTATCAGGCTGTTGAAGGCGAGTATATCCTTAATGCCGCCCGCGCCAACGATGTCTTCATACCGGCGATTTGTTATTTGACAAGATGTTCGCCTACTTTGGCATGCCGTATCTGCTTGGTTGAGGCAGATGGCAAGCAGGTATATGCGTGCAATGCGAAGGTAAAAGAGGGGATGGAGATCAAGGTAAAAACTCCGGCCATCCTTGAAGAGCGCAGAGCGATCATGGAAGTTTATGATGTCAACCATCCGCTTCAGTGCGGTGTATGTGACAAAAGCGGTGAGTGTGAACTGCAGAACTATACACTGGAACTGCAGGTCGATTCGCAAAATTATACGATCCCTGACACCAAGAGAGAGACGCAGAACTGGAGCAGTGTACTTCACTACGATCCGGGCCTCTGTATCGTGTGTGAACGTTGTACGACTGTATGTAAGGATATGATCGGCGATGCCGCGATCTCTACGACCAAAAGAGGCGGTGAGGATATCGACAAAGCATTTAAAGAGAGTATGCCAAAAGATGCCTATGCGATGTGGAACAAGCTCCAGAAGTCACTGATCGCACCAAGCAACGGTACAGATCAGACAAACTGTTCAGACTGTGGGGAATGTATCGCGGTATGTCCGGTGGGTGCCCTTGTGAGCAGGGATTTTGTTTACCAGTCAAATGCATGGGATCTTAAGCGTGTCCCTGCTGTCTCGGCACACTCCAGTGACGGCTTTGCGATCTATTATGAGACGAAGCCAAGATCGATCGAAGACAGAAGAGAGAAGATCTTCCGTGTGACAAACGAATGGAACTATGTATCACTGGACGGTGCAGCACGTTTTGCCTATGACTTCGAAAATGAAGATGCCATCAAAGATGAAGCGGCATTCAATGCGGCGGTCGAAGCATTCAAAAAAGCTGAGACGATCAGATTCAACTCCGTGATCACCAATGAGGAGGCACTGATGCTCCAGACGCTCAAAGAGAAGATGGGCGTAAAACTTTACAACCCTGAAGTGAGAGCCTTCCAGAAGTTCCTGAACCACTATCAGGCAGCCAGTGGCAGATTACTCTGGTCAACAGATACGGACGCGATCATGAAGCGTTCCGATTTTGTGATCTCTGTAGGTTCCGCACTGAGAAACGACAGCCCAGGTATGAAGTACGCGTTCAACAATGTCCAGAAGCTGAACAAGGGTGCAGGGCTCTATTTTCATCCGGTAGCGGATACGCTGATCCCGTCATTCGGTAAGAGCGTTGAGTGTTTCAACCATAAACCGGGCCTTGAAGAGGCAGCGCTCTATCTTATCCTTGATCTTTTTGCTGATGCGCAAATGCTTCCCGAGGAGGTAAAAGCCTATATCGATTCCTTTAAAACCTCAGAGACAAAGACGATCAAAGAGAAAGTCGACAAGACAGTCAAAGAGATGGTCAAAGATGAAGAGACCGGAGAAGAGAAAGAAGTTACCAAAAAAGTCAAAGAGACAGTAGAAAAAGAGATCACTGTCGAAAAGAACGGACTTGTCAACCTTCTTGGCGGTGATTCAGAGAAGTTTGCTGATGCCTTCGAGAAGATGATGAAGAAAAAAGAATCCTTCTCAATGATGGTGGGAGAGGACCTCTACTTCCATGAAAAAGCTGAAAATATCGCGAAACTGATCGCACTGATCGAAGCGACGACAAGCATCGATATCGTGATGGCTCCGCCGAAATCAAACGCACTCGGTGTAGCACTGATCTGCGACCTTGATGATGAAGCGACAGGGTATACGGTCGGATATAACGAAAATGGTGATTTCAGACTCTCTGCACTGGGGAACGGCGATCTTGATATGCCTGCAATGAACCAGCAGGAAGGTACATTTACAAATATGTCAAAAAGAGTGGTACCGACCAATGCAGCGCTGCCATACGGCGGATACGAATTGAACGATCTGATGAAAGTATTGGTCGGGGCGCCGGAACTGACGATCGACTGGACAGAGATGTTGCCGGAAGCGAAGGGATACCACGCGGTGGCATTTGACGATCTTCCAAACCGTTATCTCAATAACGGTACAGAGGACCGAGGATATCTGCTTGATATCGCATCAACCGAAGTTGCACTTCCGACTGTTGAGAAGTTTGAAGAATCTGCAGCATTGGAGGGAGAGATCGCATACCGCTGCAACCCGGCAAGACAGTTCAATGACTTTACAGACAAGTCACATGAGATCTTTGAGGCATTCGGAGTCTATGCAAGCCCTGCAAAAGCCGAAGAGCTGGGAGAGAGAGTTGAAATCGTGTTTGATAACGGAAGTATCGTCATGGATGTGATCGCTGACGGGAAGATGGAAGGCGATATCATCAAAGTTTCAGATTTCAGGGCTGCGGCAGGGGTATACGATCTCTTCGGCGGGTCAAGATACAAAAATGTAACAATTAAGAAGGTGTAAACGATGGAAACAACAACACTTATAGGACAACTACCGGAGGTAACGGCTGCAGGTGTCGCGATCAAGGCGATACTGATCCTTGCGATTATCTCTGCGATAGCAGGTTTCGGTACCTACCTGGAGAGAAAGGTTCTGGCATTCATGCAGCGCCGTCTCGGTCCGACGCATGTCGGTCCCTATGGTTTGCTGCAGATTGCAGCGGATGGTATCAAGCTCTTTACAAAAGAGGATATCGTGCCTCAGCATGCCAATTCCCTGATCTTTAAAGTAGCGCCTGTGATTACTGCAGCAACGGCATTTATCGCATTGGCAGGCGTCCCGGTCTTCCCGGACTTTACGATTCCTGAGTTTGTTCCGGTACTTGGAGGTACCTTTGTTCCATCGATCGCTTCAGATGTGAATGTAGGGATTCTTTTTGTGATCGGTATGATGGCTGCAGGGCTTTACGGGCCGCTTCTTGCAGGTATGGCGCAGGCAAACAAATGGGGTATCATCGGTGCGGCAAGAACAGCGATCCAGTTCCTCTCCTATGAGGTGGTAACGGGACTTTCCCTTCTTGCTCCGATCATGCTTGTAGGTTCACTCTCACTGATTGACTTCAATGAGGCACAGTCAGGCGGATTTACATCATGGTTCATCTGGCAGCAGCCGGTGGCATTTGTCCTTTTCCTGATCGCAGGATTTGCAGAGACGAACAGAACGCCGTTTGACCTTCTTGAGCATGAGGCAGAGGTCATTTCAGGGTATGCGACAGAGTATTCAGGGATGAGATGGGGGATGTTCTTCATCGGTGAGTATGCAAACATGATCACGATCTCGATTCTAGCGGCGGTTGTCTTCCTCGGCGGATATAACGACTTCGGATTTATCGCAGGTTGGATCATGATCCTTCTGAAAGTGGCGTTCTTCTTCTTCCTGATGCTATGGGTAAGGGCAGCCTGGCCTCACGTAAGACCGGATCAGTTGATGTGGCTATGTTGGAAAGTCTTGATGCCGATTGCAGTGATCAACGTGGTAGTCACTGGTATAGTGATGATGGTATAAGGGAGTAAAGATGGGTTTAGAACAATTTAAAAATAGAAATGTAGGGACTCAGGAGTACAGAGTACTTGACCTGCAGGAGTCGCCGAAGACTCCGATGGCAAAGTTTGTCCAGGTGGCAAAAAGAACCTTCAAAGGTGAACTTTTTGTCGGTCTTGGTGTCACAGTAAGAGAGATGTTCAATGCACTCTTCAGGGGACAGATGCATACGGTAAAATATCCGCTTGAGAAGCTTCCGATTTCTCCGAGATACAGGGCGATCCATGAGATGCTAAGGCTGCTGGAGAGCGGCCACTACAGATGTATCGGTTGCGGACTCTGTGAAAAGATCTGTATCTCCAACTGTATCACGATGGAGACACGATACGACGAAAATCAGCGTAAAGAGGTGAGCGAGTATACGATCAACTTCGGCCGTTGTATCTTCTGCGGTTACTGTGCGGAAGTCTGTCCGGAGCTTGCGATCGTACATGGTCCGAGATATGAGACAGCTTCAGAACAGAGAGCAAGCTTCTCGCTCTTTGAGGATATGCTTACACCGATCGATAAACTGAGCTTGCAGCAAGAGTACGACGGGTTTGGTTCCGTATCTCCGAATGCTGATGAAAACATCAAAAAAACGCCGCTGGCGTATTAAGGAGGAGACAGTCATGGAAAACTTTTTGGCATCACTGTTTACATTTCAGGGGTTTGCATTTTACCTCTTTTCATTTTTGACGATAATCCTCTTCTGGATTACGGTCATGAGCAATAACGTACTCTATGCAATGACCTCATTGGCGTCAGGTATGGTACTGATTTCGGGATTCTTTTTCATTCTTGGAGCGGACTTCCTGGGTGTTGTGCAGCTGATCGTATATGTGGGTGCAGTCATGGCACTTTACTCCTTTGCGATGATGTTCTTTGATGCAACCAGAGAGATCAAAGAGAAGAATACGAACGGAGCTGTAGTGTTTGTATTGGGAGGGCTTAGCGCATTGATGCTTGTATTGATGTTCGCCGCTCCGATCCACTCAGAGAGCATCCAGGCACTCTATCCGATGCATGAAGGTGTTGGGAATGCACAGGATGTAGGTATTGTACTTTTTACAAAATATCTTGTTCCGTTTGAGGTTGCCGCACTGATGCTTTTGGTTGCGATGATCGCGGGCATCATTCTTGCAGGTAAAAAGATGGATAAGTCTCTTACCGAGATGATGGATGAAGATGCAGGAGAAGATGAAATTTTGACACAAAAGGATGAGAAATGATAGGTTTGTCACACTACCTGATCGTATCAGCACTTCTATTTTCTATAGGGTTGATTGGCGTACTTAGAAGAAGAAACCTATTGATGCTCTTCTTCGCAACCGAGGTGATGCTCAATGCAGTAAACATTGCATTTGCAGCGATTTCGCACTTTTACAATGATCTTACGGGTCAAATGTTTGCGTTCTTCGTGATCGCGATCGCTGCATCGGAAGTTGCGGTGGGACTCGGTATCCTGATCGTGCTGTATAAAAAACATGGAAGCCTTGATCTTGATGATCTTGCGACGATGAAGGGGTAATGATGGAAAATTTAGTATATATCGCACTCTTTGCGCCACTGGTCTCTTCGCTCTTTGCAGCGATGTTCGGGATGAGTCAGAGAAAGACTTTTGTAGGTGTCATTGCTTCACTTCTTCTCTTTACATCATTTGTGGCATCGGCGACACTGGCAGTCGAAGTCTTCACTACAGGTGAAGCGATCGCAGTGACGATGATGCAGTGGATCGGGATGGGAGACCTTTATATCCCATTCGGGTTTGTCGTCGATCAGGTCTCTGTGACAATGATGACAATGGTGTCGCTGATCTCAACGATCGTTCATGTCTATTCGATCGGGTATATGGACCATGACAAATCATTCAACAGATTTTTCTCCTACCTCTCAGCATTCGTCTTCTCGATGATGGTATTGGTTATGAGTGACAACTTTGCCGGTCTCTTTATCGGTTGGGAAGGCGTGGGTGTCTGTTCATGGCTTCTTATCGGTTTCTGGTACCACAAGCCGGACCAGTCAAGAGAAGACAACCCTTCGATCTCTCCATCATGGGCGGCAAATGAAGCGTTCATTATGAACCGTATCGCTGACCTTGGTATGCTTGTCGGCCTTTTTATCCTCTACTGGAATGTAGGTTCACTTCAGTACGATGCAGTATTTGCAGCGATTCCAAACCTTGATCAGTGGATACTGAACGGTGCGGCGATTGCGCTCTTTATCGGCGCAATGGGTAAATCAGCACAGTTCCCGCTGCATACATGGCTTACGGATGCAATGGAAGGTCCTACGCCGGTATCTGCACTGATCCATGCGGCTACGATGGTAACCGCAGGGGTATTCCTGGTGATCAGAGCGAACCCGCTCTTTGCTGTGACTCCTGAAGTAAGTTACTTTATCGCAGCGATTGGTACATTTGTAGCCTTCTTTGCCGCATCCATGGCACTGGTCAATAGAGACCTTAAGAGGATCATCGCATTCTCGACACTCTCTCAGCTGGGATATATGTTTGCCGCTGCAGGTCTGGGCGCTTACTGGATCGCACTTTTCCACCTTGTGGCACACGCATTCTTCAAAGCACTGCTCTTCCTGGGTGCGGGTAACGTCATGCATGCAATGCATGATGAGCTGGATATCTTCAAAATGGGTGGACTGAAAAAAGTGATGAGACCTACCTATATCTATATGGGTCTTGCCTCTTTGACACTTGCAGGTATCTTCCCTCTAGCAGGATTCTTCTCCAAAGACGCGATCATTGAGACGGCGTTCAACGAAGGGACTTATATCCTCTGGATCATGCTTGTCGTGACAGCAGGGATGACAGCTTTCTACAGCTTTAGACAGGTATTCCTGACGTTCCACGGGACGGAGAGATATGACCACCACGAGATCCATCCGCATGAGATGTACAAATTCGTACTGATCGCGATGTCACCGCTTGCGATCCTTGCCGTGATCGCCGGTTTCTTCAAAGACGGGTTTGAGACATTTGTAACAAGTCTGCTTCCTGCATATCATATGAGCGAACATACACATCACTATGTATGGCTGCTTACAGCGATTGTAACACTCTTTGCAGTGGGCGGTATCCTGCTCGCCTATTTCAAATACAACAAAGGCCTTGAGAGAAATGAAAAACTCGAGAATAGCTTTATCTATAAGCTTCTTGCAAACCAGTACTATATCCCTAAACTCTACGAAGAGTTGATCTCAAAGCCCTATGCGATGATTTCGGAGAAATTCTGGCATGGTGTAGACATGAAGATCGTAGATAGAACAGTAGATGGCGTTGCACATTTCCTTTATAAAAGCGGAGATGTCAACAGACGTATGCAGACCGGTAACCTTTCACACTACCTTAATTGGATGGCTGTAGGTGCGGTTGTACTCATGGTAGCTGCAGCAGTAACGGCGATGATAGGTTAAGGAGTAGATAGATGGATTATATTTTAAGTATATTGGTATTTTTCCCGGCGATCGCGGCATTGCTGGGTTTTGTGATAGATAAGGACAGTGCCAGGGTTTACGGTGTCACCGTAGCGGCGATCGAGTTCTTCCTCTCGTTATGGTTGTGGTTCAGTTTTGACGGAACCAATGCGGGTATGCAGTTCGTAGAGCTCATTCCTGTGATTCCTGATTTTGGTGTCAACTACTACCTTGGTGTTGACGGTATCTCCCTTTTCATCATCCTGATGACGACAATGATGACACTGATCGGTATCATGAGTTTAAGCGTAAAAGAGAATGTGAAAAACATGATCATTACACTGCTTTTCCTTGAGATGACAATGGTGGGTGTGTTCGTGTCACTCGATGCGATCATCTTCTACCTCTTCTGGGAGCTTTCTCTTGTACCGATGCTTTATATCATCGGTGCGTGGGGCGGGTCCTTGAGAGTCTATGCAGCGGTCAAGTTCTTCCTCTATACCTTTGCTGGATCACTGATCATGCTGGTCGGTATGCTCTTTATGGCATATACCTATCAGAGCCTTACAGGTGTATGGAGCTTTGCATTGACTGACTGGTATGCACTGGTCCTTCCTGTGAATTATCAGATGTGGCTTTTTGCCGCATTCTTTATAGGATTTGCGATCAAGGTTCCGATGTTCCCGTTCCACACATGGCTTCCCTATGCACACGGCCAGGCACCGACGATCGGTTCTGTGATCCTTGCAGCGGTGCTGCTCAAAATGGGTACGTACGGGTTTGTAAGATTTTCTCTGCCGCTCTTCCCTGATGCTGCGGTGATCTGGATCACACCGATCGCGGTACTCTCTATCATCATGATCATCTATACGGCGATGGTGGCTTATGCACAAAAAGATATGAAACAGGTGATCGCATACTCATCGGTCTCTCACATGGGTATCGTGATGCTCGGTATCTTTGCGATGAATGCTGAAGGTATCGGCGGTTCTGTCTTCCAGATGTTGTCTCACGGGATCGTTTCGGGTGCACTGTTCATGCTGGTTGGTGTGATCTATGACAGAAGACACACAAAGATGATGGACGAGTTCGGCGGTATTGCAGCGGTCATGCCTAAATATGCAGTGATCTTCGGTATCATGCTGATGGCTTCCGTTGGATTGCCTCTGACGATCGGGTTTGTCGGAGAATTCCTTGTGTTGGTAGGTTTCTACCAGGTCTCTCCGATCATGACGATCCTTGCGGGTACATCGATCATTATCGGATCTGTGTACATGCTTTCACTCTTTAAAAAGAGCTTCTTCGGTCCGGTAACCAAAGAGGAGAACAAGAACCTCAAAGATCTTGATGCCAAAGAGACATGGTCATTGGTTCCGCTTGTGGCAATCGTGGTCTGGCTTGGTATCTATCCGAAGCCTATCCTTGACCCGATCGACAACTCTGTCAAAGCGATGCTGAACTTTATGGATGAAAAGGCGATCACGCAAGAGGCAAAAGATATGATACACGTAGCGAAATCAACTAAGGAGGCAAAATAATGTTAGAGCCTATTAAAGTGAGTTTAGAGAGTCTAAACCTTATCACACTCGCACCGATGCTTATAGCGATCGCGGGTGGTCTGATTATTTTGTCTATCGATCTGCTTAAAGAGGGGCTTCACAAATCTCTTTATGTCATGTTGACAGTGCTTGTACTGATGATCGATTTGGGTTCGGTAGTCGGCCTCAATATCAATGAACGCGGTTTTTTTGATGTAATACTGATCGATGGTATCTCGATCGTTTCACAGCTTCTGGTGATTATCGGTTCGATCGTCTTTATCCCGTTGGCGCTCAGTTCAAAAAGATTCCACGAGTACTCCTATCCGGAGTTCTTCGCACTCTTTCTCTTTATGGTTGCCGGATTCCAGTTTATGATGGCATCGGATAACCTGATCTTGATCTTTGTCGGACTTGAAACGGCATCTTTGTCACTCTATACATTGATCGCACTGCACAATAGAAGCAACTCTTATGAAGCAGCCGTAAAGTATTTCACTATGGGTGCATTGGCAGCCGGCTTCTTTGCAATGGGATCTGCGATGATCTATGGGCTTACCGGATCTGTAGAGATCTACAAAGTGGCTGAAGTACTTGCAACACGTCTGAATGAGCCGGATCTTATGATCGCGATCTTCGGAGGTTTCGTACTGCTCCTTGTTGCACTGGCTTTCAAACTCTCTCTCTATCCGTTCCATACATGGGCACCCGATGTCTATGAAGGTGCATCCGCTGCATTGGTAGGGTATATGTCAGTGGTGCCGAAAGTTGCGGCATTCGTTGTGGCGATCAGAATATTCGGGATGTATATCGATCTTGGGGTAGAGTGGGCAAGGATCATGATCCTTGTGATCGCTGTACTTACAATGACACTCGCCAATATCATGGCGCTCGTGCAGGAAGATGTGAAGCGTATGCTTGCCTACTCATCTATCTCGCATGCAGGTTTTGTCATGGCTGCATTGGCACTTGATACGACTGAGGCGAATACAAGTATCTTCCTCTACTATGCGCTCTTTATGTTTACCAACCTCGGTGCATTCGCAATGCTCTGGATCTCCCGCCACAAGATGAGAAGGTTCAACAACAGATACGACCACCCGTATGAGAAATTTGCCGGCTTTATCAAGATCATGCCGATCGGTGCGGTGATCATGGGGCTCTTTATGCTTTCACTTGCAGGGGTTCCTCCGTTCTCTGTCTTCTGGGGTAAAATCTATGTGATGCAGGCAGCGGTCAATGCCGGGTATATCTGGCTTGCAGTTGTGATGGGTCTCAACTCGGCGATCGCAGCGTACTACTACCTGAAACTGATCGTTTATATGTTCCTGAAAGATCCGGTCAAAGATGTCGATACGATCTACTACAACATCTCTAGACCGCTTATGGTGATCATCGGCTTTGCAACGGTTGCAACAGTAGGAGCGATCTTCTATATCCAGCCTCTGGTATCCTATATCTACTATATGATCAGCGCAAGCGGATATTAAACAGATAGTAGGGAGTAGGTAGCAGATAGTAAGTAATATTTTAAATACTGAATTCAGCTACTACATATTGTAGGGTGTGTTTGTTAACGCACCTTTCTTAGAAAATTTATTCTCTGACGTAGGTCGGGGTACCCTTACCCCGACGACACTTTAAGATCTTCTTTTGTCGTGATGAGGGCATCCCGGTAACAGACTCACAATAAAATACGTTTCAATTCCTCAACACTCCCCTTAACGACACCCTCAAACTGGGAGTTGTTGAATGTGGTTTGGCGTTTGGCGAGGCGTGCGGTATTGGTGGTGATCTTCTCTTCGAGCATTGCTTTGTCATAGATCCCGTCAAGGTAATCCAAAGTCTCTTTGATCCCTATCGCTTTCATGCAGTTTGGACTGCGTGTGTATTTTTTCTCCAGCATACATATCTCATCGATAAGGCCCTCTTTGAGCATCAGTCTGGTTCTCAGCGAGATACGTTTGCGCAGTTCTTCCCTCTCGATATCGATCCTGTAGATCGGCAAAGAACCATTGATCACAGAGGCGGGGGGATTGGCCTGGAAGTATTCCGATGGTACCATCCCTGTTTCAAGGTAGATATGGAGTGCTTTTTCGATACGGTATCTGTCACTCTGCGCGATACGATCGATATAGATCGGGTCCAGGTTATGTAAAAATTGATGGGCATCTTTCAGGCTTATGAGCATCTGGGCTGTTGTTTCTATTGTTTTTTTACTGATAGAGGGGAGATCACTGATCCCTTCTATGAGCATTTTAAGATAAAAACTTGTTCCCCCGACGATCACCAGATTTTTCCCTTCGCTCATTGCTTTTTGATAGACTTCGCGGTAGAGTCTGACAAAAGTCGTGACATCAAAATGCTCATTGGGATAGAGATGGTCTATTCCGAAATGCACTATCCCTGCGCGCTCTTCGAGCGTTGGTTTTGCCGAGACGATATCGATCTCTTTATAGATAGAGAGCGAATCAAGCGAAAGTATGTAGGCATCTAACTTTTGTGCTGCCTCTATAGAAAGAGCAGTTTTGCCTGATGCGGTAGGTCCGATTATAGCGAGTTGTTTGATCGTTGCATTCATAGGTGTAATCATACCATAACCGCAAAAAGTGTAAAATGTGGCAAATTATTCTGAGGTATACATGAATCTATTTGATAAGAACAACCGATTTAATATCGCCAATCTGGTAACCTTTACTAATATCTCACTAGGGGTCATTGCGATCTATTTCATTGTAAAGGGCGATTTTTTTACAGCGATCGTCTTGGCGTGGATCGCGGGGGCGTGTGATATTCTTGACGGAAAACTGGCACGAAGGTATCAGCTCTCTACAGAGTTCGGGGTACAGCTGGACAGTTTTGCGGACTTTCTCTCTTTTGTGGTGATGCCGTCATTCCTGCTCTTTTATGCTCTGGGCAGCGGGATCACTTCGGTGTTTCAGGAGCTGATCGTCGGAATCGTCTTCATTCTCTATATCATTATGGGACTGAGAAGGCTGGTGGAGTTCAACCTTAAAACCGATGCCGGTGAGGTGGCAAAGTTCTTTGAGGGGGTTCCTACGCCTTTGGGTGCGATCCTGCTGTGGATTCTCTATCTGATCTACAGTTACGGCCTGATAGCAAATGTCTATATCATTACACTACTGGTAGCGGTGATCGCCTGGTCACTCAACTCAAAGCTCAAAATCCCGCACCCGTGAAAATTAGAAATTAGAAAGTAGAAAGTAGAAATTAGAAATTGAATATTAAAAAACTCATGAATGATTTTTCGGAACTGGTGATGTTCCAGCACTCGGTTTTTTCCCTTCCGTTTATTTTTATCGCGATGCTTGTGGCCTCTGTGCAGGTGAATGGTTTGGGATGGTTCGGGTGGAAACTTCTTTTGCTTGGCACACTGGCAGCGGTGAGTGCGAGAAACTATGCGATGGGGGTCAACCGCTATCTCGACCGGGATATCGATATCCTTAATCCCCGCACAAAGAACAGGCCATCAGTGGACGGCAGGGTCTCTGAAGCGCAGATGCTCTGGTTTATTTTTCTTAATGCAGCGGCATTTATAGCGGTTGCCTGGTTTATCAATACCCTGGCACTTCAGCTTTCGCTTCCGATACTGATTGTCTTGGGAGCCTATACCTACTTCAAACGTTTCTCTGCACTGGCGCATTTGATACTGGGGATCAGCCTGGGACTGGCACCGATCGCGGGGGAGGTTGCCGTATCGGGAACGATCAGCTGGTGGTCCGTCTCTCTTGCTGTAGGTGTGATGTTCTGGGTGGCGGGGTTCGACCTGCTCTACTCGTTGCAGGATATGGCGTTTGACAAAGCGCAGGGGCTGCATTCGATCCCTTCAAGGTTCGGTGCGGCAAAGACGATGTGGATCGCAAGAGGCTTTCATCTGCTTGCTGTGGCTTTCTGGTCACTCTTTGTCATGCAGGCTAAGCTGGGGCTCTTTGCTGTGTTGGCGATCCTATTTGCCGCACTGATGCTCGCCTATGAACACTATCTGGTCAGCAAAGATTTTACAAAGATAGACAGGGCATTCTTTACCGTGAACGGATATCTCGGATTTGTCTTTCTGGCTTTTATCATTCTGGAGGTACTGTGATGGGGATGCTCGATTATATTGTGATTGGGCTGCTGGCATTGCTGGTGCTGGTGCTCTTTGGGCTGATCCGGGAAAATAGGAAGCTGAAAAAAGCGAACAGTCTTCTCAATGAGGTTCTTGAGACGAAAAACAGTACGATCGCCAACCTTGAAGCTTCGCGTGTTGCCGTCAAGGAGGTGATCGAGAACTTTTCGGTCAGTGATGAAGTGATAGCAGGCATCGAAGCGGGGGAGAGCAGGGAAGGGATATCCCACAGACTGGGCATCCCCGTCAGCAGGATCGAACTGATCGTCAAGTTTGACAAGATCAAAAAAGAGAAAGTAACTGGCAGTGAGGAGTGAGGAGTGAGGAAGTAGGAAGTAGGAAGTAGGAAGTAGGAAGTAGGAAGTAGGAAGTAGGAAGTAGGAATTTTTACTT
>JAQVHV010000034.1:0-3333 GCA_028696055.1 Sulfurovum sp.
CATTAAATCTTAAGGAATGTTAATGAAATACACAAAGATAGCACTAACTGTATGTTCGGTATCGGCCGCTTTTTTCCTTTCCGCATGCGGGGGAGGAAGCAGTAGTGGCATGTCGGGAGATGCGACCGGAACATTTATCGATGCTCCGGTAGAAAATCTTAAATATTCGTGTGATCCATCCGGTGTCAGCGGAGTGACGGATAGGGATGGTAAATTCAGTTGTAAGTATGGTGATGATGTCTCTTTCCATATAGGGAAAATGACAATCGGATCAATGGAATTTGTGGAAGATATGGTTGTTACACCTTATAAACTTTATCCGACCAATAGTACGGCAGCGGTCAGACTGGCACAATTGCTTCAGAGCTTGGATGATGATGGTGATATCGGTTCAAGAATAACGGTAGAAAAGAAATATGCAGAGGCAATCACAGAAGTGCTTGATCCGACAGAGAATAGCTTTACCAATGAAGCACAGGCTTTACTGGATGAAGTGGATGTGACCTTGGTAGATGCGAATAGCGCTAAGAAACACCTTGCTGCACAGGATACATCATCACCAATGGTAACACTTATGGGGGATGCGCAAGTCACTATCATAGTCGGTGAAGTCTATATGGATGCAGGAGCTACTGCATACGATGAGTTTGACGGCAAAATGGATCCGGTCAAATCAGGCTCTGTCGATACTTCCAAGGCAGGTACCTATACGATCACTTATAAAGCGACAGACCAAGCGGGTAATACAGGAAGTATAAGCAGAAAGGTGATGGTTGTAGCATCTAACACGCCAACGCCAACGCCTAGTCCTACACCTGAACCTACACCGACACCTACTCCTACTGCTACACCAGAACCTACGCCAACGCCAACTACAAAAGAGGAGCTGGAAGCGTCAGAGATGGGTGATTCATGTATCGCTGAAAATGGGGAAACAGGAAAAGTGGAAAAACTTCAGGACCCGTTTGGCAACCCGATCCCGGGTACGGCGACTTGCGAAGTAGCAGGTGGGGTGGAGGAGCCGACACCTACGCCGACACCTACTCCTACTGCTACACCAGAACCTACGCCAACGCCAACTACAAAAGAGGAGCTGGAAGCGTCAAAGATGGGTGATTCATGTATCGCTGAAAATGGGGAGAGTGGAGAAGTGGCAAAACTTCAGGACCCGTTTGGCAACCCGATCCCGGGTACGGCGACTTGCGAAGTCGCAGGTGGGGTGGAGGAGCCGACACCTACGCCGACACCTACTCCTACTGCTACACCAGAACCTACGCCAACGCCAACTACAAAAGAGGAGCTGGAAGCGTCAAAGATGGGTGATTCATGTATCGCTGAAAATGGGGAGAGTGGAGAAGTGGCAAAACTTCAGGACCCGTTTGGCAACCCGATCCCGGGTACGGCGACTTGCGAAGTCGCAGGTGGGGTGGAGGAGCCGACACCTACGCCGACACCTACTCCTACTGCTACACCAGAACCTACGCCAACTACAAAAGAGGAGCTGGAAGCGTCAGAGATGGGTGATTCATGTATCGCTGAAAATGGGGAAACAGGAAAAGTGGAAAAACTTCAGGATCCGTTTGGCAACCCGATCCCGGGTACGGCGACTTGCGAAGTCGCTCTATAAGTTTAAAAAATCACAAAAAGGAAAAAATATGTTAAAAAATCTCATTGGATTATCATTGGTTGCATCAAGTCTGTTAGCGATAGATCAGGAAAGTGTTGTTGAACATTTATCATGTAAAACATTTACAGCGAATGATCAGTTGGCGGGTATCTATAAGTATGTGGATGTAAACGCAAAAGATTGGGTACTCTATATGCCTGAAACGGATTATCTGCTTATGCATGAAACAGGAAAGAGTACAGTAGCTGAGGGTGCGGTCATGATCCCTACAAGTGATTTTACCACAATTTCTTCAGTGAGTCCGTATGTGTTTGGAGAGTATACTGGTGATAAAACCAGAGCAAATGCCCTTACAAATACTACAATGAAAATAGATGATACGATGGCAGGTATCTACAATCAGTTTGATGCAGCAAATAAACTGTGGTTCTTGTACATGCCGCAAAATAATTATCTATTGGTTCACGAAACAGGCAAAACAAAGGTAGATGATGGCGCCTTGGTAATAGATATGGCTAATAACTTTGAGAAAGTAGAGGTAGATGCAACTTCCGGTTCTGTCAAGTTTATTGCCCAAGGAGGGTGTGGTACACTACAGACAGAGACACTTCCAAACAGTATCACGAGTGATATGACACTGACAAAAGACAAATTGTGGCTGATGGACGGTCTTGTGGTGGTAGAGAACGGCGCGACATTGACGATCGAGCCCGGAACTACAGTTGCGGGATACGACGGTACAGGCGCACAGACATCCTATATGATCGTAGATGCAGGTGCGAAGATCATTGCAGACGGTACAGCAGCAGCGCCTATCACCTTTACTTCAACGAAAGTAGCGATCGACGGTGAGGCACCGGCCGTAGGACAATGGGGTGGCTTGGTGATCATCGGTAATGCCGGAAATCCACAAGTAAAACCTTATGAAGCAAACCCGGATTTTGTGGCAGGAGATACAGATCCTGCTGACAACTCGGGTATCCTCAGACATGTGAAGGTCCTGAACTCAGGTATCACCATGGAGGTTGATAAAGAGATCAACGGTCTTAGCTTTGTGGGTGTAGGTTCGGGAACAGTGGTAGAGGATATCATAGTGGATCTCTCAGATGATGACGGTATCGAGCTATGGGGTGGTACAGTAGATCTTACAAACGTAACGATCACAAGATGTACAGATGACTATTTTGATGTCGATGACGGATTCAGTGGAACTGTCAGAAATCTTAATATCACAACAACAACAGGTAACGCAGCCGTTGAGATGTCAGGAGCAACCCACGCGACATTTGACGGGTTCAACATCGTACAGAACGGATCAGCGAAAGAGGGCGGTATCTACTTTAAGGGAGATGGTATCGGAGGGTACTTCAGGAACGGTACGGTCACGGATAATGTAGATGATACATATGGTGCGATCTACTCTAAGAGTGCGGATGGTGTATCTGATACAGTTGACGCAGCCAATACTTCATTTGAGAATGTAGAGATCTACGGTACATCAACGGGTGCAAGATTTACCGGTACTTCGGCGCAGATACTTGAAAATATCTACAATAACTCTGATACTGTAAAACCACAGGAGACACTTCCAAACAGTATCACGAGTGATATGACACTGACAAAAGACAAATTGTGGCTGATGGACGGTCTTGTGGTGGTAGAGAACGGCGCGACATTGACGATCGAGCCCGGAACTACAGTTGCGG
>JAQVHV010000034.1:3433-20127 GCA_028696055.1 Sulfurovum sp.
GAGACACTTCCAAACAGTATCACGAGTGATATGACACTGACAAAAGACAAATTGTGGCTGATGGACGGTCTTGTGGTGGTAGAGAACGGCGCGACATTGACGATCGAGCCCGGAACTACAGTTGCGGGATACGACGGTACAGGCGCACAGACATCCTATATGATCGTAGATGCAGGTGCGAAGATCATTGCAGACGGTACAGCAGCAGCGCCTATCACCTTTACTTCAACGAAAGTAGCGATCGACGGTGAGGCACCGGCCGTAGGACAATGGGGTGGCTTGGTGATCATCGGTAATGCCGGAAATCCACAAGTAAAACCTTATGAAGCAAACCCGGATTTTGTGGCAGGAGATACAGATCCTGCTGACAACTCGGGTATCCTCAGACATGTGAAGGTCCTGAACTCAGGTATCACCATGGAGGTTGATAAAGAGATCAACGGTCTTAGCTTTGTGGGTGTAGGTTCGGGAACAGTGGTAGAGGATATCATAGTGGATCTCTCAGATGATGACGGTATCGAGCTATGGGGTGGTACAGTAGATCTTACAAACGTAACGATCACAAGATGTACAGATGACTATTTTGATGTCGATGACGGATTCAGTGGAACTGTCAGAAATCTTAATATCACAACAACAACAGGTAACGCAGCCGTTGAGATGTCAGGAGCAACCCACGCGACATTTGACGGGTTCAACATCGTACAGAACGGATCAGCGAAAGAGGGCGGTATCTACTTTAAGGGAGATGGTATCGGAGGGTACTTCAGGAACGGTACGGTCACGGATAATGTAGATGATACATATGGTGCGATCTACTCTAAGAGTGCGGATGGTGTATCTGATACAGTTGACGCAGCCAATACTTCATTTGAGAATGTAGAGATCTACGGTACATCAACGGGTGCAAGATTTACCGGTACTTCGGCGCAGATACTTGAAAATAAGTTTACAACAGGTGCTGGAAACAGCTACTAATCTTCTTTAAGAGGCAAGCTTTTGCCTGTCTCTTATTCTATATTTTTCTCTTTATTCCCTCTGTCATATTTTTGTAACAATTCTGTTACCGCTTTGTTACTTTCCTAGGTTACCATTCGCCAAATTCTACCTTTTGGAGTAAATTATGGCAATGCCGAAAAGAATAGTATCCGCAGCGTTATACGCCGGTTTTGTATGCTCTTCCCAGCTTATCGCTGAAGATGAGATGGTCAAGTCCATTATGGAGCTGAGATCGGATGTTGAGGCGCTCTACACTCAGATCGACAACAACAAAGAGACGTACAAATCCCAAATGAAATCCTATGCCCTGCAGATCTCTGACAACGAAGCGCAGATCAACAGACAGGAGACCGCACTCAAGCTGACAAAACAGAATATCGAAAAGATGGAGAAGAAGCTTGAATCATCGGGCAGTGCCACTGTTGATCTCAAGCCGATCATCGATGAAGCGGTTACGGCACTGGAAAGAGAGATCAGGGCGGGCATCCCGTTCAAAGTAGATGAACGTATCGCTGCGCTTCATCAGATCAAAAGCGATCTTGAAAATAAAAACATCACGCAGGAGAAAGCATTGGCGCTCACCTGGGCGAGCTATGATGACGCACTGCGCCTGACCAAAGAGATCGGGCAGTTCAAACAGGAGATCACGCTTGACGGCAAGGCGACGATGGCAAAGATCGCGAAGGTGGGATCGGTGATGATGTTCTTTGCAACCCCTGATGACAGGGTAGGCTATGTCAAGCAGAACGGCAAGCAGTATGACTATGTTGTGGCTATGGAAACTTCAGAGCGTGACCAGATCATCGATCTTTTTGATGCACTGCAGAAGCAGATCCGTACCGGATACTTTACGCTTCCCAATGCGCTGTTGACAAGAGGAGTAAACCAATGAAAGCGATGATCATGAAACTGTTTTTACCGATATTTGTTCTTTGTGCCCTTGTATCAGCAGCCCAAGCGGGTGAACTTGAGCGGGCGTATCAGAAAGAATACGCATTCCTCAAAGCACAGAAAGCGGAGCTTGAGAAGAGACTGGAGTCTGATACGCTGCAGCAGAAGAAAGAGCTCGCACTTGCCAAAGAGAAGGTAGAGACACTTCAGTCAGCACTCCTTGCAGTCTCCAACGAGGCAAAAGAGAAGGGTGACAGAATGGAAAAACTGACGAAAGCACTCTCAGACAAAGAGGATAACAGCGGCCTTGTCGGAAATGTCCTCAACCAGGCACGTCTGACACTGGAGCCTTACGGGATCACGCTGGACGATGACAACAAAACTTCAGACGTAGAGAAGGTAGCGCAGGCATTGTCTGTTTCGACAAAGCTTTACGGCGCGCTCTCCTCTTTGAGAAACGAAAAAGGCGAATTCTATCTCCCGGACGGGAAAAAAGTAGAAGGCGATATCGTCAAGGTAGGAAATGTCGCAGCCTACGGTATCGCAAAAGAGGCAGCAGGCGCACTTGCACCGGCAGGAAACGGAGCATACAAGCTATGGAACGCCGTAGGTTCATCGGATGATGCCAAAGCGATGTATGCCAAAAACCCTGGTAACACGATCGATATCTTTGTCTATGAGAACCTTGACAAAGAGGTTGACTATGTCAAAGAGAAGAGCGTATCAGATACACTGGAAGCAGGCGGTGTCATCGGATATATCATCTTCGTACTCGGTCTTTTCGGTCTGGCACTACTGGGGCTGAGGGTCATCAAGCTGATGAAAGCAAGCAGCAACGTGAATGAGATCACACAGATCGTGATCGATAAAGTAGAGAGCGGCAAAAAGCATGAGGCGCTTGAGGCGATCAAAGGCTATGAGGGATCCACTGCCAGAGTGATCAAGTCTGCACTCAGAAATATCGACAGGGACAGAGAACACGTCGAAGATGTCATTATGGAGAATATCCTCAATGAAAGTACGCAGATCGACAGATTTGGCAGCTTTGTGCTGGTGATCGCAGCGGTTGCACCGCTGATGGGGCTCCTTGGTACAGTGACGGGGATGATCGAGACCTTTGATGTGATCACGGAGTTTGGTACGGGCGATCCGAAACTTCTCTCCGGCGGTATCTCTGCAGCACTTGTCACGACAATGCAGGGGCTTATCGTGGCGATCCCTCTTCTGCTGATCGGGAACCTGCTTTCGGGCTGGGCGCAGGGTATTAAGGACTCGATGGAACAGAATGCGCTGCATATCGTAAACCTTTACGAGAAGTACAGAGGCTAAGATGCTTTCGCCATTTGAATTAGCCGGCAGGTTTGTCGAGCTTATGAATACCGGAGGGGTTGTGATGTGGGTACTTTTCGTGCTCAACTTCTTCCTCTGGTACGGGTTGGGGTATCGGTATTTTATCCTCAAGAGAGGAACCAAAGGGAATGTCCGCCGCCTTATCAATAAACATGAGACAAGGGGAGAAGAGCAGGCGATGAGGGGAATCCTTGACTATGCCGTGGCAGATGCGCTTCATGCGGCGAGCGAGGCAGAGGCGATCGGTGCGAATGTGAGGAAACATATCAACGGTGTACTGCTTCCCTACTACAGTGATGTGAACAGCTACCGGATCATGATCCGGACGATCGTGGTACTCGCTCCGCTGGTCGGTCTGCTGGGAACAGTCGTAGGAATGATCGAGACCTTTGATGCGCTTCAGAACAGTTCGATGTTCTCCCAAGGGACAAGTATCTCAGGCGGTATCTCAAAAGCACTCTTTACTACAGAGCTTGGACTGGTGGTGGCCGTACCGGGATTGATCCTCGGGCGTGTCCTTGACAAGCAGGCAGAGCGTTACGAACTTGAATTCGAACAGATCACAGATATTATATCTACGAAGGATGCACAATGAGAATCAGACCAAAAAAGCAGGAAGTAGAGAATGTCGACGTATCGCCGTTGATCGATATGGTTTTTATCCTCTTGATTTTTTTTATGGTGACAACGACATTTGTCAAAGATATGAAACTGGATATCAACCGTCCTTCGGCTGCCAGTGCGAGCAAAGCGGACTCCAAAGTCGTACGGGTTTACATCGACAACACCTCCCAGGTTTACATTGACAACCAGCCGGTTCAGCTCTGGGCGATACAGAGCAAACTGAGAGATCTCCTGAGAACGGCGACAGAGAAATCCGTACTGGTGATCTCCGATGACTCCATCCCGGTAGAGACATTGATCGATGTAGTGGATGAGTGCCGTATGTCAGGGGCAAAAGATGTAGCAGTCTCCACATCCAAAGAGATGGGATAATCTGCAATGGCAAGAGTGAAATTTAATAAAGAGCGTGCCAGGAACTCTGCGCTCCTGTCAATGGCTATCGGTGCCCTCTTGATGATGGTACTTGTCGTCTCCTTTAATGCAAAAGTAGAGAAGAAAGAGAAAAAAGTCAAAGATCCTATGCGTTATGTGAAGATGGAGAAACTCCCGCCAAAGGTAGAGAAGCCCAAACCCAAACCGAAGCCCAAACCGAAGGCTCAGCCTAAAGCGCCGCTTCCGGACCTGGGTGCGATGCTGGGCGGGCTGGCGATGAATATCCCCGAGTTTGCCACAGGGGATATTATCGGTGACGGCAGAAGCCTTCTGGGAGATGTCGCGGCAGATACGGCAATGAGCGAAGGAACGGTGGACAGCAAACCGAGGGTAGTCTCCCGCACGCCGCTGGAGTATCCGGCTGCTGCAGCAAAAAAACGTATCAAAGGATATGTGGTGGTAAATCTGCTGATCGGCAAAGACGGAAGCGTGGAGCTTGCGAAAGTGATCGCTTCAAATCCGGCAGGCGTTTTTGACCAGGCTGCACTGAGGGGGGTAAGGGGCTGGCGTTTTGCACCGGCAAAGTATAAAGGCAATCCTGTCAAAGTATGGGCGAAGCAGAAAGTCCGCTTCGATTTGAATTAAGGTAAAAAAATGTTGAAAAAATTATTGACACTATCCGTGATCTTTTCCTCTGCCCTGACACTTCAGGCAGAAGAGCACAGAGAACAGACGGTCAATCATATGGAGATCGCGACCATCATGTACTATGATGGAAAATATGACAAGGCACTGGATGAACTTCAGAAAGCCAAAGAGTCCCATACAAATATCGAGTGGGACAAGTATCACAATATGAGGGGCCTGATCTTCCTGAAAAATGAGAACTATCAGTCTGCGATCAACGCATTTAAAGAAGCGATCATCGCAACCCGAAAAAAGGTCTACGAACCGCCGGTGGAAGATAGGCCTAAAAGAGAGTATCTCTTTAAGGTATTCTCTGAGAAGAAGAAAGTGAAAGAACCAGTGGTTAAAAAGCCTGTATTTGATCCGGAAAAACTGAGAAAAGATCAAATTGAAGAGATCTACATCTATCTTTCACAGGCATACTATAAGGCCGGAGAGTACATCCATGCTGTACATGCTCTGGATGCAGCCGGAGAAAAAGGACGTGCGAATGCATCTTTGTTTACGCTTAGGGCAGAGTGCTACTGGAAGGCCGGTCAACATGGTTCTGCAATCGATGCTTTGAGTAGAGGAGCAAAGCTTTTTCCTGAAGACGAGACACTCTTAAAGCAGAAGTTTTACTATTTTGCCGAGTTAAAACTCTACCAGGCATCTATTGCTGCAGCAAAAGCCTATATGAAAAAGGTGCCTGCCAATGCACAGGAGTATATCTCTCTGGCGCAGATGCTGCAAAGCGGAGGCGAATCAGAAGAGGCAATCAAGATACTTGAAGAGGCGAAGATGAAGTTCCCCTCTTCGGCAAAAGTGCATATATTGCTGGGCCACTATTACAACCAGAAAGAGATGCCGCATATCACCGCAGACCTTTTTGAAAAAGGCTCTTTCTATGATGAGAAATACCTTAAGGAAGCAGCGGAGATGCATAGAAGAAACGGTGCGCTTGCCCATGCGCTCTATCTGAATTCGATGATGAAGGATAAAGAAGAGAAGACCAAACAGAAAGTAGCGATCTATATCGGAAAAGGCGAATTTGAGAAGATCATCGGACTCAAAGATGCGCTGGACAGGTACGGCCTGCTGCAGAATGACAATATGCGCTACGCATTGGCATACGCCTACTACATGGTTAAAGATTATGAGAGTGCGGAAGCACATCTTAAAAAGATTGAAGATGATGAACTCTTCTCGAAAGCAACGGTGATCCGTAAAAATATCGAAAAATGCAGAAACAACAGTCTGGAGTGTCTATAGATGAAAAAATTATTGTATATCTTGCTGTCAGTGATCATACCGCTGGCTGCTATTGCCAGTGAAAGAGAGAAGGGTACGCTTTCGGTACTGCTCTTCAGCGACGGTAAACCGCTGGCTAAAAATGAAATCAAAATAGACGGTCAAGAGGTCTTCATGACTGACAAAGACGGTGCGGCAACACTGCCGCTTTCTGCAGGGAGACACCAGCTTGAGATCTTCGGGAAAAGTGCCAGCGGCCAAAACCTCGGGTACTTCAAAAAACCTGTCGAGATCAAGAGCGGCAGAAATACCGAAGTGATCGCAACACTATCAAAAAAAGAAGCGGACAGTATCGATATCGATATCCCCGTATCTGTGGCTGCTTCGCAAAAAAAAGATGAAACGGCAGCGACAGGAGAGGGGAAACTCACGGGGACCATACTCTCCTCGGAAGGGAACACTCCTATCGCCGGAGCAAGGATCTTTGTACGCGGTACCTCCGTGGATATCCGCAGCGATGACAAGGGGCGTTTCTCCGCAGTTGTGCCTTCAGGGAAAATGTTGAGTATTTCGGTGGTCCACTCGGCATATAGTGCACAGACTGTCGGAGGGATCGTCGTCAAAAAGGACGGGGTGGCTTCCAGGACCGTGAAGTTGACGCCGGCAAGTATGGAACTTGAAGAGTTTGTCGTGCTGGCGCCGAAGATCGAAGGGAGCCTTGCTGACGTGATGCAAGAAGAGAAGAAAGCAAGTGCTGTGACCAATATACTTGGCTCTGAGGAGATGTCAAAAAAGGGCGACAGTGATGCAGCCAGTGCTCTCAAAAGGGTTACAGGTGTAACACTGATAGGCGGGAAAAGTATCTATGTGCGCGGTCTTGGCGACAGGTACACGAACATTGAGATGAACTCGCTGCCGCTTCCTTCACCGGATCCTACCAAGAGAGTGGTACCGTTAGATATATTTCCTTCAGGCGTTATCAGTTCTATGAAAGTACAAAAGAGCGGTACCGCAGATATCCCTGCAAGTTTCGGTGGAGGATATGTAGATATCAGGACAAAAGAGAGTGCGACGGATGACTATATTAAGGTTTCTCTGGGAGTTAAAGGGAACAGCTATACTGGGGATAACGTGATCGGTTACCATGGAAGTGACAGTGATTGGAGTGGGTTTGATGATGGGTATAGAGAGATCAGTCAGGAGCTTCTTGATCTTACGGATGTAGTGGTGGGAGAAAGCCCAATTTCATTTACCAATAGATACTTTCTTAAAGAAGATCTTTCGAAATTTATCCAGAACTATGTAGGGGACAGACAATACAATCTTACGAACAAGTCATTACCGTTTGGAGGGAGTATCGGGATAGAGGCTTCTCAGCATTATGACATTGATGAAGAGAATAAAATCACTGTTTTTGGTAACTATGGTTACTCTCAGGAGCACACATACCGAGAAGAAGAGATTTATAAGTATAATATCAATCAGAGTATAGCGGAAAACCCGGACGCTGCTCCTGAGGACCGTATCTATAAGACACTGAATGATCTTCCTACAAATAATGGGATTGCACTCAGCTCAAATTCTGAGTACTCTCATTCTGGTATCTTCAACCTCGGTTATATGTTTGCTGATGTATTGAACCTTAAATACACCAAGCTTTATACACACATGGGCCTTAAGGGAACGAAGCTGAGTGTGGGAGAATTTGGATCAAACCAAGATGAGATCTTCAGCTATTATGATCTGGAGTGGGAAGAAAGAACGCTGGAGGCAGATCAGATCAACGGTGACTTTGAGTATGAGATCTTTGATAAGAAAAGTGCTTTTCGATTCGGATATGAAAAAGCAAAAGCTGAGCTGAACCAGCCGAATAACTTTAGATATATCTATGTGGATGACGATGGTCTGGAGAGTGGTGAACCTGCATATCTTTTTAAAACATCGAATCAGTTTGCAAAAAGGTTGGTCTCAGATGATAAGGTAGATGCTTTCTATCTGAAAAACAAGATATTCATTGACCTTTTCAGTGAAGAGGACTTTATCGATATTGGTTATTCCAATAGTAATAAAAAAAGAAAATCAAAAATGAACGGGCTTGGAATAAAGATCAATGGAGACGAAAGAGAGTTTACTGAAGATATTGATACGATCTATGATATGTATGTGCGTCCGGATATCTGGTTTGACGACAGACGGTTTACGCTAGAGAACTATACTCAGGCCAAAAACTACTTTGATGCCAATGTGGATGACTCAAATCTCTATCTGAGCACATTTTTAAAGCCTACCGGCTATTTGGATGTGCTGGCAGGTGTACGTCAGGTGAATGTTGAACAGAGTACCACTTCATACTATTTGTATAACAGGAGAGAGCACCCCGGTGAGGAGTATGACCCGGGCAAAAACAATACCTATCAAACGTATGATAGACTACTTGAGCTGGAGAATGAGCTCTTCCCGAGTGCTTCGTTAAAATATACTTTTAATGAGAAGAATACTCTTGACCTCGCATATTCGAAAACCTATATCCTTCCCGATCTCAGAGAAGCATCAAGTGGTGTCTATTCCCACCCTTACGAGATCGCGGATATCAAAGGTAACCCTGACCTGAAACATACGATCATCAACAGTTATGACCTTAAATACAGCCACTACTTCTCTGATACAGAGAGCATCAAACTGGGGCTGTTCTATAAACAACTGGATGATCCTATCGAAGATACACAGGAGCTCTCTTCATCGCTGCCGATCTACTCTTTTCAAAACTCGAAAAGTGCTACGATCAAAGGCTTTGAACTTGACGGAAGAAAGGGGCTTGGCTTTTTACATAGGCTCCTGAGCGATATGTATCTCTCTGGAAACTTCACCTATACAGACTCCAAGGTGACACTGAGTGACGAGCAGAAAGAAGTATTAAGTACGGACGGAAGACAGCTGCAGGGCCTCTCCAAAACGGTCCTTAACTTAGCTTTATCTTATGAACTCCCTGACAGAAGTCTCACCCTGGCATACAATAATATGGGTGAAAGGATCAGAAAGCTCGGGTTGAAGGATTACGCCGAGGGTGTATTGGTCACTCCGGACTATATGGAAAATCCTGCCACGTTGCTGGATTTTATATGGATAGAGAAGTTCAGCAATGGTTTAGGACTCAAACTCAAACTTGGAAATCTATTGGATGAAGAGACAATATGGTATCAGCAGGACGAAGAACATGCGACCCGAAAGTTCAAGACAGGAAGAGACTTTTCTCTCACTGTATCATATAAATATTAAAAACAAACCGGTAAGAGTTTTGTAATACTTTTTTTTTATACTTCCGGCATGAGAAATAAGGAAGTATAAAAAATGAAAAAAGTTGTATTTGGAATAGTTGCAGCAGCGACAATGGCAATAGCGAGTGAAGAGGCAGCATCAGCAGAATCGAAAGCGGAAGCGGAAAACAGCTTTTTGGACAGGATTCATACCAAAGGTGACATGCGATTGAGATATGAAACCATTGAAAGAGATGACAAGGCTAATAAATATCGGACAAGATATCGTCTTAGATATTTTTTAGATTTTGATATCACAGATAACTTCATACTTGAAACCGCTGTCTCAAGCGGTAAAGGAAACCCGACATCAGGGAACGTCACCTTTAGAGATGACGAGAACTGGGCAGATTATTTTATCGATGTCCTGAAGATCGATATCCTTAATCTTGCTTATACATTTGACAACTCCTGGATAAGAGCCGGTAAAAGCGAACATCACTTCTACAGACCTATGAAAACACAACTGATCTGGGATAATGATATCCGTTTATATGGTGTGAACTACGGGTATGAGGATGATACAAAAGCCTACAGACTGGGTGTAAACAAGATCATGGAGAGTGTGAATGAAGGTGCAGATGATATCTACATCTATGTTGCACAATATATGCAATCCATGAAACTTGAAGATGCCAAACTCAATTTGGGTGGCGGATTTTACTACTATGACGGTGTCAAAGGGAACATTTCTCCTTATGAAAATGGTCCATTGGGGAACTCTTATACCGGAGGATTCTATGAGTATAACTATGCCATACTGGAGGCTTTTTCAGAGTTGCAGTTTGATGATCTGTTTGGCAAACCGTTTAAAGTTGCGGCAACATTTGGATACAATACTGCAGTAAGCAGCGATAACTTTGCCTATGATGCCAGTATGCAGCTGGGTGATACAAAAAATATCAATGACTGGAAGATAGGGTATACGTACAGGGATATTCAAAAAGATGCTGTATTTGCCGCACATAATGACTCAGATTTTATGGGTGGAGGAACGGATGGCAGTGGTCATATCATTACAGCCAAATATAAAATGGCTGAAAACCTGGAACTTGGCGGACATTTCCAGTGGTCTACGCTCAATGCAAGCAAGAGTGCGACAGGTATTGAAGCGGACTATCACCGTGTACAGTTGGATGCTATTCTTAAATTCTAGCCTCCTCTTTTCACATTCATCTTCCAAAAGCGGGTAAAATGCCCGCTTTTTTTATTTTCTTTTTTAGTTATCATATATTGGTAAAAAAATGGTAACAAGTTTTAGTATATTTTATTTATACTTTCATTATTAAGCGTTTAGGGACAATTATGAACAATACAATCAAAGCACTGCTGGGTGCAGGTTTTGCTGTCGCGGTAGCTTTGTATGCGAACAGTATCGTCGGACAGGCATCGCACGGGGGCTTCCTGGTGCTTGCCGCACTCTTTGGCGCCTATATGGCGATGAATATCGGAGCGAATGATGTGGCGAACAATGTGGGGCCTGCGGTGGGTGCGGGTGCTCTTACCATCGGAGGAGCCGTTGTCGTCGCTTCCATTTTTGAAGCATTGGGGGCGCTGGTTGCCGGCGGCGATGTGGTCGGCACGATCAAGCAGGGGATCATCTCGCCCAATGCGTTCGGAGATGATCCGATGGTCTTTGTCTATGCGATGAGTGCCGCACTTCTGGCTGCCGCACTTTGGCTCAACCTCGCTACATGGCTCAAGTCCCCGGTCTCCACCACGCACTCTATCGTCGGGGGTGTAATGGGAGCGGGGATCGCCGCAGGCGGTTTTGCGATCGTCTCCTGGAGTATGATGGGGCAGATCGTCGCTTCCTGGGTAATCTCTCCGATACTTGGGGGTGTGATCGCCGCGATCTTCCTCTATATCATCAAATCACAGATCCTCTACAAAGCAGACCGTATCGGTGCCGCCAAAAAAGTGGTGCCGATACTGGTGGCGGTCATGTCGGCGGCATTTATCACCTATATTACGTTAAAAGGGTTTAAGCATATCTGGGGTTCGCTTACAGAGATGTTGAGTTTCCTGCCCCAGACGAAGAAGCCGACATTCTCTATCGCACTGCTCTTTGGTCTGATCGGCGGGGCGGTTACCTTCTTTATAGTCAAGCCAAGGGTGGCGAAAAAAGTAGCCGGTATGGATGACTCCAGAGAGGGGATCAACCTTCTTTTCACGATCCCGCTTATTTTTGCAGCCGCACTCCTCAGTTTTGCACACGGCGCAAACGATGTTGCCAATGCGGTAGGACCGCTGGCTGCGGTGAATGATGCCCTGACAAGCCTGAAGGTCTCCGAGAAAGCCTCCATCCCTTTGTGGGTAATGATCACAGGGGGGATCGGTATCTCGATCGGTCTGGCACTCTTCGGCCCGAGACTGATCCGTACGGTCGGTTCCGAGATCACCGAACTTGACCAGATGAGGGCATTTTCGATCATGATGGCTGCAGCGATCACCGTGGTGCTTGCTTCGCAGCTTGGACTTCCTGTCTCTTCAACCCATATTGCGGTGGGTGCCGTGTTCGGTGTCGGGTTCCTGAGAGAGTGGCTTGACAGTAAAAGTATGAGCGAAAAACAGCAGAAACTTCAAGTAGAGACCGCAAAACAGCATGAAATCAAATCGCAGCTTGATGCATGTACGGGTGATGACTATAAGAAAAAAGTAGAACTGATGGAAGCCCATAAAGCACAAAAGAAAAAGGTCAAAGCGATCAAACGCGCACTCAGGGAGAACTATGTAAAGCGGGGAATGGTCAAAAGGATCATTGCCGCGTGGATCATTACCGTGCCTGCCGCTGCAGTCGTATCAGCGATTATCTTCTATGTTATCAAGGGGTTGGCTGCCTAAACTTCTTTCGCGGTACGCGCCCCATCGGCGCACCTTCTTCTGCCCAAACGATCAATTTTTCCTATCCCCATACGCTTCTGTCATCAAAGTGTCATAAAATGGAAAATTCTGTAATCAAAATGTAATCACTGCATACTAAGATTTCACTATGGAAAAAAAGAATGCAGAAATTGTGATCATTGAAGATGAAGAGGATATCCTGGAGCTTCTGGAGTATCATCTTGCCAAAGAGGGGTATGATGTTACGGGATTTCTCTCTGCTGACAATGTAGAACGCTTTATGGAGGAGGAGTCTCCGGCACTCCTGATCGTTGACCGCAACCTTCCTGGGGTCGAGGGAAGTGAGTTTGTCGCCAAAATGCGGGGGATAGGGTATGACACACCAGTGATCTTCCTCACAGCGAAGGATAAGGAGGGTGAGCTGGAAGAGGGCTTCAAAAGAGGGGGCGATGACTATGTGACCAAGCCTTTCAATACCAAAGAGCTGATGCTCAGAATTGAAGCTCTTTTAAGGCGAAGCGGCGTGAAGCAGAGTGATAAGCTCCGCTACAGGGATATGATCCTTGACAACCAATCTAGAGAGCTCTATATTGACGAAAGAAAGGTCGACTTGACCAACCTGGAGTATAGACTACTTTACACCTTTGTCAAAAATGCACAGCAGACACTTCAGCGAGATTTTCTGCGTGATGAGGTATGGGGGGATGATAGCGACAACTTTCACGACAAGACGATCAATGTGGCGATCAATCGCCTGAAAAAAAAGATCGACCCCTCAGGCGAGAAGGGGTACTTCGTTCCTGTATGGGGCGTAGGCTACAAACTGGGCTGAGTTCAGCCTCCTTCTCTTCCCTATCCGTAACAATTTTGTAATCAATATGCCATATACTTCCGTTTCAAGTCCGGAACGGACATCTCTATAAAGGAAAGAACATGGTAATGAAAAAAATGTTTACAGCGGCACTGATCGCTTCGGTAACGGCGGTCACAGTATACGCAGAAGAGCTTAAAGGGAGAGGGGCATCATTCCCTGCACCGCTCTACAAAGTATGGACATCGGAGTATTATAAAGCAACGGGTGTCAAGGTAAACTATACACCGACCGGTTCAGGCGATGGTGTAAAATCAATCACAAAAAGGATGGTGGATTTTGCCGGTTCGGATACACCTCTGAAGCAGAAAGAGCTGAAAAAAGAGAAGCTCCATATGTTCCCGACGGTAGTGGGGTCTGTTGTGCTCGCCTATAACCTTGACGGTATCAAAGACGGGGAACTGAAGTTGAGCCGTAAAGCGATCGCAGGTATCTTCAACGGTACGATCACCCACTGGGACGATCAGGCGATCGCTGAACACAATGCGGAGCTACAGCTTCCCCATGAGCCTATCACGGTAGCGGTCAGGGCGGACAAGTCAGGTACGACCTTTAACTTTACTTACTTTTTGAACCAGATCGATGAGAAGATCAAAGTAAGCAAAAAACCGACATGGAAAGCGAACAAGGTGATCGCAGGAAAGTCCAACTCCGGTGTCTCTGCAAATATTCAGCAGATCAAAAACTCCATCGGCTATATCGAGTACTCCTATAAGATGACGCTGGGGCTGTCGGCAGCACAGGTGGAGAACAAGGAAGGGCAATTCATCACGCCTACACTCGAGTCATTCCAGGATGCTGCAAAATATGCAACATGGACACCTGATAATGATTTCTACGCGGTGATCGGTGACCCGGCAGGGGTTACATCGTATCCCATCGTTGCTGCCACTTTCCTTCTTCTCCCGGAAGAGAAGCAGGCAACGAACAAAAATGTGACAAAATTCATGGAGTGGGCATTTACCCAAGGAGATGCACCGGCAGTCGAGCTGGGATATGTACCGCTTCCGAAAGAGACTAAAGATCAGATCAGAGCCTACTGGGAGGCTAAAGGGATCAGGTAAGCATCCTTAACAAGTCTCTGAGCACTCTGCTGAAGAGGACTCAGCGTCAGCAATCTCTTGAAAATAAAATTGCCTAAATGGCAAATGTTTTCAAAGAGACAGATAGGGGGCTTTGCTCACTATCCGTTCTATCCAAATAGAAGATCAGGGCATACTGGGAAGCCAAAAAGATCAAGTAGCTTTTTTCAGGCGGTTTTTTCCGCCGGTAACAGAACTGTAATATATTTGTAACCATTTGCCGATATACTCCGCGCTCAATACACTGGAAGGTAATAACGTATGGGTGGTAAACTCTTTAGAAATTTTTCATTCTTATCGGCTACGCTCTCTTTTTTCATCCTCATAGGTATTTTCGCCGTACTCTTTACCTATGCACAGGAGGCGTTGCATGAATTCGGTATCGACTTTCTCTACAGCGACAGCTGGGAAGTCGATGAAGATGATGAAGGGGGACTCTTTGGCGGATGGATCCCGATCGTAGGTACACTGCTGAGTACTCTGATCGCCATGGCCATTGCGATTCCTCTGGCCATGGGGATCGCCATTTTTTTGACAGAGATAGCGCATGAGACACTGGTCAAACCCGTCTCTATAGCGATCGAGCTGCTTGCAGCCATTCCGAGTATCATCTACGGAATGTGGGGGCTTTTTTATTTTGCACCGATCGTACAATCTACTGTAGGGGGTGACGGAGTGGGACTGCTTACCGCGGGTATCGTACTGGCGATCATGATCATCCCGTTTATGGCCGCGATCACAAGGGATGCGATGAATACGGTACCGCCGGTCCTCAAGGAGTCAGCCTATGCGATGGGGGCAACCACCTATGAGGTGGTCAAGGATGTGGTGATGCCCTATGCCAAAGGCGGGATCATCGGATCGATCATTCTTGCGCTCGGACGTGCCCTGGGGGAGACGATGGCCGTAGCCTTTCTGATCGGCTCGGTGATGAAGATCCCGGACCGTATCACCGATCCTACGACATCGATCCCGGTGCTGCTTGCAAACAACTTTGCCGAAGCACAGGATCTCGAGATCAGTGCAATGTACTACCTGGCGCTGATCCTGTTTGTCGTGAGCTTTGCCCTGATCTCTCTGGCAAAGTTCTATTTTTTTGGAAGAAAAAGCGTATAAGGAGGCACAAGGTATGAACAGACTTTTATTGAACAAAGCGATTCTGATGTTCTCTACACTCTCAGCCGTGATAGGGCTGGGGTTCCTCCTGTGGATACTGGTTACCCTGAGCTACAAGGGGATCATGAGCCTTCACTGGAGTACCTTTACCCATGACCTGGTAGAAGGGGGGATCCGCAACCTGCTTGTAGGACAGTTCACGATGGCACTGATGGCAAGTGCGATCGCTGTGCCGATCGGGATGCTCGCAGGGATCTACCTGAGAGAGTACAGCAACAACGGAAGGTTGGCTGCAGTGATGAGAAACCTCAGTGACGTGATGATGTCGGCACCTTCGATCGTCATCGGTGTGTTTGTCTTTGCTCTTCTGGTTGACCCCTTTGGCGGGTACAACGGATGGGCGGGTATCGTTGCACTGGCGATCATGATGATCCCTATCATCATCTCCACGACGGACAATATGCTTTCACTCGTTCCGCAAGAGCTGAGGGAAGCGGGAATGGCACTTGGCGGGAGCAAGCACAAGATCATCCTTCAGGTCGTTGTGAAGGCAGCAAAAGTAGGGATCACTACAGGGGTACTGCTCTCTTTTGCGCGCATTATCGGAGAGACGGCACCGCTACTCTTTACCTCGGCGAACAACCAGTTCTTCACGATGGACCTGACTGAGCAGTTTCCCTCGCTGACAGTGAGTATCTACAATCTTGCAACCTATCCGGATGAAGCAAGCCGTGAACTGGCATGGGCGGCATCGTTTGTGCTGACCATGGTGGTGCTTTTGATCAACCTCATGGGCCGTTTTATCACAAGAAGTAAGAAATAAGGAAAGTATAGAGATGAGAACAAACAGTATGATCATGGAAGTCAAAGACTTCTATTTTACCTATGCAGGGGCATTGGCGCCCTCACTCAAAAATATCAATCTGCCTATCGAAAAGAATAAGATTACGGCACTGATCGGTCCCAGCGGCTGTGGTAAATCCACACTGCTTCGGTCTATGAACCGTATCCATGATCTCTATCCCGGCAATAAGTATGAAGGCGAGATCAAGTTGTATGATCACCGTGAAGAGATAGAGAATATCCTGAATATCAAAAAAGAGAACGACTTTATCAGGCTGCGTCAGTCTGTAGGGATGATATTCCAGAAGCCCACTCCTTTTCCGATGAGCATCTATGATAACGTAGCCTATGGGCTGAAACTGGCAGGGATCAAGGATAGAAGCGAGATCGAAGGGCGTGTCGAAAAAGCACTTCAGGATGCAGCGATATGGGGAGAGACCAAAGATCGTCTCAAAGAGAGTGCAATGGGGT
>JAQVHV010000109.1 GCA_028696055.1 Sulfurovum sp.
CTCTTTTTATCTCCTCAGCAGGAGCAGCTGTACCGTGTACCCGGTTCATGGGGCAAAGAGGACTTTCTGGAGATACTCAGAGAGGCAAAAGAGAAATATAACCAAACCTCAAACAAAGGAACCAAGCAATGAAAAAGATCTGGATGATACTGCTGTTGGCAGTCAGTTTTTTGATCTCAGATACCGAGTTCGCAGACCCTAAACCAAGTATCGAAAACCCTAGACAATTTGTTTTCCCGTTGACCAGTGATGATGAGTATGAGATATCGCATGTACTCTCCTCAGCCAGCAACGTCATAAAATTTTACGGCCCGGAGAAATGTGAAGTGGCGATCGTTTGCTACTCAAAAGGGATCAAGGCGGTGATGAAAGAGGCAAACTTCTTTGACAAGGAGCTTCAGAAACGCCTGAAATCTCTTATGACCTATGATGTGGAGTTTATTGCCTGCGGCAATACGATGCGGACCTACGATATCGACAAGAAAGCACTGCTGGACGGTGTAGATGTGGTTACAGCAGGCATCGTGGAGCTGATAGAACGTCAAATAGGCGGATGGATCTATATCCGTCCATAATTTTTATTTTACTATAAAGGATCGATATGAAAAATTTACTAAAAAAACTTATGGCACTGATAGTGATATCGGGAACTATGGGGTTTGCCCAGGATATTCAGGTATTTACCGCAGATAACAGTGACGGGAAAATTACACCTAAAACGATAGAGGAGGCATTCAAAAAAGTTGGCTTCTTTATTGCTGAAAACAGGGATATGAATCTCCCGTTTAAAATACAGTTCAATGAGACGCCTTTTGATGTCTATAATCTTTTCACATTTTACAGCAAGCCAGACACTTTGACCTTGGTAAAAGAGTATCCGGAAATTGGTCTTTTTGCACCGCTCAGTATGTCGATCTACACGAAAAAAGGTGAAAAAACCATTTCTATCTCTACGCTCACTACTGAAGGATTAGCAAAGATTCTTGATATCCCCAAGGAGAATGAAACACTGATCAAAATAGGCGAAATGGTCAAAGAGGCGCTCAAAACTGCGATGCCAAATGGTAAATTTGAAACACTGGCGTATGAAGTGAAAGCCATAGAAGGTGATCGTGTAACACGTTTAGAGATGGAGGTAGACCCTGATGAATGGGAGGATAAGAAAGATGAGTTCCAGATGCTCTTTGAGGGTGAACTTGCTCCAAACGGATTTGTGATGGCAGGGTTCAGTGACCTGAATTATGATTTTGAAGAGCAAAACTATGAGGCATTTCACTTCTATGATGTTTACTCGATCTGTAAACTTCCTGTGATCTATACTGTGGCAAAAATGAGGCCTGAAGCAGGAGCCTTTGCACCATGTTCACTCTATCTTTACATGAAAAAAGGTGAAGATAAGATGCATGTAGCTTACCCTTCTGTCTATAACTGGATCAGTGCAATGGCCATCGATGATAAAGCGTCACTCGAAGCGCTTGATGATGCACAAAAAAGAATGGAGAAGATCCTCTCCGGACTGATGGAGTAAGAGATGGTAAGAATATTTTTGCGTTTTATCCTGATCACGATGACACTCGGTTTCTCTTCGGCCCTCGTTGCTGAAGAAAACAGCCATGAAATCAAGGCAGTCTATGACCTGAAAACCGGTGATAGTAAAACACTTGAACGCACCCTGATCTCGGGAGTGATGAAAAACAGTGTCTATTATCAAGACCAACTCCAGGAATTTAGGGTCAAAGTGGTAGTACATGGTGACAGCTATCAGTTTTTCCAAAAAGACAATAATATGGCAGAGTTGGGGAAAAGACTGAAGACTTTGCATGAGAGTTATGGTGTGGAGTTTGAGATCTGTAAAGCAGGCTTGAAAAAAAATAACATTCCAGAGCAGAGCATCTATCCCTTTGTCAAAATCATCCCAAATGCAACCATCGGTCTTATTGGTGCACAAAACAAGGGATATGCCTATATCCCGATACACTAAAGTCCGCTATTGCAATGACAGAGGTTGAAGCCAACGGCTTTGACCCCGCTACCCACACAATCCCATAGACCATTTATTCATTTCGCTATAATAGAACATGCAAAAGATCATTTTATTTTTGACTATGGTAAGTATCACAGTATGGGCTGACTATCAAGCAGATATTTCTACGATTACCCCTGAGATCAAGCAGCGCATGATCAAGGGAAACTCTTATCGGAAAGGATGCCCCGTAGGATTGGATGATCTTCGATATCTGCGTCTGACACATAAGAACTTCAGCGGAAAAGAGCAGTGGGGCGAGCTGATCGTACATAGAGAGGTGGCAGATGAGCTGGTCAAGATCTTTGAAGCGCTCTATAAGGCTGACTACCCCATCTACCGGATGAGACTGGTGAGTGATTATAACGGTAATGACTGGCAATCGATCGAAGCGGACAACACCTCCGCCTTTAACTGCCGCAGGGCTACGGGAAGCAGGAACTGGTCCAGGCACAGCTACGGCAAAGCGATCGATATCAACCCGATCGAAAACCCCTATATCTCCAGAAGCGGACATATCAGCCATAAAGCCTCTTTGGTCTACAGAAAAAGGATGCACAGGAACGACAGTGCAGCAGACAGAGCCGTACTTCTTCCGGAGGACAGAGCCGTCAAGATATTTAAAGAGTACGGCTGGCAGTGGGGCGGTGACTGGAGCGGGGTGAAGGATTATCAGCACTTCCAGAAGTAGGATTTCTTCGGAACCAAGTTAAAAATCATTTTTTCCCCTGAGGTGTACACCCCTTGCGGATCTCTTTTCCTGTGGCGTTTATGATCGATTGTATCTTGCTGTTATCTGAAACCGCTTTTCTGATGGTCGCCATCGCTTCGTTTTGCCTGCCTCTATGGCAGAGGAGATCAGCGAGATTGTTCAGTGCCAGAGGATGTTTAGGCTCTATGGAAAGGAGTTCGCGATAGTACTTTTCTGCAAGTGTGAATTTGTTTGCATGGTAGTAGGAATTGGCCAATGCAAAGAGTATATCGATCTCTCTTGGCCAACGTTTAAGCGCACTCCGATAGGCAATGATAGCTTCGTCTCTCAATCCTGTTCTTTCCAGATCATAGGCTGATCGGAGAAATGCCTTGGAGGTAGCGGTTGCCGGCAGATGTTCCGGGGGAAGAAGCACGACACCCCAATTACTGCTCCGTTCCCAGAGCCTTTTAAATGTTGCAATACGCATTGCTTCATGCGGACGGTCGGAAAAGTGCATCAAAATGGTCTGATCCTTCTTGTTGTAGCCTGTCACAGGGGCATAGTGCCACAGAGGATACCAGGCGTAGCCCCGGTTGAGCAGTACAATGACGGGATGTTGTTTCTCCAGTTCCCGGAGAAGTGCATCAAATGTGGGTGTCAGGGTATAAGCGAGAAGGCCGTTCGCCCGAGCCGTGGCCATCAGCTCTATCTGCAGCGTACCGCCTTTTACGGGGATCAGTGTACGTGCATCGAGTTCTTCCCGGGAGAGGCGGGGAGTATAGGGTGTAGTTAGACGCCAGTAGGAGGAGAGCATCTCAATGGATGTCGCCGCGCACAAGTCAGAACGGGGAGCCACAAAAGGAACTTTGATATGATCCCCGGATGGGGGCAGAGGCACTTTGGGGCCGCACCCGACAAGCATTAACAGCGCAGCGAGGGCCGGCAGTAAGCGGGTGCAGCGGTTTCTTTTCACTCTATCGGACAGAACGGGTGAAATTGAAAACTTTGGTCAATCCCAGAATATCAGTGATCAGTAAAAGCACAAAAATAAACACAGCAGCACCTACCAATGAACCGAGCGCATCGCTGCCCGCCGGCAACGTATCTATCTCATGGGCGAACTTTGATGCCTCCTCATCCGTCATTGCCGCCACCCTCTCTTCGATCGTTTGGGGATCAACATCCATCTGTTCGAGGATTTTTGCCACATCTTTGCGGGCAGTGAATTGGATGATCTTCTCTTTTGAGGATAAAATGTCCGTCTGTTGGTTGAACAGAGCCTCTGTGGAAGCGATCTGTGCCCAGGAGGTTTGAGTAAACAGCGCGATGCTCAAGATAAGCGATAAAAGAAGTTTTGAAAAATGCATGATAAGCCTTTCATTGATATTGATCTTTTTTAGAATTTAAAATGTCACTCTCATTGTTTGAAATTTTATCTGACATTATAATGCAATATTGCTTATGTCTGAAAAGGGAAAGTGATCGAAATAGCATGATGAAGGATCAGTATTTCTGGCGCTAAATGCCTATATCCCGTTGCTCAAGAGAAAGTGAGGCATTCTGAAACAGTTGATTTGCTATTCTTGCATGATTCAGCTATAATGGCTCTATTCAAAGATGATTTAGAGTTCATCTTAGGCTCGACTTTTATTGCTTTACATTTCGTTTACAGTATTATCCTTCCGAAAGAACACTCCACATTATATTTTGAGCATTTCATCCATGAAATGTATTAACACTTAAAGGAATTGCAATGGCAACTCAAGTAAACGGAACTGTAAAATGGTTCAACAGCGAAAAAGGTTTCGGTTTTATCGAACAGGAAAATGGCGGGGATGATGTATTTGTACACTATCGCCAGATCAACA
>JAQVHV010000110.1 GCA_028696055.1 Sulfurovum sp.
GTCTGTCTCTGAAGGGAAAGATGCCTTGGCGAATGTCACGGTAAAAGTCACCTTCAATGCAAATGAACCGGCGATCATCGGGCACGGGTTGAGCTTGGATACGATGCTTGCCAGTGCAAGAGCCTACATCGGTGCATTGAACAGCTACTTGAGTATGGAAGGGAAGTTAAAACTTCGCCATACAGACAGTACAGAGACCATATAACTGGGTAGTACGTAGTTGACATACTTCCAGTTTTATATGAGCAGTTCATCCTGCCTATTTATAAGTATTTAGTACAATTTCATATAAATAGGCTTAACATGGTTGAATTAAGTGCAAAAGTTCGTTTTAAAGAACCTAAAATTACATATTGTGATTTTTTTGATGAAACGAAAATAGAACCTAATGTTATAGTGATGGATCTATTTCACTTTGGTATTGTGGACAGGTCTATACTTAGAAGTCAATATGAGTTTAAATCTGTTGATGCACGTGATCATATGATGAATGATTATTGTGACATCTCTGGTGAAGAGTTTTTAGCCCTTGTCGGAAAAACAAAAAAAGAGGCAGAAGCAAAACTTCAAGAAAAAAATGTAAGCGATACTAAGATTAGCGCCTATAATGTTGTAAAATTTTATGATCAATTGGCTCAAAATACAATAGATAAAGTAACTTTGAGTATTGTTGAGTTATGGTAAATTCTTAAGAAATATGGCAGCAAATAGGCAGTTAAATCTGCCTATTTATAGGTATTTCGTAAAATTACATACTAAACTAATGGTGAGTCTTATCTACATATATCTCTGTAAAACTGTAGGGATCGCTATCGTCCCGTCTGCATTCTGATAGTTCTCCATGATCGCGATCAGCGTACGTCCTACCGCGAGGGATGAACCATTGAGCGTATGTACAAATCTGTTTTGCTTGCCGTCTTTGAAACGGATCTTTGCACGTCTTGCCTGGAAATCCCTGGTATTGGAGATAGATGAGATCTCGCGGTATTTGTTCTGTCCCGGGAGCCACACCTCAAGGTCGATAGTTTTCGCGGCGGAGAAGCCAAGATCACCGCCGCAGAGCTCTACAACCCTGTGCGGCAGGCCGAGTGCAGTCAGGATATCCGAAGCATTCTGTACCATCATTTCAAAGACCTCATCGCTTTTGTCCGGATGCGCGATCGCCACCATCTCCACTTTGTCAAACTGGTGCTGACGGATCATACCGCGGGTATCACGCCCTGCACTCCCTGCTTCTTTTCTGAAACAAGGGGTATAGCCTGTCATCAGTACCGGCAGCTCCTTCTCGGAGAGTATTTCGTCATGGTACATATTGGTCAGCGGTACCTCTGCGGTCGGGATAAGGTAGAGTGCTTCATCCTCTATCTTGAAAAGGTCATCTCCGAACTTTGGAAGCTGGCCTGTCCCCTGGAGCATCGCCGCATTGTTCAGAAACGGTACGCAGAGCTCTTCAAAGCCTTTTGCCCTGTTCGTATCCAGGAAGAAGTTGATCAACGCTCTCTCCAGCCTTGCAGCCTCACCGCGAAGGACAGAGAAACGGCTCTTTGCCAGTTTCACACCGCGCTCAAAATCGATCCATCCGTTCTTCTCCCCCAGTTCCCAGTGCTCTTTGGGCTCAAAGTCGAAACTTCTGGGCTCAAGCACTTTGCGAAGCTCGACATTCTCCTCTTCATCTTTCCCTTCAGGCACACCCTCATCGGGAAAATTGGGGATCGCCAATGCCACGGTATAGAGCGCCTCTTCCGCCTCTCTTGCCTTCTCCTGAAGCTCCGCCATCACCTCTTTGTTGGCATCCACCTTTGCCTTCAGTTCGGCGATATCTTTCCCCTCCTGCTTATACTGTCCAAAGAGCTTGGACATACTGTTCTGCTCTGCCCTTGCATTCTCAAAAGCGGCATTCGCCTCTTTCAACTGGATAAAAAGAGACTGGAGGTTTTCAAGGGTGTTACTCTCTACACCTTTTTTCTGAAGTCTTGCACTTGCCTCATCAAAGTTGTTTTGGAGATATTTAAGATCGATCATGATTACACCTGGTCTGTAAGTTTTGTAGCGTATTATAGGGTAAATATAGAGAAAAAAAGATTAAAGAAAGGCACTCGGTAATAAATAGCGTGGGCCCAAACGGCCCACGTTTGACTTAGAAGTCTAATAATACATCGACATCTTCCGTCGGACTTCCGTTTACGATCTCGAAAGTGATATTGATATCATTTCCGGGATTTACTTCCGGACCCGTATATGTAAAGATGATATGTCCATTTCCATCTGTCTTACCTGTATATTTGTCAAGATGTCCATAGTCGGGATCAAAGAAGATAGCTCTCACCGCAATACCTTCAAGAGGATTACCATGACCATCATCTATCCAAATATCAATATCTTCTGTTGATTCTCCAACTAAAGAATCCGCATCTATATTGGCAGTATGAACGTACAGATTCATATTGGTAGTATCTATTATTTGTCCGCCGATAAAGTTCACCTTTGTGTCCACACTAAGATCAGGCTGACCATGCAGCACTTTAAAAGTAATATCAAGTGGAGTGTTCGGCAATGCCTCCGGTGCAGTATAGTTAAATACCACATGTCCATTGACATCTGTTGTTCCGATATAGGTATTTAGGACTCCATAATTTGGGTCAAAGAACTCAGCGATTATTGCGACTCCCGGTTGTGGCAAATCTACACTATTCTCTGCTGCCAGGTAAAGGTCAATCGCGCGGGTTTGGCTGCCTTCTGTAATATTAAAGTCATCCGGTACTACCCATAGCTGCATATCTGTCGTATCCACCGTCTCATCGATAGATGTTTGAAAGTCTATCGATACATCTGTCTGAAGTGCTGGCGAACCGTTGCTAACTTCAAAGGTAATATCGAAATCTGTCAATCCCACCAGTGATTCCGGTGCAGTATAGTTGAATACAGCCTGGCCGTTACTGTTGGTTGTAGCAAAGTAGGTATTCAGTGTGCCCTTATCCGGGTCAAACCACCATGCCTGGATCTCCACCCCTTCGACCGGTGCATGCAGAGTCGGATTGGAAAGGTATACAGAAAGTGCCCTGTTCTCTCCTCCTGTTATAATACTGACGCTGTCCGGTGTAGCACTGAGCTCCCAGCTACTCGTATCAACCGTTGCATCTGAGGAAGGTGCGAAATTCAGAACGATCTCTTTCTCAGGAATAGTTGTATTGTCTTCCAAAAAGTAATCTGCAGTCAGGATTACACTGCTGCCGGATGCGGGAAGTACTTCAGGGGAGGTATATTCAAATGTTGCATAGCCATCAGAGCCTGTAGTAGCCTCGTAATCTGCTATATTTCCATAGGTATTGTCAAATGGCCGAAGTTTGATCGTTTCGCCTACAGCAACATATCCATCTTTAACAAGCTGTACTTTGATCTGATATGGTGTATCTGATTCAGTAATCTCCATAGGGGTGGTTGCATTATAAAAGCTATATCCCTGATTAAAAGATCCGCCGCCATATTCATAGGAAAAAGATACCTGACGTGTATCACCCAGGTTTCCACTGGTGATCTTCTGTGTGGCTGTCAGCGTGTAGCCGGTCGGCGTACAGTTCGCATCAAAAGTACCTGAAATATCAAGTGTCTCTAATGAATCTTTCATTCCGTCAAATTTTAGTGTAGTAGGTGCATAACCGATCGAGTTGATCATGCATCCACCCGTTACCTCAAGGCTAAAACCGCTCAACTCTACATGATAGGTTTCGTCGATCAGTTTTTTAAACGGCATAGTCAAATAGAAGTCCGTACCATTAGGCGCAAGCAGGATCTCCTTGGCTTGCAGCTCCAGCACCTTATCAAGTGCAGGGTTTGGGCCGCCGTCGGATTTGCTGTTGCTTCCACATCCCGTCAATACAGCAGAAAGCAGAAAAGCCACTATGACTAAAACATTTTTCATCATAATCAATCCTTCTTCCTGTTAATAAAGGTAGTTAAGCCCTAAAACAACGGCCTCGACATGGTCTGTATGCGCTGCATCTGTAAGAGAGTAGCGATACATCACATCGATATCGAAATACTCTGTCACCCCGAAAATAAAGCCGGCCTGGGCACCGTAAAGGAACCCGCTCTCATCGATGTTTGTAGACTCATAATTCATATACCCGGCATTGATCCCGATAAACGGACGGAAAGAGAATGAATCCGATTCATTGTTGAAAAGATAGTAATCGAACTGCACAAGCCCTTTTTCATAGTTCTGGTCATCATCCGAACTGTCAAAATAGTCAAAAACAAGCATTGCTCTCCATTCATCATTTTGGGCACCCAGACGCAAACCAAGTTCTACATCGTCCCCTTTATGATCATCTACCAGCCATGTATCGATAACGTCCTAAAAAGTTCGCAATTTCACTAATCCCTATAGTATCAGGCTACTTTTGGTAGCAATTTCTCTCTTGTCTCCATCACTGTCACTAGTTTTTCCGGTTTAATGTAGCTTCGTTCAA
>JAQVHV010000111.1 GCA_028696055.1 Sulfurovum sp.
GTTGAACGAAGCTACATTAAACCGGAAAAACTAGTGACAGTGATGGAGACAAGAGAGAAATTGCTACCAAAAGTAGCCTGATACTATAGGGATTAGTGAAATTGCGAACTTTTTAGGACGTTATCTTGTATGATGTGGTTTAAATTATAGCATAAAATTATTCTATAAGATTAATTAATTTTTTGATCAAAAAGGATCCAGTTCATACTTACTTTGTTGTTCTGGCAAAATTGTGCTATTGCTTCATAAGGTATCTTTTTTCGTTTTTTGATCACGGCATAATACTGGGGGTCCAGATCGAGAGCATGGGCAATGTCCCTGTCGTAAATTTTCTCTTTTTGCAGTGTGGTATGGAGGATTTTGCGGATACGTCCGCTGACTTCCAAAAAATCTATCATGCGACTCCTTTTGGTATATCATAATAGATTTTTGAAAAGAGTGAAGTATATATGTCACATTGACATATTTTAGCGAGGCCGATATAGGTTGTTTTGTTTAAATGCCTGTCTGCATGGCTAAGTTATGTGACGGGCACAGTATCAAGCCCATGAACGATAAAGGAATCGTTCATTTATACTTCTGAGAGTTTAAAGAGAGGGTTAGCACTTCTCGCTGTCGATCTCTATGACCGTATGCACATTCCCCCTTGGGTTGAAGTCTGCGATCAGTTTCATTGACTTTGGCTGAAGTTTGCCATAGAGTGTATCATAGATCTCATTGGCAACATTTTCATGAGAGATATACCTGTGCATAAATGCGTTGATATAGAGTTTGAGCGCTTTGAGTTCGATCACTTTTTTGTCAGGCTGATAGGAGAGTCTCAGCGTAGCAAAATCAGGGTATCCCGAGCGTGGACACATACACATGAACTCCGGAAGTTCTATATTGATCGTATAGTTCTTCTCATGTTCATTCGGCCAGAAGTTCTCCTGGGCATTGATATCAAATTCACGTATCTCTTTTTCACCGTATTTCATTTTTTTCCTTTATTGTATTGTTCTATCAGATGGTATTCGTCAATGGGCTCAGCGATACCGAATCCTTGAAGATAATCGATGCCGAGAGATATGAGTTTCTCTTTCTGCTCTTCTCTGTCCACCCATTTGGCTACCGTAATGATCCCAAGCTCTTTGGACATTTTTATCAATGAGTCCAACATCGCAAGGGTGGTCTTGTCGGAGAGTTTGGTGACATACTCCCTGTCAAACTGTATCATATCAAAAGTGAAGTGTTTCATATATTCCATAGAGGCATTGGATGCACCGAAATTGTCGATACAGATACGTATTCCATGCACACGCAACTGTTTGAGCGTTCTGAGATATCCGCTCAAGTTGTGATGCGTCTTTCTCTCATAGAGCTGAATGATGAGCCTGGAGGCATCGATGTTGTTCTCTTCAAGCAATTTGAAAAACTGATCCTGAAACTGCTTATCCCTGAGTGAAAAAGGGGAGAGGTTAAAGGTCAAAGAGATATTTTGATCGATCAGGGGAAGCAGTCTGACAATATGTTTGAGGAGCATCATATCATATTCTCTTCCCAGGCCCATTTTGTTGATAATCGGCAGATAGAAGCGCGGGAGAATATCTCCTCCGGCAGGATGCTTTAATTTTACAGCGATTTCATAGATATCTACTGTATCGGTATGAATGTTGAGCAACGGACGAAAAGAGAGCGAAAGCGCACTGTTTTTCATCGCACTGACAATATTCTCTTCGATCTCTGTGTACTCCTTTGCATCTTTCACCAGCTCTTTGGGTGTTTCATTCTCATTTTCATTGGAGTTTAGAATATTTATAAGCTGTGAGATATCTTTTTTAAGGTCCAAGCCAGGATTGGTGAGTACAGCATAGCGATAGTCTAATTCAATGTTATCTACTGTACCGTATTTTTCGATAAAAGTATCGATTAGCTCCGTTACAGGTTTGTCGACCGTGTCTAAAGCAATAAGAAACTCTGCACCGTAACGCCTTGCGATGAGAGGTTTTTTTGTCCCTTTCTCCTGTAGATAACGGTTTAGCTTATGTGTCAGATTGTAGAGAAGCAGATCAATCTCTTCGTTACTGTAGTTTTGGTTGATCAGCGGGAGGTTGTCGATCACAAGCAGCGCCAAAGCATCCGGCTTATCTTTTTTGATCTTCCCCAAAAAAGCTTTTTCGTTGAAACCGTGTGTGACGGGGTCTATTAATGACTCTTCAACACTCCGCTCCAGAAAGAAGTAGACAAAATAGACAGAGATAAAGACGATGGCAGCAATCAGCAGTTTGTTTTCAAAATTGAGATCAATGGTCTCCCCTTCGAAAAAGGTAGCGTAGAAGACCAGAACGACCAAAACCAGGATCGGAATGGCTGCCCTGAGGGCAAGTTTAAAACGTCTTTCTCGTTCCTCAAGTTCGGACAGGAGCATTATACATCCAGGTTTTTGACATCTTTTGCATGGGTTTCGATGTAGTTGCGTCTGGGTTCAACTTCATCTCCCATAAAGAGGGTGAAGGTTTCGCTTGCCGTCTCCAGGTCATCAATTTTCACCTGAAGCAGTTTTCTGTTCTCCGGTGTCATTGTTGTTTCCCACAACTGCTCAGGGTTCATCTCACCCAGACCTTTGTAGCGCTGGATATAGGCACCTTTTTTCGCACTGCTCTCTATCACTTCGAAAAGTTCAAGGAGGTCTTTGTCCGTAAACTCTTCTGTGATATGGTCCTGGATGCGCTTATGGATCTCGATCGCACTGTTGTACTGCGGGTTGGTAAAGAGGAGATCGTCGATGATCAGCTCCTCAAGCCCGTCATTGGTCTGGACATAAAGGTGGATATGCTCTTCGGTGACCGATTGGTTGAGAATATTGTACCCGAGCTCATGAATATAGGCTTCGATCGTTTTAAAGAGCGCCTCATTGGATGTTGCTACGATATCGGGGGTTTCGATCATATAGCGTACCACTTCAGGAAGGGCAAAACGGTTTTCCAGATCTTTCAGGGTCATTTTGTAGTGTCCTACAAGTTTGAAAAGGTTGATGAGATCGTTCTCTCCCATTGTTTGGCTTTCGATGACCGATATACCGTTTCCGATCAGGAAGTTGTTCAGTTCGATATCATCCTTGAGATAAATTTCAGTTTTCCCTTTTTTGTATCGGTAGAGCGGCGGCTGCGCAAGATAGAGATATCCTTTTTCGATCACAGGTCTGAGAAATCTGAAGAAGAATGTCATCAGCAGTGTTTGGATATGGCTGCCGTCGACATCCGCATCGGTCATGATAATGATCTTGTGATAACGCAGTTTCTCTTCATCGAATTCATCACCGATACCGCAACCCAGTGCAGTGATCATATTTTTGATCTCGTCGGATTTGAGGATCTTGTCCAGACGGGCTTTCTCTACGTTTAGAATTTTACCTTTCAGAGGCAAGATAGCCTGAAATACTCTGTCGCGTCCCTGTTTTGCCGAACCACCTGCTGAGTCGCCCTCTACAAGGTAGATCTCGGAGATCTCGGGGTCCTTGCTTTGGCAGTCTGCAAGTTTGCCCGGCAGTGTTCCTATGCTCATCGAGTCTTTGCGTTTTACAAGCTCTTTTGCACGTTTCGCGGCATCACGTCCTCTGGCCGCAAGAAGGACCTGGTCCATGATCGCTTTGGCTTCGATCGGCGTCTCTTCGAGGTATTTGTTGAAGTTTTCGCTAAAGAGTTTTTGGACAAGCGGTCTAACATAGCTTGAGCCCAGTTTCCCTTTGGTCTGCCCTTCGAACTGCGGTTCCGGCACACGTACAGAGATGATAGCGATCAGACCCTCTTTGCAGTCATCTCCGGTGATTTTGGTGTTTTTTTCTTTGGCATTGGCATTTTTGGAGATATAGCTGGCCAGTGATCTGGTGAGACCGGCTCGGAATCCTGCCTCGTGCGTACCCCCTTCCGGTGTTTTAATGTTGTTTACAAAGGAGAGCACCTTTTCGGTATCAGCATTGCAGTACATCATGGCAATATCGATCTCAACGGTTCCCCCCTCCGAGTCTTCCGCGCTGCCGCTGAAGAACTGTGCGCTTGAGAGAGGCTCTTTGGTGTTCATATCCTCAACGAACTGGCGGATACCACCCTCAAAATGGAAGAGCTCTTTGGTGCCGTCTCTTTCGTCCCTGAAGTCGATAGTGATCCTTGGGTTCAGGTAGCAGAGCTCCTTGAAACGCTTCGTCAGGATCTCCCTTTTGAAGGATATTGACTCTGTGAAGATCGTTTCGTCCGGCCAGAACTCGATCTTGGTCCCGTGTTTTCTTGTGGCATCCCCTGATTCCAGCGGTGCATCGGGGATACCTTTTTGGAAGCTTTGTGTGTGGATCTGTCCATCTTTGAAGATCGTCATATCCAGTTTTTTGGAAAGCGCATTGACCACAGAGACACCAACCCCGTGAAGTCCGCCTGAGACCT
>JAQVHV010000035.1 GCA_028696055.1 Sulfurovum sp.
ACGACCTGCGTGCCGCAAGCAAAGAGTACCTTCTGGAGCGTTTCATCGGAGATATCGATGCGGGCTGACACCCAGGCTGATAGTTTGGAAGTGATGATGCAAAAGCATCAGATCTACCCTTGCTATACACTTGCCTTACCTCCGTTTGAAGTGAAAAAACGTGCACTGAAAGAGCTGAAGCGGGGCGATATCCTGCTTCTGGGGTTTGAGCGCTTGAGCCTGGTGCTGCTGGATGAGAAGCGGGGCAATGCCGAAGTGATGATCGAGCATCACCATGCTTTGGATAGACTGAGGATCGTTTCGCTTGGAGAACTTACCCGAGATCATCTATCAAAAAAATATCAGGTGGTCACGGCAATCCTGGGCGAGGTACCGTGCAAAAAACTGGAAGTAGGGCATGTGATAGGGGCGATGGACCTGGATTTTGGCCATCTTGACATTATAGCCGGGAAAAAGAAGATCGCAGAGGGTTCCTTGGTCAATACAGACGGGAGGATCGCGCTGCAGATCAATGAGGTACTTCCATCGTTGTAAAAATTTTAAGGAAAAGACAAAGAGGTATGCAATGACAAACAGTAAAAAAGTATTGGTCGGAATGAGTGGCGGTGTAGACTCTACGGTCAGCGCCATACTCCTACAGAAAGAGGGATACGAAGTAGAAGGAGTCTACATGAAACTCCATCAAAAAGAAGGGTATCATGAAGAGAACTTTGCCAAAGTACAGCGTGTGGGCGAGTATCTCGGGATCAAGGTACATTTTTTGGATCTCAGCAGTGCGTTCAAAGAAGAGGTCTATGACTACTTTATCGAATCCTATAAAGCAGGGCTCACACCCAATCCCTGCGTGATGTGCAACCGCACCATCAAGTTCGGAAAGCTGGTGGAGTTTGCGGACAGCATCGGTGCGGAGTATATCGCTACGGGACACTACATCAACTCCGACGGGAAATTCATCTATATGGGCAAAGACCCGAACAAAGACCAGAGCTATTTTTTGTGCGAAGTAAAAAAAGAGGTGATCCCAAGACTGCTTTTCCCTCTGGGTGAATGGGTCAAGGAGGATGTCAAAGCCTATGCAGCGGATATCGGGGTACTTCAGGATATCGCTAGGCAAAAAGAGAGTTCAGAGATCTGCTTTGTCGAAAACACCTATGATGAAGTGCTTGCACGCCATATGGATATCGATATGCCGGGAGAGACCGTAGATACGGAGGGGAATGTTGTCGGAACCCATAAGGGATATATGCATTATACTATCGGCAAACGCAGGGGATTTTTTGTCAACGGTGCGCATGACCCGCACTTTGTGCTGGCGATAAAACCTGAGCAGAACCAGATCGTGGTAGGAACAAAAGAGAAGCTTGAAGCCCACGAGTTCGAGATTAAGCAGGTCAACCTTTTTGAAGAGAGGGTGGAGTTTGACTGTTTGGTCAAAGTACGCTACCGTACAAAAGCAGTACCATGCCATGTGATACTGGAGGGAGAGCAGGGGAGAGTAATGCTCAAAGAACCTGTCTTTGGCCTGGCACATGGGCAAATCGCGGCTTTGTATGACGGAAACAGACTCATCGGCGGGGGAGTGATCTGCTAAAGGAAGTTGTAATCAGCTCTCCTGATCATCCTCTACAGGATTGTTTTTAGGGGATTTTCTTTTGAGCAGTTCTTTGATTTTTCCCTGATGTTTTGCTTTTCTTTCGCGCTTCTCTTCATGCACTGATTTGATCCATAGCCAGTTGACAAGGTAGTAGATAGTTGTCGAGACAATGACAGAGTAAAAAGAGGTACCGACATAAAGTGGGATCAGTATCTGGTCAAAATTTTCAGTGAACCACTCTATCGTGAGTTCAATCTCGTCCAGCCCCTCCAGCCCCAAAAGAAAGTTGCCGGTAAGATACTCCATGTAGTACATCGGTGGCATGGTGATCGGGTTGCTCAGCCATACTATGGCGATAGCGATCGGTATGTTGAACCGGAAGACAAAACTGCTCAGAACCACGGCTACCATCTGCATAGGCATAGGGATAAAGCCCCAGAAAAGCCCTATCCAGACTCCCCTGGTAACACTGCGTCTGTTGATGCCGAAAAACTCTCTTGATAGATTATATTTATCCAGAAATTTATCGAGTTTTTCACTGCGGGATGAGGTTTTTTTCAAGACTCTTCTTATCATAAGTATCCAACTTGGTTATAATCGCATTAGTTTAGTCACAGAAGCCTTTAAATCACCTTTTTATCAACTTTTGTGTAAAATACGCGTGTTAATTATTACGAAAATGTAATGAAATTCTTCACACTAAAGGTCTTACAATGAGCGGATATATGATATTTTCCGGTACTTCAAACCCAGAACTTTCTCAAGAGGTAGCTGACTATCTTGAGATGCCACTTGCCAAAGCAACGATCAACCGTTTTTCTGATGGTGAGATCAATGTACAGATCGCAGAGTCTGTACGCGGTAAAGATGTCTTTATCGTACAGCCTACTTCTGCACCGGCAAATGCAAACCTGATGGAGCTGCTCATTATGACAGATGCATTGAAGCGATCCTCTGCGAAATCTATCACAGCAGTGGTACCATATTACGGGTATGCAAGACAGGACAGGAAAGCCGCTCCGAGAGTACCGATCTCTGCAAAACTTGTCGCAAACCTTATGGAGACTGCGGGGATCACGCGTGTGGTAACGATCGATCTGCATGCCTCGCAGATACAGGGATTCTTTGATATCCCTGTGGACAACCTATACGGGGCAATTTTATTTATGGATTACATCAAGAGTAAGGATCTTCCCAATCCTATCATCGCTTCTCCGGATATTGGCGGGGTTGCCAGGGCAAGATACTTTGCGGAAAAACTCGGACTTGAGATGGTGATCGTTGATAAGAGAAGAGAAAAAGCCAATGAGTCTGAGGTGATGAACGTGATCGGTAATGTAGAGGGTAAGGATGTGATCCTTATCGACGATATGGTAGATACAGCCGGGACGATGGTGAAAGCTGCTTCTGCACTGAAAAAACTTGGTGCGACATCGGTGATGGCATGCTGTACGCACCCCGTGCTTTCAGGTCCGGCATTTGAACGTATCGAGGAGGGTGAGCTTGATGAGCTGATCGTATCCAATACGATACCGATACAAAAAAAGTGTACTAAGATCAAAGTACTTTCTACTGCGAGAATGCTGGGAGAAGTGATCAGACGTGTACACAATAACGAGAGTGTAAACTCTCTGTTTGAGACAAAGTAAAGAGGGATTTTCTAGAAATTCGGGAGTGTATCTCTTGTAAAAAACTTACCGTTCAGGCAATTTTTTTAATAAGAGATTGCTAACACTGAGTTTGCTTCAGCAGCAGGCTCACGCGGCCAGACGCGTTAAGATAAATCAGTTTTTTGGTTTATTGGCTGAACACTAAATTCAAGTAGGGCAAAGCATTTGCCTGCTTAAGGAAATAAATTGGCAAAAGAGATACCACAATCACATATTCGTAACTTTTCGATCATCGCGCACATTGACCATGGTAAATCTACTTTGGCTGACCGTATTATTCAACACTGCGGTGCTGTCTCTGACAGACAGATGTCGGCGCAGGTGATGGATACGATGGATATCGAAAAAGAGCGCGGGATTACGATAAAAGCACAGTCAGTAAGACTTCACTATACCAAGGACGGAGAGGAGTATATCCTCAACCTTATCGACACTCCGGGCCACGTGGATTTCTCTTACGAAGTAAGCCGTTCACTTGCATCTTCAGACGGGGCATTGCTGATCGTTGATGCGGCACAGGGGGTGGAGGCACAGACGATTGCCAATGTCTATATCGCAATGGAGAACGATCTGGAGCTTCTTCCTGTGGTGAACAAGATCGACCTGCCTGCCGCCGATCCTGACAGAGTACTTGGCGAACTGGAAGAGGCGATCGGTATCGATGCGACAGAGCATAACCTTGTTTCTGCCAAAACGGGACTTGGTGTACCTGAGCTGATCGATGCGATCGTTGAGCGCGTACCTGCTCCGCAGGGTGATGAGAATGCTCCGTGCAAGGCACTGATCTATGACAGCTGGTTTGATAACTACCTTGGGGCATTGGCGCTTGTGCGTGTTTTTGACGGAAGTATCAAAAAAGGAGAGGTGATGCGTGTCATGGGTACCAAGCAGGATCACCAGGTACTTGACCTGATGTATCCGAACCCTATTGCACCGATTAAAACCAAAGAGATCCGAACTGGAGAGATCGGTATCGTGGTGATGGGTCTGAAAACAGTGGACACGATTCAGGTGGGAGATACGATCACCAGCGCAAAGAACCCTACGGCAGAATCTGTTGCCGGGTTTGAACCGGCAAAACCGTTCGTTTTTGCCGGGATCTACCCGATAGAGACGGATAAGTTCGAGGATCTCCGAGACGCACTCAACAAACTCAAGCTCAATGACTCCTCTTTGAGCTTTGAACCTGAGAGTTCCATGGCATTGGGATCGGGATTCAGGACAGGTTTCCTCGGTATGCTGCATATGGAGGTGGTCAAGGAGCGTCTGGAGCGCGAATTTGATCTTGACCTGATCGCGACGGCACCGACGGTTGTCTACCGTGTAAAAAAGACTGACGGTACCGAGGTAGAGATTCAAAACCCGAGCGAACTCCCCGAGCCGCAAAAGATCGATACGATCTATGAGCCTTATGTCAAGGCGACGATCCTGACACCGCAGGAGTTCGTAGGAAACCTCATTACGCTCCTGACCAACCGCCGCGGGATACAGGTGAAGATGGACTACCTCAATGAGACGCGTGTTCTGATGGAGTATGATATCCCGATGAACGAGATCGTGATGGATTTCTATGATAAGCTCAAGTCAACAACGAAAGGATATGCAAGTTTTGACTATGAACCGATAGGATTCAGGCCGGGTAACCTTGTCAAGCTCGATATCCGTGTTGCAGGGGAGATCGTAGATTCACTCTCCATTATTGTTCCTGAAGAGAAAGCGCGCAGCAGAGGGCTGGCGTTTGTCAATCAGCTTAAAGAGCTTATCCCCAGACAGCTTTTTGAAGTAGCGATCCAGGCAAGTATCGGCAACAATGTCATCGCGCGTTCCAACGTCAAGTCTATGGGAAAAAACGTGACTGCGAAATGTTATGGAGGGGATATCACCCGTAAACGTAAACTGCTTGAGAAACAGAAAGCAGGTAAAAAACGTATGAAGTCTATCGGTAAGGTAGAGGTGCCGCAAGAAGCCTTCATGGCGGTATTGAAGTTAGACAGCTGATGTCTGCCTGGCTCCTCCACCTCCACCTGATCGCTGCGATCTCCTGGATCGGGGGAGCGATCTTCATGTTCATCCTCGGTATTGGACTAAGGGACAAGAAGGGCCAAAAAGAGGTCTATCCGCGTATCGGTCCGATCTATGGCTACTTTGAAGTCGTAGCACTTATCTTTCTACTCATCACCGGCTATATGATGATCGACCAGCACGGCCTGTTGGCCATCCTCTTCTCCGATATTACCAATGAAGTGATGGATGCACTGCGCATGAAACTCTATATCGTGGGTGTCATTATCGTGATGACTGTTATTCATATGACCATTTCGCTGATGACCATTAATAAAGAGAAAACAGTGATACAAACACTGCTTTCGCGCGGTTCATCGATGGGAATACTTCTGCTGAACCTTTGGGTCCTGCACTATGCGATGGTACTTAGGGATATTCTTTAGAGGGCAGCATCTGAATCAGGAGGGGGAAGTAGGGATACACACAATAGGCTACCGAAAATTTTGGATATTGAAGGAGTACGATAGCCTATTGTCTGTATCTCTACAGGAGAGGGGTCTCAGGAGAGAGACCCGGTCTCTGGATGATTAGTATCTGTAGCTTACAGAAAATCTCAGATCCTGTGCCGTGATATCGACAGGTTTGGAGTCAACCCATCCCGCACAGTTTACATTTGGCGTATAGTCATGCTGCGCATAGGTATATCTGATCTGTGCAGGAAGATACTCTACGCCAAAGAGATCAAAGTTCCAGTATGCCTCATACGCATCACCGCGTACAGCGATCTTCGATCCGATAGCCGTATCTTCAGCCCATGTCATCGGTGTCCAGTACTTCGAACCGTGGTTATACTCAAACCCGATCTTACCGCTCTCTGTGATCATGTCAGGGATGATGATACCTGCCCAGACAGAAGTACCGTCCTGGCTTCCCCCGTCTTCTGAACCCAGGAGAGAATATCCGTTTTTCGCATTATAGTTGCTATAAGCACCTGATACAAATACCATTGTATCATCCAGGAAATCACTGATCCCGTCACCGATGCCGCTTACCTGGAGTCCGAGAGAGAAGAGGTCTGCCGTACCTGCATCCACTTTGGTGACAGTTGTATCCAGATTTTCACCTTTCGTATTGAAGATGTGCGCCCACTGGTACATGAGTTTATACTGACCGTTATAGTAGGCATCACCTACAGCTACGAAAAAGTCGACATTCTCATCTTCTGCATCCGTATCTTTATCTGCGTAAGGGAATCTTTCTGCCGAAACTTTTCCGTAGACACTTTCTGTTTCACCCGTGTGTGCTCTTCCGTAGACAAGTTTGGTATACGCACCCTCTACGAAACGGCTCCAGTCGAGTTTTACCATCGCAGCATTCACTTCCATATTGGTGATGTGCGCGAGTGGCGATCCAGCTTCAGGCTCGTTCTCTCTGTAGTTTGCCAGGAAGCCGTTTGTGGATGGACGACGTCCGATAGAGAAGCTGAGCGGCTGTTCTCCTGCTTTTGTGTTGTATACGAAGTAGGCTTCTTTCACACGCATGAGTGTGTCTGTCGCTTTGGAGGATGCGGACCAGTCTTTCAATCCGTCGGAGTTATCAAACAGGTGAGCTCCCCAGGTCGAATAGATGGCAAGTTTCCCTTTGAAGAGCAGCCCCTGCACAGGCGCAGATGCCATCGTCAGATAGAGTCTGCTGGTAAGGAGTGAGGGGTTATCGGATTTCTCTCCGGTCTCGTTGTTCTTATAGCTGAGTGAATCTACCGCATTTCTGAAGTCCACACCGAACTTGATGTTATCAAATGCATCATGTATTTTTACTTCGGTAATGGTTTTTTTGTTGCTTTTTACTTTCTTTTCAAGCTTTTCGATTCGCGCTTCAAGCTCATCGACGCTAGCCGCATGTACACTGGTGATTGCCAGTGTTGCAGCAAGTGAGATTCCAATTAATTTTTTCATTGTATTTACACCTTTTTTGTCAAAAATTAGTGAATAGTAGCAAAAAAAAGCTTAATAAGATAAAATATACTTATTATAATAATAAGTATATTTTATCTATACGATTCTTATATTTTAGAGCTTATGTAAAGAAAATAGCTCAAAAATAGAAATTTAAAAAAATATCTATCTCTTTATCCATGAAATAATCATAATCAATCATTATGATGAGGTTGCATTTTATAAAATGATACCAGAACAGGCGATGAGAAGCTTGTTTTTATGGCTGAAGGGTGATAACGCGTAGAATGGGAAAGAGTGAAAAAAAGGGGGGAGTATTTAATGAATCCAGGGACAATCAAGAGTGCTCTTGATTGTCTTATTTATTATTGTTCTTCTTCTTCAAGCTTTTCAAGTCGATTGAAATGCTTGATATTCAGTGCCGTAAACTTGTATCCCAAATAGATGAGTAAAGGCCATACAGTCAGCCAGATAAGTGAACTCGTATAATCCATGAAATATCCTTTCTTAATAGTGATGTTCATCCGCAGAAGTGATCTCTTCTTCTGTGATCTTGACTCTGTCCATTGCATGCCATACGTAGGCAATATATGCCAAAACAAACGGTACCATCAGTGAAGCGTAAGACATCGCCGTCAGTGTATAATGGCTTCCCGCTGAATTAACAATACTGAGTGAACTTTGCATATCGGTAGTTGATGGATAATAAATGGTATGGTTCAATCCTACATTGAGAAGCAGAGCCATGACCGTCAAGACGGTTCCAATACCCACGGTAAAGATACAGCAGTTCTTTTCTCTGAATACAGAGTTGAAGACTGCGACCAAAACCAAAACAACACCGATCAGGAACATTCCTGCCAGGTACGGCATTTCAAGGAATGTCATAAGGTGATGCATAGAAACAAGAGAGACTTTCAGTGTCTCAGGATTGTAAGCATACCCATCTTTAAGCAGTACCCATGCTACAAATCCCAGAAAGAATGGGAGGAAATAGACGATATTGCGTTTGATCATTGCACGAGTCCTTTGACGGATCGGTTCATGATTGATATTATTCAAAAAATACATCCCGGCAATAATGCGAACAAGGAAGTACATTGCAAAAGCAAGAAGATAGTTCAATGGTTCCATCAATGCTTCCAGGCCGCGTGTACCTACATCCCAATGTACAAAGTTGTTGTCATCTAGTGTAAATGCAGCTCCGCTGAAAAATGTACTGATCGCAATTCCCAGCAGAATCGTACCCACGCTCCCGTTGATAAAAAGGAAGGTCTCATAGGTTTTTTCACCCAGAAGGTTCGCTTCTTTTTTTCTGTACTCATAGGAGACCGCCTGGATAATGAAGGAGAAAAGGATCCCCAACCACAGCCAGTAGGCACCGCCGAAACTGGTTGCATAGAACTTTGGAAATGCTGCGAAAAGCGCACCCCCAAAGAGTACAAGTGTGGTAAAACCGAGCTCCCATTTTCGTCCCAGTGAGTTGACCAGCATCGTTTTTTCATCATCTGATGCTGAAAGCTGATTGAGAAGTGTCTGCCCGCCCTGAATAAACATAATAAAGACGAACAACCCGCCAAGTAGCGAAATGATGATCCACCAGTAAACCTGTAGTGCATAGAGCGATAGTGTTTCAAACATTAGTGACCTCCTTTGATACCAAGTGCGATCTGGCGCAGCATGATTTTGATTTCTGCAAGAAGCAGTACGGTAAAGAGCACAGCAAAGAGCCAGAATGAGATTTTGACGTTACCTGCATCGATATGTGTCGCAGCGATGCCGACAGGCATAAGGTCCTGAATCGCCCAGGGTTGTCTTCCCACTTCTGCCACAACCCAGCCCGCTTCTGCTGCGATATATCCCAGCGGAATACTCCAGACAGAGAGCCAGAGTATCTTTTTGAAACGTGTGATATCGTTTGCCATTGTAAGGTAAAGCACGATCAAGAAAAGGATAATAAACCATACGCCCAGTCCGACCATAATGTGGAAACTGTAGAAAGTAAGGGCGATCGGCGGAACGATATCCGTCGGTTTTTCAAGGTATCCGTAACCAAAGTAAGGCATATACTCATCCAGGAGTTTTCTTGCTTCAGCCATCGCGATCTTGTTATCGATTTTTTTAGCATCTTTGTAGGATTGAAGTGCTTCTATTGCGATTTTACCTTTTTCTATTTTTGAAGCAGCTCCTTCGATACCGTATTTTTCATTTCCGAGTACGAGGTCATCCAGGCCCGGAACAAAAGCATCGATATCATGGTATCCCAGGAATGAAAGTGCATAAGGGATTTCGATATCTCCATAAACTGCAGGCTGGTCATCACCGATTTTTTTATCCGTATTGAGGATACCGACTGCGATAATCCCGGCACGCTCTTCACCTTTGTAGAGTCCTTCCATCGCTGCCAGTTTTGCCGGTTGATGCTGTGCCGCCTGATAAGCAGATTCATCACCGCTCACTGCAAGGAAGATCGAGACAAGCAGACCGAAGCTTGCACCTACGACCATAGAACGTTTTGCCTCAAGTACGTCACGCCCTTTGAGTATCATCCATGCAGAGATACCGATCACAAAGAGTGCACCGATCACATATCCGCTTCCGATCGTATGCAGGAATTTTGCAACTGCTACAGGAGAGAGCGCAACATCCCAGAAACTTGCCATTTCATTACGTACCGTATCGGGGTTGAACTCCATCCCGACCGGATACTGCATCCAGCCGTTCGCTACCAGGATCCAGAATGCCGAAAGGTTTGATCCGATAGCGACAAGCCAGGTAGAGACCAGGTGAAAACCTTTTGAGACCTTGTTCCATCCAAAGAACATCACTGCGAAGAAGGTGGATTCCATAAAGAATGCCAGGATTCCCTCTACCGCCAGCGGTGCACCGAAGATATCACCTACAAACCATGAGTAGTTCGCCCAGTTCGTTCCAAACTCAAATTCCATAATAAGCCCGGTAGCCACACCTATCGCAAAGTTGATCGCAAAAAGTGTCATCCAGAATCTCGTGATCGTTTTCCATTTCAAATCACCGGTCTTTACATAGATCGTCTCCATAATGGCAACAATAAATGAAAGTCCGAGTGTTAAAGGTACAAATAAAAAGTGGTAAAGGGCCGTGAGTGCAAATTGTGCCCGTGACCAATCTACCAGTTCCGTATTCATCAGTTCCATGTTCTATCCTTGTATTTTGTTATCATTGTCTCTCCTTTGTCAAATGTTCGATAAGATGCATACTGCGTGCTTCATCCGTATCATAAGTCGTTTTCAGATAATTGGGGAAGAAAAAAAGCTTCATAATGCCAAAAAAGATCAGAAGTTTGATCCCAATGATCAGCCAAAGCTTTTTCCCGACTTTCATCTGCCTGAATCCATCGACATAAAAAAAGATAATATGAGTGACGATATTGGTGATCTTCATGATATTGCTCTTTGTCTATGTCGTTGTGTTGTGTAGTTGATCATATCTCCTCCTTATATGTGAGATTGAAGAATGTGTCACGGGATATATTTAAAAACTTATCCCTCTGATTGTTTTTTGCCTGGGCTATCTGCCTATGGTAGAATATCTGTGACTTCTATCTGTTGATCTTATGTTCATCTTTTTTACTTAGTTATGTCTAAGTATAAATAATAAACATAAGAGACACCTGAGAAGGAGGAAGAAACAACAGGTGTCTCTTATGTTTACATCGGTTTCACATGGCAACAATTTAACATATGTAAAATAAATTCAAAATTAAAGAGAGGAATTTTACCTTAAAAACCTAATAATTCACCTTCTTAACGTAAAAATTAAGTATTTATATGCTATTTTATAATGTTTACATATGTAAATAATGGAGTCGTCATGAAGAATAGAAATATTACGTTGAGACCGAAAAGCCTGCTTTTCGGTCCGCTTACCCATGAACCGAAAGAGATGCTGCCTATGAGCGACGATGAACTGGAGTCGCTTTACCTGGCTGATTTTCAAGGCCTCTATCAGGAGGAGTGTGCCAGGCAGCTGGGGGTTTCCAGGCCAACCTTTTCCAAGATCATCAAAGGCGCACGCAGAAAAGTGGCCGAGATGCTGATGTATGGCAAGGGGATAGAGCTGATACGGGAGAAACGAAATTATCTCCTGGTCTATCCTACCAATGACAGGATCACGATCCATCCCTATTTCATCACGGCAAAGCTTTTTGCTTTTGCCCAGATAGAAGGAGAGAGCATCGCCTCTATCACTTATATCGATAATCCGATCTACCAGGAGCTGCATGCAAAGGAAGTAGAGATCATCGATGATGACAGTGCGCAGGGGATGGCGGCAGGGCGTATCATCCCTCCGTTGCTCAAAAAAGGGAATATGCTGGTGGTCAAAAGCCTCGGAGAGGGGATGAAAAGGAATATTGAGGGAATGGGGATCAATATCGAATATACAGATCTCTCAGACATCGACTCGGTACTCGAGTCACTGAAATAGTAAGGAGAACAATGCTGAAAATAACGATACCGGGGATGGAGGAGATCAGACTCGACCATCTGTTGCTGGATTATAACGGGACACTGGCATGTGACGGTCAGATCAAAGCAGGGGTGCTGGAAAGACTGGAGAAGCTCTCGCAATCGGTCAAGATCCATGTCATTACTGCCGATACGTTCGGTTCCGTGCAGGAGCAGTGCGATGCATCCTTTATCCATATCCATATCATAGGCAAAGAGGCACAGGATCGTGCAAAACTTGAATATTTAAAGCAGTTAGACCCGCAACATACGGTTGCAGTAGGCAATGGGCGCAATGATGCACTGATACTTCAGGAGGCACGGCTTGGGTTCGCGCTATTGCAGGAAGAGGGATGTGCTACCCAATCACTGCTCACAAGTGATGTGCTTTTTCAAAGTATCAATGATGCACTTGACGTACTTTTGAATGCCAATAGACTGGTTGCAACACTGCGTACCTGAAATTAATATAAAGTGTTGTTTTTCTATTGACTTTTTTCATTTTCAGGTTTATAATCCCGCCGCATTATGCACGATTTTACCTATTAAGGAAAACAATGAAAAAAGTTACACTCTCTTTGGCTGCTATGATCTCTTTGAGTACATTCGCTGTGGCGGGAGGAGATATCTCTCCGGTAGAACCCTATGTAGAAGTTCCCGAAGTTAAAGATGGGAAGCCTGGCATTTTTCATGTCGGTCTTGGATACTCATATATGAATATGAATGTAGAAAACCCTGAGGTGGATCTTACTGCGCATTCAGTGCTCTTCAAAGGCGGATACAACTTCAATGAGTATTTCGGAGTAGAGGGAAGATATACAATGAGTGTAGGCGATATGACGCTTGACAATGGTAAAGAGACTGATGTCGACGGCGATATGAGCAATCTCGGTATCTATGCAAAAGTAATGTATCCTCTCGTGGAACAGTTTACTGTCTACGGATTGCTCGGATACGGAAAAGTAACAGTTGATGATGGCGCAGAGCTTAGCGAAAGCGGTTTCCAATGGGGTATCGGTGCAGAGTATGCGGTGACTGAGAATATCGGTCTATTCGTAGATTATGCAAACCTATACAACGATACAGGGTTTGACGGAGAATTTACAGGCCGTGATGTAATGGTAGACGCGATCAGCGTTGGTGCTACATACAAATTCTAATCTTTTTATAGAAGGAACTCTCTCTGCGAGAGAGGATCTCTATATACTTTTTCCACTCAATTCCGCCTCATTTTTGAGGTGGAATTCTCTTCACTTTCCAGCATAACAACAGTTTTTTAACAAGGTATGGTATTTTCAAGCAGGCAATGCCGGATAGATGGCAAAAGAAGTATCTCTCTTTAGAAGAGGCTATACTCCTCTTTGATCGTATTGAGCATACTTCTGTCTGCTTTGTAGATGAAGGCATAGTTGAAGTGGATGTTTTTAAGGATATCTCTGAGCTCATCCTCTGTTTCAAACCAGTGAGGACGGTCTATCCCCTCGACTTTCGTTTTTGGCGGGGTGAGGACAATGCTTTTTACCCAGTTGTTCGAACGTTTGATATACTCTCTTGCACGACTGATATCCTCAAGGTTATCCGTAAAGATAGCCACCCGGTCGCTTTTCCCTTTGCCTGTGCTCTGAAGGTTGGTGTCGATAAATACGGGGATAAAGTGCTTTGTATACTTGACCCTTTCAATATCATAGGGCAGGCTGTACGTATCGCAAAAATGTACTGCCCTGAGCAGATATTCCAGATGGAACGGCACCAGGTCTTTCTCCTGGTAGACATAGCCTCCGACTTTGAAGGTAGACTTAAAGAGGGTATCCCCGATGAGATACCCCTCTACATCTTCTTTCAGCTTTTTGACATCAGGTTTGATAAGCTCCAAGAGCTCCCTGTCCGTACTGACAAAAAGATGATCATCAGAGTTGAGTATCTGCTCAAAGACTTTACGCCAGTCCTCCGCCATAAAGGCGATATTGCCTTTATGCGTGAGGATCATCTTCAAAAAGCTTAATTCGTGTGGTTCGAGCAGGTAAAACTCTGCCTCTTTTTTGAGCGTGACATAGCGGATCAGCTTAAAGGCAGCCAGTTTGATATCCGATACCTCGATCCATGCGATCTCATTGTCTTTTTTGACGATCTCCGGGTTGTCATAGACAATGGCATAGGCTCCGTTTTCTATCGCTCTGTCGATATCTTCCTGAACCGATGAAAAGAAGAGATCTCCATGTTCAACCTTGGAGGGGAAAACGGTGGCAGCAGCAATGGCTTGTACTTGCGGGGTATTGGTCAATATACCGTCTGTAAGGTTTATAATATCTTCGATTTTCATTAGCTGACTTTTGTTCCGACATTTTTTGGACTTTCAGGTCTAAGAAGACTGAGTCCGTTTTCATCTTTAGCTGCAAGAAGCATTCCTTCACTCTTCAGCCCCATCAGTTTTGCAGGTTTCAGGTTGGCTACGACACACGCCTGTGTACCTACAAGATCTTCCGCACTGTACCACTCTTTGATCCCAGCGACGACCTGTCTAGGGCTCCCTTCCCCGATATCTACCTGAAGCAGAAGCAGTTTTTTGCTCTTTGGTACCTCTTCAGCCTGGACGATCGTACCGATCTTGATGAGAGTTTCAAAGAACTGGTCGATACCGATAAGCGCGACACCCTCGGTTTTTTCCTCTTTTTTCTCTGCTTTCTTTTCCTCTTTTTTCGGCGTTTCTCTTGTATCTGCAGGTTCGATTTGTGCCAACAGCGGTTCCTCTATACGAGGGAAAAGCGGATCGATCTTTTCCAGTTTGAATGTCTCAAGAAGTGTCTTCTCCTTGATGAGGGCACTCCAGTTCTCATGGTTGATCTCAAAGTTCAGGGCTCTTGAGATTTTTGTGCACACTTCGGGCATCACAGGATAGAGCATTACGGATACTTTTGCAAGGATCGCTGCGATCAACCCGTTGAGCGCCATCGCTTCCTCTGTTTTGCCCTCTTTCATCAATGTCCATGGCTGGTACTTATCGATCGATTTGTTGGCAACGCTGAGTGGTCTCCAAAGCTCTTCAAGATACTTGTGGATCTGCATCTCAAAAAGCAGCGGTTCGAGCTGGTCAAGCGAAGCGTGCACTTCATCCAGCTCTTGCTGATAGAATTTTGCCACATGCCCCGAGTAGACTTCACCCTCAAAATATTTCCCGCTCATCCCTATCAGACGGTTAAGGAGGTTCCCCAGATCATTCCCGAGGTCGGAGTTGATACGGTCGATCAGCGCTTTTTGGGAGAAATCACCGTCTCCACCGAACGGCACTTCACGGAGCATAAAGTAGCGGAAGTTATCCAAGCCGTATGCATCTGCCACCTCTTTGGGATTGACGACATTGCCTTTGGATTTGCTCATCTTCTCACCGTCTCTTGTCCACCATCCGTGTGCAGCGACATGTTTCGGCAGAGGCAAACCGAGGCTCATCAGGAATGCAGGCCAGTAGATCGCATGGAAACGGAGGATATCCTTTCCGATGATCTGTACACGTGCAGGCCAGAAATCCATGTTGGCCTCATCCGTGCCGTATCCCAGAGCAGTGACATAGTTCATCAGCGCATCCAGCCAGACATACATGACGTGTTTGGGGTCATTGATCTCTTCAGGAAGTTTCACGCCCCAGTCGAAGCTTGTACGTGTGATAGAAAGGTCTGTCAATCCACCCTCGACAAAACGGATGACTTCGTTCCGTTTGCTTCGGGGGAGGATACACTCGGGATTGTCGTTGTACCATTGAAGGAGTTTGTCTTCGTATTTGGAAAGCTTGAAGAAGTAGCTCTCCTCTTCCACAACGGTAGTGGGTTTGCCGCACTCCGGACAGAACTCTCCGTCCACCAGCTGGATTTCGGGGAAGAAGGTCTCACAGGAGATACAGTAGTGGCCTTTGTAGGTGTCTTTATAGATATCACCGTTTTCGTGCATCGCCGAAAAGGCTTTTTGCACCCCTTTCATATGATCGGCATCTGTAGTACGGATAAACTTGTCATAGCTGATGCCAAAATCATCCCAAAGGTTTCTGAATGTTGCAGAGATCTCGTCTGCATACTCCTGAGAGCTTTTGCCTCTTGCTTTTGCTGACTCTTCGATCTTCTGTCCGTGCTCATCGGTACCGGTGAGGAAAAACGTTTCCAATCCGCTCATACGTGAGTAGCGTGCGACTGTATCCGCGATGATAGTCGTATAGGCATGACCGATATGGGCGATATCATTCACGTAGTAGATCGGCGTAGTGATATAGGCTTTTTTGTGACAAGACATTTATGTGGTTCCTTAAACAAATGAGTTTTTGGTTTACTTGTAGTGAGTAAATTATGGTGAGCATTTTAACTAAAATGTGCTGTTGTGCGGATGATATAGTAGAGAGTTTTTATCATATAAATAAATATTATTTTTGTGCTATAATGAGTGAAATCCTAATTTGGAGAATGATACTGCAAATCAATGAGTTATTTTATCTATATATTAGAATGTGCCGATGATACCTTGTATACAGGTATCGCCACAGATCTCAATCGCCGTCTCACTGAACACAATAGTTCTGAAAAGGGAGCCAAATATACCAGAAGCAGGCGTCCGGTCAGACTGGTTTACAGCGAAACTTTCCCGGACAGAAGCAGTGCAAGCAGGCGCGAATATGAGATCAAGAAGCTAAGCAGGGCGAAAAAACTGCAACTGATCAGAGGATAGTTTCGATATCCAGCACTCTCTGTTTCAATGCCAAACCTCCGGCATACCCCGTAAGCGTGCCGTCCGAACCGACAATGCGGTGACAGGGAATGATGATCGCCAAAGCGTTTGCACCCACTGCATTGGCGACGGCTCTCACCGCTTCGGGTCTGCCTATCTCTTTCGCCAGTTGCGCATAGGTGACAGTGGCACCGTAGGGGATTTTTTGCAGCGCTTCCCATACCCGGATTTGAAAAGGGGTACCAACGGTAAGCAGGGGAAGGCCAAAGGTTTTTCTTTTCCCGGCAAAATATTCATCCAACGCTTTCCTGGTTTCCTGAAGCAGGGGATTATCCTGTTCGACATAGACGGCATCCAGTCCTTTTTGTATCCGTCTATCGATGGTTTCCCTCTTTTCTCTGTACCGGTAGTCCAGCAGACAGATTTTGCCTTCAAAAGAACCCAGGATAAATTCGGTGCAGGGAGTTTTATGGTATTGGATCTGGATCTGTTTCATTCACTACATTATATCAGATATGCTTCGATGATTTTGCTTTTACCCATAAACCCTGTTGCATAGTCCAGAATGTCATAGAAATCTTTGTCGTCAAACCCCGCATTATAGAGTACCTCCAGATCTTTTCTGTCAAATTCATCCGGATGATAGATCGCTTTGATGACCTTTTTGAGAAGTATCTTCTGGGTGCTCTCCAAAGGTATATCATCAAGATGATTTTCGAGGTCATTGATCATGGCTTCATCAATATCCATCTTTTGAAGCATCTCCGTATTGAACCGTATACAGTATCTTCTGCACTCCTTTTGTGCGATATAGAGCCTGAGAAACGGCAGGAGGTTTCTATCGATCTTTTTATGCGACATTATAGTGGTGTTGTAATCAAGAAAATCCTTCATCGCCTTGATATCAATCGTTGCCACCAGTTCAAAATGAGGAGGGATGAACCCTAAGTGCTTTTCTATCATTTGGTAAAGCAGCTTCAGTTTCCCTGTAGCGTTTTCTTTTTTGATCGGTTCGATGATAAACATGAATTCCCCTTTATTTTATATAGACCAATCGGTCTAATTAGTATATAGTAAAATAGTTTACCTTAAATTAGACTAATTGGTCTAGTACTGATCTGGGTTATTTTCTCAGAGATATGAGGTAGCTGTTAAGATGTTTGATGGAGTGGAGATAACGCCTGCTTGATGACTGACTGGGACTTAAGGAGAGCGCACCCCAGACAGTTTCGATTACAAAATCAGAAAGAGAGTCCATATCCGTCTTACTCTTGAGTTCACTTTGTTTAAGCAGTACGATGATTTTTGCCTTGAGATGATCATAAAGCAGGGTGATCTCCCGATCAAAGTCCTTATCAACGGGTGACATCTCCTGGTTGAGGCGGTTAAGAGGACAACCGTACTTGATCAGCATAGGGTTTTTAGAGATCGTTAAGATGGCTTCAATGATCGCATCGATACCGTCTTTGCCTTCAATAGGGTTAAAAGTAAAAAAGAGATCCATTTTGGGACCAAGCCGCTCTTTAATTACCGTGAGTACCATCTCTTTTTTGGACTTAAAAAAGTGGTAGAGTGAGCCTTTCGGAATATCACAGGCTTTGAGTATCATTGACATACTGGTACCGTTATACCCATGGATGTATACCAGCTCAAATACCACATCAAGGATCTTTTCTCTAGTCGACTGCTCTTTGTTCATAAAACGTATTATAGCACTAATCCAGTTTGCTCAGATCCGGTGGAGTAAAATGTTTTTGTTTATACTCCTCAAGCGCATCGCGTCTATCCATCTCCAGGGCCCACTCCTTCAGCTCCTCTCTCTCACCTCTGTACTCCATATAGGGTACCGACATTCCGCAGCTGGACTCGACTGCATAGATATGGAACAGAAAGAGGTTGCGCACAATCCCCTGGCGTAATGTGTAGAGATCAAGGTAAGTTTTAAAGCGTTCGTCTTTCTCTTCAATGATCTCTGCTTTACAAAAGAGTCTGAGGATGAGCGGCGCACCTTCAAAGGCATGAAATACCAGAGTGAATTCTCCATCATTGGCTGCATCGCGGTAGGTACGGTTGCCTGAGCCCGGAAGACTGGCATAGAGCAGGGTGCTCCCATCCAACACTCTCAACGTATCATAGCCTTTGGGTGAGAGATTGACCTCCTTGCCTGAGCTGCTGGCGATATAGAAAAGTTTTTGTGCTTTGATAAATTCAATATCGCGTAGTTCCAGTTTTTTGTACTGTTTTCCCATGCAATCTCCTCTACTGCTCTGCGATGACACACTTCTGGTGTGCCGCTACGTTGGTGAGAGAGTCTACCTCTATCAGGATATGGTTGAAGCCAAGTTTTTCCAGCTTCTCTTTCATCGGGCAGGTGATCTTCTCACACTCCCTGAGCGTGATCCCCTCATCATCCAGGAGTATATGAAAAGAGATGAAGTTGAGTTTGGAGCTGGGCTGATGGATATGCAGGTCATGGTAGCTGGAGACATGCTTTGAAGCAAAAATGATCGTTTCAAGTTCTTCTAAAGTGATATCGATCGTATTGGCATCGAGGAGTGAGAGGAAACTCCGTTTGAA
>JAQVHV010000036.1:0-3043 GCA_028696055.1 Sulfurovum sp.
TGAGACAAAATTGTATGCGCGCTTTTCATGGCGTGATTATAACATCTCTTTGCTGTATGGTATTGACAGGATGCGGTCACAAAACCGATCCTGTCTATGTGCCTGATCAGACGGAGAAAACGGAGAAAACGGAGAAGAGTAATGCCTGAGAAGTATGATGTATTGATTATTGGGGCGGGGATCGCGGGCCTCTATGCAGCGATGAACCTTCCTGCATCCAAAAAGGTACTGGTGGTCTGCAAAGATATCCCTTGGGAGTGCAATACGTTTTATGCTCAGGGAGGGATGACCACCGCGCTCAATGAGGCAGATATACCGCTGCATGTTCAGGATACGATGGCAGCAGGTGCATACCATAACGATAGTGAAGCGGTGGAGATCCTTTCTCGTACTTCCCTCGAGACTACCCCCGACCTGCTCAGCAGAGGGATGAAGTTTGACACCGGTCCCGATGGCAATCTCCTCTATACCAAAGAGGCGGCACACTCCACCGAACGTATCATCCATGCCGGCGGTGATGCGACAGGCCGTTATCTGCATTACTTTATGATGGTACAAAATAAGCACATGCTGCAAAGAAACACACTGGTGTATGACCTGTTGATAGAAAACGGCAGATGCTATGGCGCCAAGGCGACGGTGAACTATCAGCCGACGACGATCTATGCGGATGATGTGATCATCGCGTCGGGAGGGGTAGGATCGCTCTATGCGTACAATACCAACTCACGTACGGTGAGCGCGGATATCCATGGGATCTGTGTCGAGAAGGGGATAGCGCTTGCGGATATGGAGTTCATGCAGTTTCACCCGACAGTCTATGTGGAAACCCCCTATGCGAGAAAACTGCTCCTCACAGAAGCGCTGAGGGGTGAGGGTGCGCATGTGGTGGGCGAAAAAGGGAACCGCTTCTTGTTTGATTACGATGAGCGGGGAGAGTTGGCAAGCCGGGATATCGTGGCACGCGGTATCTTCGACTATAAGCGCAAAACAGGTGAAAAGGTCTATCTTGACTTTTCGATGTTTGAGGAGAAGTGGTTTGCCAAACGTTTTCCGAACATTACGCAGACCTTCGGAGCACTGGGCTATCACTTCCCTAAAGATCGTATCTCTATCTCCCCCGCATTTCACTACTCCAACGGGGGGATCAAGACTGACATCCACGGCTGCATAGAGGGAATGGAGGGACTCTATGCGATCGGCGAAGCTGCCAGAACCGGTGTGCACGGGGCAAACCGTCTGGCTTCCAACTCACTGCTCGAGGGGGTTGTATTTGCCAAGAGGGCAGTGGAACATCTTCTCTCCAAAGAGAAGAGAGCGACCCAGACACCTCTTTTTGATAAAGATTACGGTAACATTCTGCACAAAGATAATGACAAAAAATACAAACACCAGTTACGCAAAGTGATGTGGGAGGATATCGGCATTATCAGGACCAAAGATGGACTTCATGAAGCGAAAAATCTGATCTATGATATGAAGAACAGAGAGATCGGCCGGTTATTACGGTTAAGGCTCAATACTGCATCTGCGATCGTGGAAGCGGCATTGGCGCGGAAAGAGTCCCTGGGATCACATTACATAGAGTCTTGAGACAGAGACAATGTATCGGTTCATTTATGAAGATGGTCAGGAAATTACACTAGGAGCAGATATGGCAGCTGAAGCAGCAATGCAAATGGATTTGACAACAACATGGGTGGGGATCGCTTCCCTGATCATTTTTGTCGTAGGATATTACTTTATCGCGGCAGAAGATAAGTATCACATCAACAAAGCGAAACCGGCACTTTTTGCGGGTACGTTTATCTTTGTACTGATCGGGTTATACTACGCGATCAACGGACTGGATGGTGCGCATCTTCATCATGAGATCGAGATACTGATCGTCGAGATCGCGGGGATCTTCTTCTTCCTCTTTGTTGCTATGACCTATATTGAGGCGATGATCGACCGTCAGGTCTTCTCCACGCTGCGCTATAACCTTGTCTCCAGGGGATATGGATACAAAAGACTCTTCTGGACGACGGGTTTGTTGGCATTCTTTATCTCCCCCATCGCAGATAACCTGACAACCGCTTTGATCCTTTCAACGGTTTTGATCACCATTGATCCGAGAAACAGAGAATTCCTTGTACCGTCTGCGATCAATATTGTCGTGGCTGCCAATGCAGGGGGTGCATGGTCGCCCTTCGGTGATATCACGACACTGATGGTATGGGTTGACGGTAGAGGTCAGTTTACAGACTTTCTCTATCTTTTCCCGGCTTCGATCCTGGGGTGGCTGGTCACGGCATTTTTGCTCAGCCGTTTTGTGCCGGAGGGGACACCGCCGTTTCACAGCGATGAGCAGGCAGTCACGATCGCTCCGGGCGGTAAAGCGATCATGGGCCTTTTTGCCTTGACGATCGCTTCAGCGGTGATCTCCCATCAGCTGTTCCACCTTCCGGCAATGTGGGGGATGATGTTCGGCCTTGCGATATTGAAACTCTATGTCTATGGGATGAAAAGAGAGGTGAGGTATGACAGTGAGGGTGTCGAGTGTCCCCCGGTCAACGTATTCTCCTTTATCGCCAAGATCGAGAATGATACACTGCTCTTCTTTTTCGGTATCCTGGCTGCGGTCGGAGGTCTCCATTTCCTTGGTTTCCTGGAGTACTTCACTGCACTCTACGCGCAGTTCGGTCCGACAGCGGTCAATATCGGTGTGGGATTCCTTTCGGCTGTGGTAGATAACGTACCGGTGATGTCTGCCGTATTGAAATCAAGCCCGGACATGGGCACAGAGATGGCAGGACATGCCCAGTGGATGCTGGTAACGCTGACTGCCGGAGTAGGGGGGTCTCTGATCAGCTTCGGTTCTGCAGCCGGTGTCGGGGTGATGGGAAAACTGCACGGCATCTATACATTTGCTTCGCATATGAAGCTGGCATGGACGGTACTTGTCGGCTATATCGTCTCTGTAGCCGTATGGTATCTGCAGTTCCAGATCCTCGGAATCCAATAAATTCTCAACGCTTTCAGGCACTTATGCCTGAAACCA
>JAQVHV010000036.1:3053-18967 GCA_028696055.1 Sulfurovum sp.
TACCTTTTTTGTGTAAAATTTCACTACGAAACTTTTAAGGAATGCATTGATGAAAAAAGAAGTACCTATCGTCGTACTCGATTTTGGTTCGCAGTATACGCAGCTAATCGCGAGAAAACTTAGAGAGTCAGGTGTCTATACAGAGGTAGTACCATACCATGAAAGTATCGAAGAGATCAAAGCACGAAAACCGCGGGGGATCATCCTTTCGGGAGGGCCTGCCTCTGTGTATGCGGAAGATGCCTACAAGCCGGATAATGGTATCTGGGATCTTGGATTGCCTATTCTCGGTATCTGTTACGGGATGCAGCTTATCACCCAGCATTTCGGCGGTGAAGTGGTAGCTGCTGACCATCACGAGTATGGCAAAGCAAGGCTCAAAGTCGAAGATACGTGTCCTATCTTCAATGGAGTAACTGATAACGAGATCGTATGGATGAGCCACGGTGACAAAGCGGAGCGCATTCCGGAAGGATTCAAGGTCATCGGTACAAGCGAGAACTCTCCCTTTGCGGCAATTGCTGATGAGAAGAGAAATATTTATGCATTCCAGTATCACCCTGAGGTACACCACTCTGTAGAGGGTACGCATATGCTCAAGAACTTCGCCAAGTACATCTGCGGTTGCGAGAGTACATGGAATATGGGTTCTTTTGCAAAAGAGAAGATCGATGAGATCCGCAAACAGGTCGGTGAGAAAAAAGTACTTTGCGGTGTGAGCGGAGGCGTAGACAGCTCTGTGGTGGCAGCGCTTCTTCATGAAGCGCTTCCCAAAGAGCAGCTTGTCTGTGTCTTTGTCGATCAGGGGCTTTTGCGCAAAGATGAGGCAAAACAGGTAGAGGATATGTTCAGGATGCTTGACATTGACCTGATCACGATTGATGCGAAAAAGGAGTTCATGGAGGCTTTGGCCGGTGTGAGTGATCCTGAGAAGAAACGCAAGGCAATCGGAGAGAAGTTTATCGAAGTCTTCGATAAAGAGGCATCAAAACACACAGATGTCAGCTTCCTGGCACAGGGTACGCTTTATACGGATGTGATCGAGTCGGTATCGGTGAAGGGGCCGTCCAAGACGATCAAGTCCCACCACAATGTAGGGGGGCTTCCTGACTGGATGACTTTCGAGCTGGTAGAGCCGCTTCGCGAGATTTTCAAGGATGAAGTGCGCAAACTTGGCTTGGAACTGGGTCTGCCCAAAGATATGATCGGCCGCCATCCTTTCCCGGGACCGGGTCTTGCGATCCGTGTGATGGGCGAGGTGAACGAGGAAGCGCTGAGACTGATCAGGGAGTCCGATGCGATCATGCAGGAGGTACTCAAGGCGGCAGGCTACTACGACAAGGTATGGCAGGCATTTACCGTATTGCTGAACGTACAGTCGGTCGGCGTCATGGGTGACAACAGAACCTATGACAATACCGTCTGTGTCCGTATGGTAGAGTCGGTGGACGGTATGACAGCGACCTTTGCGCATATCCCGCATGATATCCTTGAGACGATGAGCAGAAGGATTATCAACGAGATCGACGGGATCAACCGTGTCGTCTACGATATCTCTTCCAAGCCGCCGGCAACGATCGAGTGGGAATAGTCCTCTCTCTTATTTTAGTTCATCTTTGAAGGAGTTTGCTCAGTCACTTGCTAACAGCAAGCTCCTTCGCAACAACCTTCAAATCTAAAGCAAACCAAGAGGAAGCTTCCTCTTAACAAGCCTCAAATCGAACACCCAATGAAAAGAAACTCAATTTAACTCGTTTTTTTGCTAAAATACTCCCATGTCACACGCTATTAAATCCAGAAACTTTTCACTCTTCATCATCGCGATCGCAGCCCTTGCTTTTGTCTATATCGTAGCCAAAGCGGCAATGATCGCTGAGAAACGGCAGATGGGTACGGGTGAGGGGATCTATACCAACTGTGTGACGACCTCTCCCGCTATTCAAAAGAAAGCGCAGGAGTTGACTGAAGGGTGTCATAGCGAGCTTTGTGAAGTACAGCGTCTGCTGGATTATGTGACAGCGATCCCCTACAAGGTCAACAGTTTCAGGGCGCACAAACCGATGCAGACAATAGCAAACGGCTATGGAGACTGTGACGACAAAAGCAATCTCCTGATCTCTCTGCTGCATGCAATGGAGAAAGAAGCATATTTTGTGCTTGTTCCTGAACATATCTTTGTGATCACCCCACTGGAAGACGCACGTATTGCGGATAAAAAAGGGATATGGATCGATGGAAAGAAATTTTATATACTCGAGAGTACAGCGCAGGGATCAAAGGTAGGATATCCCTTAAGATACCGAGAAGATCAGATAAAGATGATCTTCAACCCCTTTACCAATGAAGCAGTGGAGTATCAGTATATCGACTACCGATAGCTATCACTTCGTCTACCGTATCACGAGTGATACATTTTGGGATAGATAAAAAACGTGAATCTGGCACTCTGGTGTTCAAACTTTTCCCACTTCTGGGCTGCAACGTCAAACCCTACAATGCCCAGTGTCGGTATATTGTCGATATAGTCATCGATGAGATGATTGACCACATCTGTGATCTCGGGATTGTGTCCTATGACAAAAACCGACTGGTACCTCTCCGGGATATTTTGAATCGTCTCTATCCACTCCTGCGGTTCACACATATAGAGCCCGTCCAGCAGCATGATATCCTCTTTATACCCAAGTTGTTTGGCAAGGCCTTTAGCGGTTTTTTTTGCACGTTTTGCACTGCTCGAGATGATGAGATCAGGTTTGATCTCCATCCTCTGCAGCACATTGGCCATACGGATGATATTTTTTTTCCCGCGCTTGTTGAGGCCCCTCTCAAAATCGTTTTGAGAGGAGTCGCTCCAGTCAGATTTGGCATGTCTTATCAGGTATAATCTTTTCATGCCTACTATTATATCAGAAAAGAATCATATTAATAGTTTAGTCATATACACTAAAGTTTCTTTCAGAAAAAATTGAAATATTAGAGAAAATATACTATAATCGCGTATATTTAACACAATTTATCAGGAGAGATATATGGCTAAACATCAGTTTCAAACAGAAATCGGTCAACTGCTTCAGTTGATGACACACTCTTTGTACTCAAACAAAGAGATCTTTTTACGTGAGCTTATCTCCAATGCAAGCGATGCAATCGATAAGTTCAACTATCTCAGGCTTACGGATGAGAAATTCAAAGAGAGTGAATGGTCAGGACAGATATTTGTCAAGCTGGATAAAGAGGATAACTCACTGACAATAGGGGATAACGGTATCGGTATGAACGAAGAGGACCTGATGAACCATCTGGGTACTATCGCCAAGTCGGGCACGAAAGCGTTCATGGAGTCCCTTACCGGAGACGCAAAAAAAGACAGCAATCTGATCGGGCAGTTCGGGGTAGGGTTCTACTCTGTATTCATGGTCTCGGACCATGTGGATGTGATCTCCAAAAAGGCGGGGGAAGAGCAGGCCTATATGTTCTCAACAGACGGGAAAGGTGAGTATGAGACCAAAGCTGTGACAAAAGAGTCTCACGGTACGATCATCTATATCAAGCTTAAAGAGGATGAGAAGGAGTTCCTTGACAAGTGGAGAACCGAGGCGGTCATCAAGAAGTACTCCAACCATATCGCCTATCCTATCATGCTCAACTACGAGGCAGAAGAGAAAGAGGGAGAAGGCGAAGATGCCGTTACCAAGAAAGTGCAAAAGTCAGAGCAGGCCAATGCCGCAACAGCGCTCTGGACACTGCCGAAATCGGAGCTTAAAAAAGAGGAGTATATCGAGTTCTATAAAACCATCAGCCACGGGGATGATGAACCGCTGACATATCTGCACAACAAAGCAGAGGGTGCCAATGAGTTTACCACGCTTTTCTATATTCCCAAAAAAGCGCCGATGGATATGTACAGAGCGGATTATCAGCCGGGGGTAAAACTTTATGTAAAGCGTGTCTTTATTACGGATGATGAAAAAGAGCTTCTGCCTCCTTACCTGAGATTTGTGAGAGGGATCATTGATTCTGAGGATCTTCCGCTGAATGTTTCGCGCGAACTGCTGCAGGAGAACAGGGTGATGGCAAACATCAAGCAGTCTTCGGTCAAAAAGATCCTTCAATCTATCAAAAAACTGGAAGGAGAGGATGCCGAAATCTTTGCCAAAGAGTACAATCGGGTCATCAAAGAGGGGATCTTTACTGATTATACAAACAAAGAGCTGCTTCTTGATATCGTAAGGTACAAGAGTTCGAGCGAAGAGGGGCTGGTCTCCTTTGAAGAGTATGTCAGCCGAGGAGACAGCGAGAAGAAAGAGATCTATTACATTGTCGGCGAAAATGAAAAGGTACTGAGAAACTCGCCGCTGCTCGAAGCGTATAAAAAAGCGGGTATTGAGGTACTGATCCTGGACGACAAAGAGGTGGATGAGATCGTCACACCAATGATCGGCCAGTACAAAGAGTGGACACTCAAAGATATTACCACGATCGATGCTCCCGACTCGAAGAGCGAGGAAGAGAAAGAGGAGATCCGCAAAGAATTCAAAGCTTTGACCGACAGGATCAAAGAGGTACTGGGTGATGAGGTCAAAGAGGTGAAGATCTCAACGAGGCTGACCTCAAGCCCGTCATGCGTCCTGAAAGACAGTTCTGATCCGATGGCAAGCATGGCGCATATGTTTGTGCAGATGGGACAGGAGATGCCCGAGATCCCATTGATCCTGGAGATCAATCCAGAGCATGAGATGATCAAAAAGCTTGACAGCCTCAGTGACGATGTACTCTTTGGTGAGATCTCATGGATCCTGCTGGACAGTGCAAAACTTGCCGAAGGCCTTGAGCCAAAAGACAAAGGCGCATTTGCTTCTCGCATCGCAGCAATAGCAAGCAAGGCGCTTTAAACCTTCAGCGTGTTCCCCATTTTGCGGGAACACACACTTCTCATCTTCAACAACTAACAGCAAATTTGTTACAATACCCACAAAAAAGGCTACTTTTATGCTTCAGAATATTATGCTTGAACCCTCATGGCTGGAAGCCCTCTCCGAAGAGTTTGAGAAATCTTATATGCATGAATTGAAAGTGTTTCTGGATAAGCAGACAGCAGAGCAGAAGCAGATACTTCCACCGACTCCACACTGGTTTCATGCATTCAACTCCACGCCGCTTGAGCAGGTAAAGGTGGTCATCCTGGGGCAGGACCCCTATCCGACCCCGGGGCACGCGCACGGGCTTGCCTTTTCGGTGATGCCGGAGGTAAAGCCATTGCCGAAATCACTGCAGAATATCAACCGGGAACTCTATGAGGACCTGGGTATTGACAATTCACATACAGGCTATCTTCAGCCGTGGGCACAACAGGGAGTCCTGCTTCTCAATGCGGTGCTGACGGTAGAGACGGGAAAATCCAATGCCCATCAGGGGAAAGGGTGGGAGAGATTTACTCAGAAGGTGGTTGATGTGATCAATGTACATCGTGAAAATGTGGTCTTTATCCTGTGGGGAAACTATGCACAGAAAAAAGGAGCTGCTATTGATACCAGTAGGCATTTGGTGATCAAAACGCCACACCCCTCTCCGCTTTCTGCTTACCGTGGGTTTTTTGGCAGCAGGCCTTTTTCTCAGGCTAACAGCTACCTTAAATTACACGATATTACTGAGATTGATTGGCAGGTATAGCATCTTTAAGGCAGATCTATATACCTGACTTATATCTCGGATATGCTAGAATGGCGGCAGTGTATTTTGCTCTACTTAACGGTGCAAAAGCAGAGAGGCAAAAAGAAACGGTAGCGTGATTCCAGCAAAAAGAGAAGGAGGGTAAGATGCGTATGTCATCCCAAAAAAAAGCAACGGTTGTCTCAACTTCGGTAGCGATGCTTTTGCTTATCATCAAATTATTGATAGGTGTTGCCAGCGGTTCGGTTGCTGTACTTGCCTCTGCGATAGATTCCCTGCTTGATATGCTGGTCTCTGTTTTGAATTTCTTTGCGATTAAAAAATCCGAAGAGAACCCGGATGAGGAGTATCACTACGGCAAAGGAAAAGTGCAGGCGATCGCAGCGGTGATCGAGGGTACGGTGATCACCATATCGGGCATCTATATTATCTATGAAGCGGTGATGAAGCTGACAAAAGGCGGAGAGACAACACTGCTTGCACCTTCATTTGTTGCGATGCTGCTTTCCATCGTGATCACCTATGGGCTTGTGAAGTACCTGCTCAAAGTCGCCAAGGAGACAAACAGCCTGGTGATCAAAGCGGATGCTTTGCATTATCAGACAGATCTCTGGTCAAACGGGGCGGTACTGATGGCGCTGGGTCTTGTATGGATCAGCGGATATCACGAGATTGATGCGCTCATCGGTTTGGCAATAGGGCTTTATATCATCTACTCCGCCTATGCGATCATCGTAGAGGGGGTAGAGATACTGCTGGACAAAGCTCTGGACGGGAAGATCGTCGCTTCCATCGGCGAGATCCTCTCAAAGCACCCGAAGATCACCAGCTACCACTGGCTGCGCACAAGAAGCGACGGTACGACAAATTTTGTAGAGTTTCATATGGTGCTTCGCCCCAATATGCTTCTGCTTGAAGCACACCGTATTGCTGATGAGGTGGAAGAGAAGATGATGGCGCTTGATAGGAAAAAACGGTGGATCATCACCCCGCATTTCGATCCCTATGATGACGAAGCGGTCAATGATGCGATACTGAACGGCACGCCATTGGCGGAGACGATTTCTGCAGGAGGTAAGCATTAGAATGAAAAAACGAGATATCTATCTGCTCTCTCCTTCACCGGCAGAGGGGACGATCTCACTGCCGATGATCTCGTTTTCCATCGTCTCGGAGAGACTTGACTTTGAGGGGTGCGATACATTGATGTTTACCTCAAAACAGGCAGTAAAAAGCGCTGAAGAGATCGACCCAAACTGGAAAAAGTACCCTACCGTTGCCGTAGGCCCTGCAACCAAAAAGCAGATCGAGGCCCTTGGAGGCAAGGTGATCTACCACCCTTCTTCTTTTTATGGCAAAACTCTCAGCCGGGATATTGTGAGATATTTCAAGGAGAGAAGACTTCTCTATCTGCGCCCTCAACAGGTTTCATTTGATACAAAGGGGTATTTGGAAAATGCGGGGGTCGTGGTACAGGAACAGGTGATCTATGAAACCTCCTGTATCACTTATCCCCAAGAGAAAGCCCCCTCCAAGGGTGCGATCATCATCTTTACCTCCCCCTCAACAATGGAATGCTTTTTCAAAAATTTTGAGTGGGATGAGAGTTATACAGCTGTACTGATCGGTGATGCGACAAAGGGATCTTTGAAGCGCGGTATGGACTATGTCGTCGCCGAAAAAGCACTGATAAAATCGTGTATTGAAAAAGCAAAGAGTTTGCAGGAAGAGCCTATCGCGTAGCGGCAAAAGTAGCTTTTTACTCTAAATGCGCTATAATTATTATAACCTAGATGGTTCGACCACTGTATATGGGGTCCAACATTAAATCTTAGTGGGACATGTAGCAGTTTGGTGTGCAGGTATTTTCGTCTGAGTATGGTTTAGGCCTGCGAGAAATTGCCTCCTGAAGAGCTGCTCTCTCCTGCACCGTTGGCTTTTTAGGGCCGACTCACACAGAACGGCCATCCGGGGCTTTCATTTGCAATGGCCATTGTCAATGAAATTAAAAATTAAAAATTAAAAATTAAAACCCACTCAACTTGACCATAATTTTTACCTTTTAATTTTTACCTTTTAATTTTTGGAGAAGATATGGACGTATTGATCATAGGAAGCGGCGGCAGAGAGTACTCGATCGGTCTGGCATTGAGTAAAGATCAGAATGTAGAAAAGATCTACTTTGCACCGGGTAACGGCGCAACCGATGCACTGGGAGAGAACCTTGAGATCAGTGATTTCAATGCACTGGCGGACTTTGTAGAGGAACATGGAGTCGCTCTTACGATCGTCGGGCCTGAAGCGCCGCTGGTAGAGGGGATCGTCGATCTATTCAAGGCGCGCAACCTTACCATTTTCGGTCCTACTGCAAAGGCGGCACAGCTGGAGGGTTCAAAGATCTTTATGAAGAACTTCCTGGCCCGACATGGTGTTCCGACAGCAAAATATATCGAGACCAGTTCGCTTCAGGAAGCCTATGACTTTATCAATACGATGAAGGCTCCTATCGTAGTGAAAGCGGACGGGCTTTGCGGCGGCAAAGGGGTGATCATCGCCCAGAATCATGATGAAGCCAAGAAGGCGGCGGGCGAGATGCTCAGCGGAAACTCCTTTGGCGAGGCGGGAACATCGATCGTCGTTGAAGAGTTCCTTGACGGATACGAGCTTTCGGTCTTTGCCATCTGCGACGGGAAGGATTATGTCGTGCTTCCGGCTGCGCAGGATCATAAGCGACTGCTCAACAATGACGAAGGGCCGAATACTGGCGGCATGGGAGCCTATGCCCCTACACCGCTTGTCAACGATGAGATCTATGCAAAGCTTGACGAGCGTGTGATCAAACCGACCCTAAAGGGGATGCAGGAAGAAGGGATGCCGTTTACGGGCGTGCTCTTTATCGGTGTGATGGTAGTCAATGGCGATCCGATCATCCTGGAGTACAATGTGCGATTCGGTGATCCGGAGTGTGAGGAGTTGATGCCGTTGCTGAAATCCCCTGCAAGCGAGCTCTTCTACAAGGCTGCCATAGGTGACCTGGCGAATGCGAAGATCGAATTTCATGACAAATATGCCGTTGGTGTGGTCATGGCAAGCAAGGATTATCCCTACAAGAGTTCAGAACCTGCGGAGATCATTATCGATGATATCTATCATGAGGAGATCAGTGAGAATGCCCATATCTCCTTTGCGGGTGTGAGCCGCGGCGAAGACGGGAAACTCTATGCTACAGGCGGAAGGGTACTCGTATGTGTCGGTATCGGGGATAGTATCAAGGAAGCACAGCAGAGAGCCTACATGCTTGTGGGACAGGTACACTTTGCAGGCAAGCAGTGCCGTACTGATATCGCATATCAGGCACTTTAGGAGAGACGATGGATGGGCAAAACTCTCTGATGATTGCTGCACCACAAAAGAGAGTCGTCTCATTTGTGATCGATGATATTATTGTTTCTCTCTTTTTTATGGTCATTTTTTATGATCAGATCGTAGGATTCATGCAAATGATACCTGCAGATCAGCAATCCCAATCGCAATACCTTCTGGAAGCCATGAACCAGTTCGTCTCCGCCAATATACTGTGGCTTTTGTCGCTCAAGGTACTCTATCATACGGTACTTGTCTGGCAAAACGGTATGACTCTTGGGAAGTATATCATGAAGATCAGGGTTGTATCCCTGGAATATCATGAAAAACCTTCATTGATGACGGCGTTCTACCGGGCACTTTTGCGTATCCCCAGTGAGCTCTTTTTCTACCTTGGATTTCTGATGGCATTTTTTGTCCCGCTAAGACAGACTTTTCATGACAAATTCTCAAACTGCGTAGTCGTTGATGCGTAAATATTTACAGTGGTTTCTTCTGCTCGGATGGCTGGGAGGAGGGATCCTTTATGCCGACCAGGCGTCACAGAAGATCGAGGTACTGGCCAAAGAGATGGAAAGTACCCAAACCACTGTAAATGCCACAGGCGGTGTGCTGGTCTATTTCAAAGACTCTGTGATCAAGGCAGACCGGGCCACCTATGACAGAGAGAGCAATCTTCTGACGGTTGACGGCAATATCGAGATGATCGAACATGAGGGCAACAAACAGAAAAGCAGGCATATAGAGATCAATACACAAAACAACGAAGTGGTCTTTGATGAGCTTTTCTTGACGAGTAAGAATGATGTGTGGCTCATGTCGGATAATGCCAAAAAAAAAGAGGGGAATTACACCCTTGGAAGCAGCATCATCTCCAGCTGCGATATCAATGATCCCTTATGGAAAATAGCTTTTGGACGTTCTATTTATGACAGTGTGACTAAAGAGATGAAACTCTACGATGCCAAAATCTATTTCTGGGATACGCCGATACTCTATACCCCCTACCTCTCCTTCAATACGGACAAAAAGCGAAGTTCCGGACTCCTCTTCCCGCTCTTTGGATATACACAGGAGGAGGGATTCATTTATGAACAGCCTATTTTCTGGAATATCTCTCCGAGTATGGATATGGAGTTTAATCCGCAGGTGAGAACAGAGAGAAGCAGGGGGATATATACTACCTTTCGTTTTGTTGATTCTCCCTACTCTTCGGGAATGATACGGACAGGATATTTCCTGGATAGTATAGCGTATCAGGAGAGAGAACAAAATGACGATAGAGAACACTATGGTTTTGAGTTTTACTACGATGCTTCGAAGTTCTTCTCTCAAGATATGTTGGAAGGGTTGGATGATGGCCTCTATATCAATGCGATATTATTGAACGATATTGATTATGTCAATCTTCAGAAAAGCAGACTGAGCAGTTTCGGACGTAACCCGCTGCAAGAGTCCAGGTTGAACTATTTTGTATCGGGTGAGGAGTTCTATACCGGAGTCAATGCAAAATATTTTATCGATACGCGGCAAAAAGAGAATGATGATACCCTACAGGTACTTCCATCGGTGCAGCTCCATAAGTATCTGGATCACTTTATCTGGAATAATCTCACGTATAGCGTCGATATGCACCTGAATAATTTTTACAGAGAAAAAGGGGTGAGACTAAAGCAGGCCGAAGCAAAGATCCCACTCGATTATACGGTCTCTTTTTTTGATGATTATCTGAGTTTTGCATTGGGTGAAGAGATTTACTATAGCAAGTTCTTTTTTGAGAACAGTGACTCCAATGTAAATCAGTTTGAATATTATAGCAATATCCATAAAGCAAAACTCTTTACAGATCTGACAAAACGATATGATGGTTTTACACATGTGCTTCAGCCGGCTTTAGCATATATCAAACCGGGAAATCAACAGCAGTCTCCTGTGGTTTTTGCGATGCTGGATCAAGAGCAAAAAGCCTTATTTGCTGTAGGTTTGCCAGAAGAGCAGTATATGTTGACACTTGGCCAATATTTTTATGACGAAACAATGCAGTTAAAGTTTTTCCAGCGTCTTTCTCAGTACTTTTATCTCGATCGCCCCTATACATTGGGAGACATAAGCAATGAGATGCAATACCGCTGGAGCCACTGGCAGCTCTATAACGATATCATCTATTCACATGAATTTGACAGGGTACGGGAGTCCCTTGTCCGAATATCGCTGCTCGAAAAAGCATATGGGTTTACGTTGGGCCATACCTATAAAGAACTCCTGCCAGATGACAAAACTACTTTTATCCCATCCAATGATATTAACTTCAACTTTCACTACCAGATGAATCCACGTATCAAGGTCAGGGGTTCACTGAACTATAACCTGGATGAGAGTTCGGACAATCAATGGAGTATAGGAGGCAGCTATGCAGTTGACTGCTGGTCCATGGATCTTGGCCTGGTGCAGGATATCAGACCTCTGCCTAGTGGCTCAAGGTTGGAGACCAGTGTATATGTACAGTTTAATTTTAACCCGTTTGCCACTATAGGGACAAGGAACTAATGAGATGTTAAACCCCATTGAAGAGATAGAGACCGCTTTGGAAGTCCTGGAATTGCCCAAGATGATCACCAAGGCGGATATCAAAAGACAGTATCGTTTTCTTGCGCAGAAACACCATCCGGACAAAGGGGGAGAGGCATCGAAAATGGAGCAGATCAACCAATCCTATAAGCTGTTGATGCAGTATATAGAGGATTTTCGTTATACTTTTGATGACAATGAGATTAAAAAACAGTTTCCGGGAGTAGATTATGTCCAACGATTTAAACCTTAATTGTTGTTATTTTAGGGATCGACAGACTGCAGCAGAACAATTGATAGATACCCTGCCCAGAGAGCTGTTGCCTCCAAGTGAAACGGTAGTCATAGGTGTCAGCGAAGGGGGAGTCTACTTTGCAGACAGGATTGCGACTGCACTGGATGCCCAGATGGATATCCTGCTCACAGAAGCGATCAAAGCACCCAATAATCCCGAGTTGTCGATCGCCATGATCTCGGAGACGGAAGAGGTGGTGATGCACCGGGCCCTTATCGATGCGTTTGAGATCTCGGTGGATTTTGTCTATGCGGCAGCAAACCGTATCTATGAGGAAGAGGTGCTCTCCTATGTCTATAAATATAGAAAAGGGAAGGACCTGATCTCTTTAAAGGGGAAATATGTTGTCTTGGTGGATGAGTGTATCGAAACGGGCCTTACGATGATGGTGGCACTCAAGTCGGCGATAGCCAGAGAGGCAAAAAATATCTATATTGCCACACCCATTCTGGATCAGTCGGTTTATAAAAATTTGATAGCAGTCTGTGACGGAGTCTTCTGTCCTCATAAGATTCAAGACTATATTTCGATAGAATACTATTTTCAGAACTTTGAAAAACTGACTTTTGAAGAGATTGCATGGATGGTAGAACGTCAAGAGAAAAAAAGAAAATCCAACCAGATGAGAATAAAGGAAAATAATTAATGGATGCAACAGTGCTAAAGCTCAATATCAACAATATAGAAGAAACATATGAATTTAACAAAGTAGCGAAGCAGGCTTCAGGTGCAGTGCTTTATAGACAGGGGAAGGCTGTCCTCCTCGCAACTGTTGCTATCGACGAAAAACCGGTAGAAGAGGACTTCCTCCCTATGACGGTACAATATATCGAAAAGAGCTATGCAGCCGCAAAGATACCGGGCGGTTTTATCAAAAGAGAAACGAAGCCGGGAGATTTTGAGACGCTTACTTCACGTATTATTGACCGGTCCCTCCGTCCGCTTTTTCCAAAAGGGTTTCGTTATCCGGTAGTGATCAGCGTGACGGTATTGAGCAGTGACAGCGATGTGGATATGCAGGTTGCGGCGCTTCATGCCGCATCCGCAGCACTTTTTGTTTCCGATACACCGATCTCACAGGCAGTCGCAGCGGTGCGTTTGGCCAAGATAGACGGAGAGATCGTCCTCAACCCGACGCTGACACAACAGGCTGGGAGCACATTGGATCTCTTTGTTGTCGGTTCAGACAGAGATGTACTGATGATAGAGATGCGCACGATGGCCCAGGAGATCATCGATGATGTGGTTGCCCCTACAATGGCAGAAGTCCCGCTGATACTTGAACATCATGAGTGTAATGAGCTGGATGAAGATGCACTGCTTGAAGCGATCGATATGGCGCAAAAAGCCATCTCGAAAGCCACAGATTCCTATGCAAAAGAGTTTGCCCCGATGTCCAGAGAGCCAATGGTACTGGAGCTTTTTGATGAAAAGGTTGACAGCGAACTCTATGACTATATCGAAGCAAACTACAAAGTGGCTGTTGAAGAGGCTGTGCAGTCTATGGCAAAGAGCGAGAGAAGTACCGCGCTCAAAAAAGTGCGCGCCTCCATCATGGAAGCCAAAGCTGCCGAAGGTATAACGCTGGAGAAAGATCTGGTAGGCAATGTTCTTGAAGCCTACAAGAGAACGATTGTAAGAGGATTGATCCTGGATCAAGGCATCAGAGCTGACGGCAGGGCACTTGATGAGGTACGCCCTATTGAGATCGAGACCAATATCCTTCCTTCCGTCCATGGTTCATGTCTCTTTACAAGAGGGCAGACGCAGGCATTGGTGACTGTAACCCTCGGCACAGACAAAGATGCACAGATGTATGAGCTCATCACGGAGAAAAACACGCTTTCAGAACACTTTATGGTCCATTACAACTTCCCAGGCTACTCGGTAGGCGAAGCGAAACCTGCATCCGCACCGGGAAGACGTGAACTCGGGCACGGCAATCTTGCAAAGCGTGCACTTGAGCCTACGATAGATATTCGTAGAGACGGTACAGTGAGAATCGTTTCCGAGATACTGGAGAGCAACGGCTCCTCTTCGATGGCGACAGTCTGCGGCGGAGCGTTGGCACTCCGAGCAGCGGGAATAGAGACACAGAAGCTGGTTGCAGGGGTAGCTATGGGGCTGGTCACCGGAGAGGATAAATACGCCGTACTGACCGATATTATGGGGCTTGAAGATCATGACGGTGATATGGACTTCAAGATCACGGGAACATGCGACGGGATCACTGCGATGCAGATGGATATCAAACTGGGAGGTTTGGAGCTCCATATACTGAAAGATGCGCTGGACCAGGCAAAAAAAGCGCGTTTGCATATACTGGAGATCATGGAGAAAGCAGACAAGGCGATGAAGCCGAGTGAGGCACTGCCGACAGTGGAACACTTTACGATAGATCCGAGCCGTATCGTTGATATCATCGGTAGAGCAGGAGCAACGATTCGTGAGATTATTGAGAAGTTCGATGTAAGTATTGATCTTGACAGAGAGGCCGGAGGGGTGAAGCTCAGCGGCGAAGATGACACGAAGGTCGCTGCAGCGAAAGAACACATTGAATTGATCGCATCAAAGCCGGTAGCTAAACAGATGCAGTACGAAATCAACAAACAGTACACAGGGAAGATAAAAAAGATCGTAGATTTCGGTATGTTTATTGAGATGCCTGACGGTTTTGACGCACTGCTGCACATCTCCAAAGTGGCTAAAGGACGTGTAGACAACCTGGCAGAGCGATACAATGAGGGTGATGAGATCGAAGTGGTAGTACTGGAGCAAAAAGGCAAAAAGGTAGAGTTGGCTACGCCGGAATACCTGGAATAGTGAAGCATAATATAATCTACTTTTGGATACAATTACGCCGTTATTACGAAGTGTCAAGTAGGGAAACAGTATGCATTTATGTGACTGTTGGCAGTAGAGATGCTGTTTACGCTAGCCGAACGGACTTTGGAGGACAGTCGTAGAGACTTAAAATCAACCAAATTTTGAAGGAACTATAATGAAAAAGATTTTTGTACTTTTCATGGCACTTGGTGCAGCTGCATTCGCAGGTGAAGGTGAATCTATGATCCAAGCTTACTCAGTAATCGCTGCTGGTGTTGGTCTTGGTCTTGCTGCTCTTGGTGGTGCTATCGGTATGGGTCACACTGCTGCTGCAACTATCGCTGGTACAGCTAGAAACCCAGGTCTTGGTGGTAAACTGATGACTACAATGTTCATTGCACTTGCGATGATCGAAGCACAAGTTATCTATACACTTGTTATTGCACTTATCGCTCTTTACGCTAACCCATTCCTATAATAGGAATTTTAAGCAAGCTTTAAGTTTTGGGCGGGTATAATCCCGTCCACACAAACACACGCGATCGTGGTGGAACGGTAGACACGCTATCTTGAGGGGGTAGTGCCTTCGTGGTGTGAGGGTTCAAATCCCTCCGATCGCACCATACAATACTTCATTATAAAAACTCCAAAAACCAAATTTTTTAACAATAGATCAATGTTTCAGATGTCATTCTTGAATTCGTTGGAAGAGAAAGAATCTCCGGAGGAATACAAGCATTGGCAGTGTATTTAGATTATTGCAGATCAGTTGGCCTTCAAATCAATGAAACTGCACCTATATAAGTAAATTTTAACTATTGATATTAATTAAATTTTTATTATTTTTAATCAACCATGGCTTTCCTGCGGGGATGAAATCGTCTAAAAAGCTCGGAAACTCCCAAATTTAGGGCATAATTGGCATTTATTTAGCAATTTTTAAGAATAAAATGTGATATAATGATTGATATCTTAAAATAAAGGAAGAAGTATGACAAAAGCTGAATTTGTAGAGTTGGTGCAGAAAAACGGTGAGTTTGAAAGTAAAGCAGCAGCAGAGAGAGCAGTAAAAGCGTTTATTGATTCTGTGACAGAAGCACTGGTAAAAAAAGATAGCGTTTCTCTTGTTGGTTTTGGAACTTTCTCGACAGTAGAGGTAGCTGAAAAATCAGGTACTGTACCAGGTACAAAC
>JAQVHV010000037.1 GCA_028696055.1 Sulfurovum sp.
TTCCAATATAAAGTCTGTCATGACTCTTTTAAATAACTCTCGTTCATCAATTTTCATTCTTATCTCCAATTATTCAATTGAAAAGATTAGCATATCTGAAAATTGCGAACTTTATTTTACACTATCTCATACAAAAGGAGCGAAGATGAGTAAGTTAGAAGAAAAAATACTGCACTATTCCCAAGAGGCCAAAAAACTTGGACTGGATATTGATGATCGGTTGATTGCAAAGGCTACGGAATCACTTGTGCCCTCAATCTATAATCAGGACACAGAAACAGTATCCTGTTCCGACCAATCCGAGCTTGAGACGATCAAACAGAATTTTTTGCAAAAAAAACTCGGCCTGGAAGACGAGACCACAATGGATCATGCAATTCAAAAGGTCTGTGAAGCAATGGGCAGCTCAAACAGACATAAATACCGAGCACTCTTCTATGCACTGCTGGCCAAAGAGTTCGGGAAGGAATCATTATACCTCTAACCTGTGACAGAAAGCATTCATAGGATTGGCAGGATAGCCCGCAAGGATCTCAAGATGCGTTTTCCGGATAAGAAAAAAGAGGAGAGAAAGAGTCATTGTCTCTTTCCCCTGAGAAGAATTTGCTAAACGGAAATCATCCTATTTTAAAATACGTTTCAATATATCCGGGGTTGCAGGATGTAAAATCATATAACGCGGCAGTGCCATCATCGGTTGCCCTCTCTTCGCATGTCTGCGTTCTATTGTGAAAGCTGCCTCATATCCTGCTTCTTTTGCCTTGCCTTGGAGCATCTCATCATAGATGCCGAATGCCCATGCCAGATACTTGACTTCATGGCCCGTTTTCTCTTCCAGTATCCGTTTGGATTTACCCAACTGCATCGTTACAAATTGATCATACTTTGCAGGAGAAAGTTTTTTCTTCTCTTTTTTAAAATTCGGATGCCAATAGGTGTGAGATTCTACCTGAAACCAGCCTGTCTCCTCTAGCTCATGCAGCTGTTCCCATGTGAGTGCATAGCTTGCATTGGAAATTGCGCTGGGGTAGATAAAAAGAGTTACCGGTACCTTATAGTATTTGACAAGCGGCAGCATCTCGGTGTAGACACTTCTATGCCCGTCATCCACCGTAATGACGACAGGTTTATCCGGGATTTTTACCTTCTCACCTTTGAGATACCCAACAGCGGTATCAAGCGAAATCACCGTATACCCATTTTCCTTCAGCCAGGCAAGCTGTTTTGCAAAATCCTCAGTTTTAACCGTCATCCCATCATTGATCTGTGTTGCGAACCGATGATAGCATACAACTGGAATCTGCGTGAATGCATCATTTGATTGAGCAAAAGAGCTATGATACAAAGAGAAAAAAATGACAAATAGATAGTATGAGCATTGTATGGTCTTTCCCGCAATGCCCCTGACCAATGAGTTCATTCTACAACACCATCTGTCGAATATATATTTCTTGCGTTCCATAACATCCATCCGCTGCTCCCAAAATCTTCACTTGCACGTATCTGCTCGCTGATCTCTTTTTTACCGTAATTGCGTCTGTCAAAGGCATAATCCCTAAATGCCTGCAGCCAGGGGCGGAAACCAAGAGGAGTACCGCCTGACTTCTTCAATGCCTTATCCAGTGAATGTTTCACGATCTGATAATTGGCTGCAACTGGATTCTTATAGCCCGGTATTCCTGCCTGGAAGCTGCTGGGATAGAGCATCGGTGAAATATAATCCACATAAGGAGCCATCGCATCTACTCTCTGTCCTATTCCGAGATCGGCATCATTCCAACAGACATATCCAAAGATATCCGCAGCGGTAAAGACATTGTAGGGGGTCAAACGCAGTCTTGCATATTCCAAAAATTCCGTTATGGCACGCACACGTTCCGACTGACTGTTTTTCACAGAGAAGCTCAACCCTCTCTTATCCGGGAAACGCACATAATCAAACTGTATCTCGTCAAAACCCGCTTTTGCGCTCTCCTCTGCGATCGTCAAAAGATATTCCCATGCTTTTTTATGCGAGGGATCGATCCAATAGGATCCTTCCCTGTCTCTATAGAGTGTACCATTGGGATACTTTGCACCCGATTGGGGGAAGGCCCTGACAAAAGGTGTGTCTTTGAAACATACAATACGCGCAATGGTATAGATACCCTCCTGTTTCAATTCAGCGATCAAATCTTTTAGATGCGGGAAAAATATCCTTTTTTGTGCTCCGATATCTTTAGCAGCTGTGCTGGAGGAGTCAAATGCTATCTCTCCCCTATCTGTTTTCACGTCGATCACCAAGGCATTGATCTGCGTGGTACGGATAAGTTGCTTGGCATTGCCCATGATCTTTTTATTGGCTGCCCCGTAACTTGATAGATAGAGTGCCTTGGGATGAAACTTCTTTAGATAGATTTTGCGCTTAAAGTGCGTAAAGATACGTTCATAGCCTACTGCACGAACGCCGATCATATCGGTATGGGGGATCTGATAACGGCCTTTTATATCTGTGTGGTACGCTTTGCCATTGGCTGTTACTATCGCTGACGCGATCGGCCGATCTGTCGATGCATCCAGGATCATACCCTCCATAGCAGCAACAGATGTAGAGAAACTGTGAATGACAAAAAGAAGGAACATATATCGGATGATCGTTTCTCTATAATGACTGAGAAGTGTAAGCATATTTCCTTCCTCCGGTTCCATTGCACTCTTAATATTGTATCTAGTTTTACATGATATTGTATAATATAAATTAATTTTAAAAATTTTAAAATATATTTATAATAGTGTTTATGCGATCAAGACTCAAAGCTTGATAAAAAAGAAATATTTCTTCTCTTCGATAGACTTTCCAAACCCTATCACTTCAATATCACTATACTGATAGTTTACACACACTCTTACTTCATACATCATCTTATCCATATCATAGATCAGAATATGTTTGATCAGCTCTCCGATCGTTAAGCTGTCAGATGAACCATCGATCTTCATCATCAGTTTTCTGCCAGATTCATCCAATGAAAAACTATGAATGCCTGCTTCACCGCCATAGATCAGCTTCTCTGGATCATTGGCATCTTCTTTAAGCAACATAGCGTGAACGGTAAAACCGGGCGCATTGCCTATCTCTGTCCTGATATCTTCGATAAGGTCGATAATGAATTTCATATGGCTGATCCTAAATAATAAATCTATGTGGTTTCAGAATTAATTTGCAGTATAGATTTGTTTAAATGATGATTGTATAGCGTGAGAACTTACATTAAAGGAAGAGGCCAAACGGAACAAGTTCCGTTTGGCCGAAAAAACAGTGAAATACTGCGATAAATTAGCCGTTACGCTTTTCGATGATCTCTTTTGCAACGTTCGTAGGAACTTCTTCATAGTGATCGAATTCCATAGAGTATGTCGCACGACCCTGAGTCATAGATCTAAGGTCAGTTGAATAACCGAACATCTCTGATAGCGGCACAAACGCGTTTACGATTTTGTTACCTGCTCTGTCATCCATACCGTTGACCTGACCACGTCTTTTTGACACGTCACCGATCACGTCACCCATGTACTCTTCAGGAACTTCAACTTCAACTTTCATCAATGGCTCAAGGATAACAGGGTTAGCCATTTTAGCACCCTCTCTGAATCCCATAGAACCTGCAAGTTTAAACGCCATCTCAGAGGAGTCAACATCGTGGTAAGATCCATCGTAAAGTGTTACTTTGACATCTTCTACAGGATAACCCGCCTGGATACCTCTACCCAGTGCTTCCTGGATACCTTTGTCAACAGGCCCGATGAACTCTTTAGGGATAACCCCACCTTTGATCTCATCAACAAACAGATAACCGGCACCTGGCTCCTGCGGCTCGATTCTGAGGTATACGTGACCGAACTGTCCGCGACCACCGGATTGTTTTGCGTACTTGTACTCTTTTTCAACAGATTTTCTGATCGTTTCACGGTAAGCAACCTGTGGCGCACCAACTTCTGCTTCTACCTTAAACTCTCTTTTCATACGGTCAACAATGATCTCAAGGTGTAGTTCACCCATACCGGAGATAATCGTCTGACCGGACTCTTCGTCTGTAGAAACTCTGAATGATGGATCCTCTGCAGCAAGTTTACCCAGTGCAATACCCATTTTTTCCTGGTCAGCTTTTGTCTTAGGCTCAACCGCAACAGAGATAACCGGTTCAGGGAATTCCATTCTTTCAAGAACCACTTTGTCTTTGTCTGAACAGAGTGTATCACCTGTTGTTGTGTCTTTAAGACCTACAACCGCACCGATCTCACCTGCGTAGATCTCTTTCACCTCTTCACGTTTGATCGCGTGCATCTTCATGATACGGCCGATACGCTCTTTTTTGTTCTTTGTAGAGTTAAGCGCGTATGAACCTGATTCGAGTACACCTCTGTAGACACGGATAAATGTCAATTGACCTACAAACGGGTCAGTCATGATCTTGAATGCGAGCGCAGCAAATGGTCCATTATCGCTAGACTCAACTACCACTTCTTTGCTCTCATCATCCATCATTGTACCACGGATATCAGCAACTTCTGTCGGAGCCGGAAGGTATGCAACAACGGCATCAAGAAGTGTCTGTATCCCTTTGTTTTTAAATGAAGTACCGCAAACCATTGGTACGATTTCCATACCGATTGTCGCTTTTTTGATTCCAGCCATAATCTCTTCGTTTGTTAACGCTTCACCCTCAAGGAATTTCTCCATAAGTTCATCGTTACCCTCAACACCGGAGATAGCTTCGATCATTTTTTCACGATACTCTTCAGCTTTTTCCTGAAGTTCAGGACGGATATCATTCTCATGGTATGCTGAGCCCATCGCAGCATCAGCATCCCATACGATCTCTTTCATTTTTACAAGATCGACGACACCTTCAAATGTATCTTCTGCACCGATTGGGATTTGAAGAGGAACAGGGTTACCTTTCAGTCTATCGCTGATCTGTCTTTCAACTTCGTAGAAGTCTGCACCTGTTCTGTCCATTTTGTTTACATAGACGATAGAGGGTACACCGTATTTGTTTCTTTGTCTCCATACAGTTTCAGACTGAGGCTGAACCCCACCGACCGCACAGAATACAGATACAGCACCGTCAAGTACTCTCATAGAACGCTCAACTTCGATCGTGAAGTCAACGTGACCCGGAGTGTCTATGATATTGATCTGTTTACCATCCCATGTACAAGTCGTCGCAGCAGAAGTGATCGTAATACCTCTTTCTTGCTCTTGCTCCATCCAGTCCATAGTAGCAGCACCATCATGAACCTCACCGATCTTATGCTCAACACCTGTATAGAAAAGGATTCTTTCTGTCGTTGTTGTCTTACCTGCATCGATGTGTGCAGCAATACCGATGTTTCTTACGTCTTCAAGTTTATGCGATCTTGCCATAATCTATTTCCTTACCATCTGTAGTGAGCAAATGCTTTGTTAGCCTCTGCCATCTTATATGTATCTTCTCTCTTCTTGAAAGCAGAACCTTTTTCAGTTGCAGCATCCATAAGCTCATTGCTAAGGCGCTCCATCATAGTTCTTTCATTTCTTTTTCTTGCTGCATCAACGATCCATCTGATCCCCAATGACTGCTGTCTTACAGGTCTTACTTCCATAGGTACCTGGTAGGTAGCACCACCTACTCTTCTGCTCTTTACTTCCATCAATGGTCTCACATTGTCCATTGCCTGGTTAAAGATATCGATACCTTTTTCACCTGTTTTTGATTCAATTCTTTCTAACGCAGAATAGACTACTTTTTGCGCTGTACTTTTTTTACCATCAAGCATAATCGCATTGATGAATTTTGTTAAAACTTTTGAACCGTATACTGGATCCGGAAGTACCGGTCTTACGGGAGCTTTTCTTCTTCTCATTTTTTACCTCTTCAATCTTAAATTGTTGATTTACTCAAGTCTTGTCCACGAAGGTTCACTGACAACACCTGCATAAGCCTGATAGCAGGCTAACCTCTTTTAAGTTTTTATCCTAAAATTATTTTTTAGGTCTCTTAGCACCGTACTTAGATCTTGCAACCGTTCTGTTTGCAACACCTGAAGCATCCAATGCACCACGTACAATGTGATACTTAACACCCGGTAAGTCTTTTACCCTACCACCACGTACAAGTACGATAGAGTGCTCTTGAAGGTTGTGACCTTCACCACCGATATAAGCGATGACTTCGAATCCGCTTGTCAATCTTACTTTAGCAACTTTTCTAAGTGCTGAGTTTGGTTTCTTTGGAGTAGTTGTGTATACTCTTGTACAAACACCTCTTCTTTGAGGACAGTTTACAAGCGCCGGTGATTTTGATTTTTTAATCACTTTTTTACGCTCTTTACGAATCAATTGGTTAATTGTAGGCAATCGTAATCCTTTCTGTGTTATTTTGAATTGAATCATTGGCTATTACACCAAATAACAATACTTATATTTAAGTACTCGAATTTAATGTAAAAGCAGCTAGCTACTGAAGCAAACCCAGTGTTCACGAAGTTTTTTGAGCTTTGCTCTAAACTCTAAAATGTCTCCCATTAATAATCATCCTGGGATAATCATATCATAATGCACGCAATGCTCTAAATAGATAAAGCCCGGAAAAATGGAGGCATATTATACTGAAACTATCTTAAGATTTTTTTATAGATGTTTTTACACTCTGTAATGCAAAGGAAAGAGGAAGAAGCACTTTCGTGGTTCTTCCTCAGAGTGTTACTCTTCTGAAGCAGAGAATGAGACTTTGTTCAGGTTGATCATCCCCGTACCTACAGGGATCAGACGACCGATAACAACGTTCTCTTTGAGATCTTCCAGAGAATCAACCGTACCTGCGATAGATGCCGATGTCAGTACTTTTGTTGTATCCTGGAACGACGCTGCCGAGATGATCGAGTCTGCTCCGACAGCTGAACGGGTGATACCTACAAGCATCGGTTCCGCGATTGCCGGTTCACCGCCAAGTTTCAGTACGCTTTCATTCTCTTCTTTGAACTTACGTCTGGAAACAATATCTCCGGCAATGAATTTGCTGTCACCGCTGTCAATCACCTTCACCTGACGCATCATCTGAGAGACAACGATCTCAATGTGTTTATCAGAGATGTTAACCCCTTGACGACGGTAAACCATCTGTACCTCAGAGACGATATAGTCATAGAGGGCCTTCTCACCCATTGCCGCAAGGATATCATGGCTTGAGGTCGTACCGTCAGTGAGTTTTTCACCCGCGTGTACATAGTCTCCCGCGTGCACCAGCACTGCCTTGTTCTTATCGACAAACTGCTCAGTGATCTGATCTCCATCCCCTGCAATAATCAGCCTTTGTTTGCCACGCAGCGGTTTACCGAAGCTGACGACACCGTCAATCTGTGCAATCAAAGCGATATCTTTCGGACGTCTCGCCTCGAAGAGCTCAGATACTCTCGGAAGACCCCCGGTAATATCGCTTGATTTGATCGCAGCTTTCGGTTTTTTTGCCAGGATATCGGCCGTACTCACCTCCGCGCCGTCCTTCACAAAGAGACTTGTCTTTGGATCAAGCTGATAACGGATGATCTCTCCTGACTCTGTCGCAAGTATAATCGCTGGTTTATAAGCAGTCGGGATATACTCGTTAAGCTCCAGTCTTGACTCACCTGTCACTTCATCGAACTGCTCGATTACCGTAATACCAGGAATGATATCTTCAAATTTCAATGTCCCTTTCTGCTCCGCAATGATCGGTTCTGAGTATGGATCCCACTCTGCGATAACCGTCTGTTCTATCACCTCAGGCGCAGAAAGAATATCCCCTCTTTCCACTTGCTGATCATTGGACACCTGAAGGATTGACCCTCTTGAGATATAGTGTCTTCCCGCTTCCCTGTTATTTTCATCTACAACGACTGCAAAGAGACCTTTCTGGACTACGATATCACCCTCTTTACTCTCAGAGTGCGCTTCAAGATAGTCACCTTTCAGGAGGAAGAATTTCACTTTACCGCGTGATTCAGCGAAGACTCTCTGTGTCACCGGCGCACCATTTTCCACCTTCAGCTCTGACGCGAACGGAATACGTGACGGCACCGACCATCCCTCATTGATCATATCAACGATAGAGTCACCCTCCTGTACCTCGTCGCCATCTTCAAACGGCAGGAAGAATTTTCCTTCAATCTTACCTGCAACCCCTGCAAGCTCGTTCGATTTTGCCACATCGGACTTTCTGAGATTGTATTTGATCTCATCCGCTCCTTCAGCAACCACGGAGAGCACATACTCATCATGTGTCACCTGGATCTTCACTTTACCGGAAACCGTCGCTTTGATCTTTGGTTCAACCAAAAGCACACCGGCATTTCTTCTGTTTGCCACAATCAGCTTGTCTTCTGTATTTCTATAGACTGCAAGGTTATAGTAACGGATAAATCCTTCTTTGCTCGCTACGATCTGTCTCTCTTCCTTACCTGCCGTTGCCGTACCACCGGTGTGGAAGGTACGCAGTGTAAGCTGTGTACCCGGTTCACCGATCGACTGTGCCGCAATGACACCGACGGCTTCACCGCGTTTCACCAGTTTGTTGTCAGCCATGTTCAGACCGTAACATTTCGCACAGATACCTTTCGGTGCCTTACATGCAGACGGAGCCCTGATGACAACCGATCTCACACCTGCATCCTGAACGCGCTGCGCCATCTCTTCATCGATCAGTGTTCCTTCGCTGATCAATACTTCCGAAGTGATAGGGTCGATGATATCCTGCGCCAGTACCCTTCCGTAGATACGGTCTGCCAGCGGCTCGATCATCTCGTTACCCACAACGATATCCGATACTTCCACACCTTCATGCGTACCACAGTCATTCATCACGATCTTCACGTTTTGTGCAACGTCTATCAGCTTTCTTGTCAAGTAACCGGCGTTCGCCGTCTTAAGCGCTGTATCGGCAAGACCTTTTCTCGCACCGTGTGTCGAAATGAAGTACTCAAGTACGTTCAGACCTTCACGGAAGTTTGACGTAATCGGTGTCTCAATGATCGATTCGTCCGATTTCGCCATCAGCCCCCTCATACCCGCAAGCTGTCTGATCTGTGCAGCAGAACCCCTCGCACCCGAGTCAGCCATCATGTGTACAGAGTTGAATCCGTCTTTATCGGCTCTGATCTTCGCCATCAAAGCTTCTGCAATACCGTTGTTCGCATCCGTCCAGATATCGATAATCTTATTGTAACGCTCCTGGTCTGTAAGCAGACCCGCAGCAAATTGTCTCTGGATCTCTTTTACGTCTGCAGTAGCAGTTTTTACCATCTCATCTTTCAGTTCAGGGATCTTGATATCTTCAATCGAGATCGATACACCGACCTTTGTTGCATATTTGAAACCCATATCCTTCAGGTTGTCTAGGAACGTTGCAGTCTCTGCCACACCACCTATCTTGTAGATATAGTCAACAAGTACACCGATATCCTTTTTCTTGAGGATTTTGTTCCAGTACTTCTCAGGCACATAATCGGGAATGATCGATTTCAGGATCAGTCTACCCGCAGTAGAGGTCGTGATACGTCCTTCTATGACTGTTCTGATACGTGCATTCAGATCAAGCGACTGCTGTTCAAATGCGATCTCAACCTCTTCCACATTGGCAAAGAGTTTGTGCTCACCTTTGACATCATTCTTCTCAAGTGTCAGATAGTAAAGACCCAAAATCATATCCTGGGACGGTACCGCGATCGCTTTACCTGATGCAGGAAGCAGGATGTTCATAGAAGCGAGCATCAATACTTTCGCTTCCGCTATTGCCTCATCGGAAAGCGGCACGTGTACTGCCATCTGGTCACCGTCGAAGTCGGCGTTGAACGCCGCACATACAAGCGGGTGAAGCTGGATCGCTTTTCCTTCGATCAGTCTCGGGTGGAATGCCTGGATCGAGAGTTTGTGCAGTGTCGGTGCACGGTTGAGAAGCACCGGATGGTTCTCAACTACCTCTTCAAGACACTCCCATACCTCGTTCTCCTGCTTTTCGATCATCTTTTTCGCCTGTTTCAGCGTCGTTGCATACCCTTTCTCTTCAAGCTTCGCCATCAGGTGGGGTTTAAAGAGCTCGATCGCCATCTTTTTAGGAAGACCACACTGGTCCATACGGAGGTCCGGACCGACAACGATAACAGAACGTCCGGAGAAGTCAACCCTTTTACCAAGAAGGTTCTGACGGAAACGTCCCTGCTTCCCTTTGATCACCTCTGAGAGTGATTTCAATGGTCTTTTATTCGCACCTTTTACCGCATTTCCTCTTCTGCCGTTATCAAAGAGTGCGTCTACCGCTTCCTGAAGCATACGCTTTTCGTTTCTTACGATAATCTCTGGTGCATCAAGCTCGATCAGTCTCTTCAAACGCTGGTTTCTGTTGATCACCCTTCTGTAGAGGTCATTGACATCTGATACCGCGAACTTACCGCCGTCAAGACTTACAAGCGGTCTTAGATCCGGCGGAAGTACCGGAAGCTGCGTAAGCATCATCCACTCCGGTCTGTTGCCTGAATGAAGGAAAGACTCGATCACCTTCAATCTTTTGACGATCGTTTTTTTCTTCGCTTCTGATCTTGTCGCCTGGATATCTTCTTTCAGCTGGTTATACATGTCCACAAGGTCCAGATCGGCAAGAAGTTCCTGGATGATCTCTCCACCCATACGTGCATCAAGATCCGTGTCACCGAAACGCTGCATGATCTGCTGGTACTGCTCTTCATTCAGCACATCATACTTTGCAAGCGGGCTGAGACCTTCACTGTCATAACTTGCACCGCCCGGAGTTTTGACGATATATGCTTCATAGTAGAGTACACGCTCAAGGTCTTTCATCTTCACACCAAGCAGTGTACCGATACGTGACGGAAGCGAAGAGACATACCAGATATGCGCAACAGGTGCGACAAGGTCGATGTGCCCCATTCTGCTTCTTCTTACTTTAGATGTCGTAACTTCGACACCACACTTCTCACATACCACACCTTTATAGCGCATCTTTTTGTACTTTCCGCAGAGACATTCATAGTCGCGGATCGGTCCGAAGATTTTCGCACAGAAAAGGCCGTCACGTTCAGGCTTAAGTGTACGATAGTTAATCGTTTCGGGCTTTTTCACTTCACCGTAACTCCAGGAGAGGATCTTCTCCGGGCTGGCTACTCTCAGCTGAAGTGCCTCAATATCCTGCGGTTTCTCTTCGCTGTTAAGATCTATAGGTACTAAATTTTCCAGTTGCTTACTCATCTTCAACCTCCACTTCATTTTTCGGTGCATAAAGTTCTGCATCAAGTCCAAGTGCTTGAAGCTCTTTTGTTAAAACGAACATCGTTTCAGGAATACCGGATTCAGGTACCGACTCCCCTTTGGTGATCGCTCTGTATGCTCTTGCTCTACCTTCAACATCATCTGATTTAATGGTGAGCATCTCTTTAAGGATGTGTGATGCACCGTATGCTTCAAGTGCCCAAACTTCCATCTCTCCAAATCTCTGTCCACCGAAGAGTGCCTTACCACCCACCGGCTGTTGTGTAACAAGCGAGTACGGTCCGGTTGAACGCGCGTGTACCTTCTCATCAACAAGGTGGTGCAGTTTGAGCATGTACATATAACCTACGTTGACACGTTCAAGCATCTTCTCGCCTGTTTTTCCGTCATAGAGTACCATTTTACCGTCACTCTCTATTTTTGCAAGCTCAAAGAGCTTATCAAACTCCACCTGATTGACACCTTCAAATACCGGTGCCGCGAATTTCACACCCTTGCTCCAGTCTCTACCGTATCTGATCAGCTCTTCATCGCTCATCTTTTCCAGTGTCTCTTTGGCATTCATCAGCTTTGCCACATTAGCGATCTCGATCATCTTCGCTCTGAGCTTTTCTACAAAATCAGCCTGATTGCTATCGAACATCTCCTGGATCTGGTTACCAAGGTTTTTACCTACCAGCCCCAGGTGTACTTCAAGGATCTGTCCGATGTTCATACGGGAAGGTACCCCCAGCGGGTTAAGAATGATCTCAACCGGTGTACCGTCTTCCATGTATGGCATATCGATCTCAGGAACAATGTTGGAAACGATACCTTTGTTTCCGTGACGTCCAGCCATCTTGTCCCCGACTTTCAGCTTACGCTTCGTTGCGATATAGACTTTTACAAGCTTCGTGACACCGCTAGGAAGGATATCATCCTTCTCAAGCACAGAAAGTTTCTCTTCATGCTCTGTTTTCAGCCTCTTCTTCTGTTTGAGGAAGTAGTTCTTGAGTGCCTCATACTCCGACTGTACCTCATTTGAATAGGACTGTACCACGCCTCTCAGAGCAAACCGGTTCACCTCTTTAATGGTCCCCTGATCGATCTTGGAACCTGCTTTATATTCGGTCTCCCCGATCGTCACGTCTTTTGCCAGTTCCTGCTCAGAGAGATACTTCGCGATACGCAGGATCTCTTCTCTGTCGATCATCAGTAGCTGGTCATGGTGGTCACTGTCAAGCTGTGCTTTCTCCGCTTCGTAGGCCTGGATCGCGCGGGCATCTTTGTCGTACCCTTTTTTCGTAAATACCTTGATATCAACAACCACACCTTCCATGGAAGCGGGACAATAGAGCGACTTGTTCACTACATGCCCGGCTTTCTCTCCGAAGATCGCTCTGAGGAGTCTCTCTTCAGGTGTCGGTTTGATCTCACCTTTCGGACTTACCTTTCCGACAAGGATCATCCCCGGTTTTACATAGGTACCGATCTTGACGATCCCTGACTCATCAAGGTGAAGCAGTTCATCTTCACGGATATTCGGGATGTCTCTTGTGATCTCTTCCGTACCATGTTTCAGCTCTCTGGCCTCTACCTCTTTTTCATAGGTATGCACCGAAGTAAACGTATCCTCACGGATCAGTTTTTCAGAGATGATGATCGCATCCTCGTAGTTATATCCGTTCCACGGCATGAACGCGACACGGATGTTCTTACCGATCGCAAGCTCTCCCTGATCCATGTTCGCGCCGTCGGCGATCGCCTGCCCAGCTTCCACTTTCTGGCCAAGTTTCACGATAGGCGTTTGTGTAAATGTCGTATTTTGGTTGGTTCTCATATTTTTATCGAGTGGATAGTGGTCGATAAATACACCGCTCTCATCCTCACCCATGATATAAACATTTTTACCGTCTACTTTTTCAACGGTACCGCCGCGTCTTGCCTTCACACACTCCCACGCATCACGGCTTACGACCGCCTCCATACCTGTACCGACCAATGGTGCTTCGGTTCTCAGAAGCGGTACTGCCTGGCGTTGCATGTTCGATCCCATCAGTGCACGGTTCGCATCATCGTGTTCAAGGAACGGAATCAGCGCGGCAGCCGAACCGGAGATCATCAATGGAGAGATATCGATAAGGTCCACTCTCTTGGAGTCGTTCAGCTCAATGTTCCCGTTGAGTCTTGTCTCGATCAGGTCGCCTACGATCTTCCCGTTTTCATCAACGATTGTCGAGGCAGGAGCGATACACTTGTCCTCCTCCTGTGTCGCAGTCACATAGATGATCTCATTGGTGACCTTAGCGTCTTTTACCACTTTATACGGTGCTTCGATAAATCCAAGCTCATTTACTTTCGAGTAGGTTGCAAGGGTGTTGATCAGACCGATGTTCTGCCCCTCCGGTGTCTCGATCGGACAGATACGCCCATAATGAGTCGGGTGAACGTCACGCACTTCAAATCCGGCTCTCTCTTTTACAAGACCGCCTTCGCCCAGTGCAGAGAGCCTTCTTTTGTGTGTCACCTCAGAAAGCGGGTTGGTCTGGTCCATGAACTGCGAGAGCTGTCCGCTTGAGAAGAACTCCAGGATCGTGTTTGTGATCATCTTGGAGTTTACAAGATCATGCGGCATCAGATCTTCAAGACTTCCGGAGATGGTCGTCATCTTGTCCTTGATCGCTTTTTGCATCTTGACAAGACCGTTGTGAAGCTCATTTCCGAGCAATTCACCGATCGCACGGATACGTCTATTCCCCAGGTGGTCCCTGTCATCGATATGGCCCTGGCCATTTTTCACCTTGATCAGATACTTCACGGTATGGATCAAGTCTTCTGCAGTAAGTATTGTCGTATACTCCGGCGTATCAAGGCCAAGCTTATGGTTCATCTTCATACGGCCGACTTTTGTCAGGTCATATCTCTCAGGATCAAAGAAGAGTTGTTTCAAGAACGCTTTTGCCGCTTCCGGCGTCACCGGTTCACCCGGCCTCATCACCTTATAGATACGGATTGCAGAAAGCACGTTCTCATCTTCGATCTGTTCTGTCTGCTTGAGCAGCCTCAAGCTCTCCTGATCAGCAATGAAAGCATTGATAATAGAGTTATCAGAACCTTCTGCGAGGTCGTCAATAACCATGATACTATCAATACCCTGCTCGATCATCTTCTTGAGCTTGGTCTCATCCAGGGGTGTCACTACATCATAGAGAACTTCACCGCTCTCCTGGTCGATCACAGGCATTGCAAGGTGTCTCTCCATCAATACATCTACAGGATACTCAACCCACTCCAATCCCTCTTCCTGAAGGCTCTGTGCTTTTTTCTTTGTCAGTCTCTTTCCAAGATTTACAACGATATTGCCATCAGCATCCTTGACATCATACTCCGCCCTTCCGGTAAAGTCCTCAGGATTGTATTTTGTAAGGAACCTGTTGTTTTTGATCACGATCTCTTTGGTAGAGTAGAACAGTTTGACAATATCCTCTTTGGAGTAGTCAAGTGCCCTGAAAAGGATCGTTACAGGGATCTTTCTTCTTTTGTTGATACGCGCATAAAGGATATCTTTTGCGTCATATTCAAAATAGAGCCAAGAACCGCGATCCGGGATGATCTGTGCGGAGTAGAGAAGTTTGGCAGAAGCAGTTGTCCCCTCTTCCTCTTTAAAGATAACACCTGGAGATCTGTGAAGCTGATTCACGATCACTCTTTCAACACCATTGACAATAAATGATGTTCTGTCTGTCATCAAAGGAATATCACGGACAAATACTGCCTGCTCTTTGATCTCTTTGGGATCAAGTTTTTCGCCCGTCTTCTCATCTCTGTTCCAGATAGTCAGGGCGATATTCATCTTCAGTGAAACAGAGTAGGTCAATCCTCTCTCCATACATTCACGTACCGTATATTTAGGTTTAATAATATCTGACCCTTTATAGGTAAGTGTCAGTCTGTTTTGCTGGTCATGAATCGGGAATGATCCTTTGAAAACCTTCTCTAGTGTAGAGTGTTTTCTGTCTTTTTTGCCCATCATCAAAAAGTCGTCAAAACTCTGTTGTTGAAGTTGCAAAAGGTTGGGGATTTCTATCTCTCTTGGGGTTTTTGAAAAATCGACACGAAGTCTATTACCAGAATGTAAAGAGTTTAACATGGTTATCCTTCTTTTGAATGGTTAAAGTTTATGGTTAATATCGCTGTATTTAAAATTTACGTAACTAATACATTATATTTAGTTAGATACACCAAGAAACTATTAGAGGAGGGTATGAAAGTGTCTCATCTCCGAATAGTTTATCACTGTATCTAACGAAGGCAGTTTGTTAGGCCGGGAATAGATCCCGGCATGAGTGCAAAGTAATCTTGATTACTTAAGCTCGCAAGAAGCACCAGCTTCTTCAAGTTGTTTTTTGATATCTTCAGCCTCTTCTTTAGAAGCACCTTCTTTAAGTACAGTAGGAGCGTTTTCAACAGCATCTTTTGCCTCTTTAAGACCAAGACCTGTCACAGCTCTTACAACTTTAATTGTGTTGATTTTCTTCGCACCACCGTCAGTAAGTACAACGTTGAACTCAGTCTGCTCTTCAGCAGCCTCAGCAACAGCACCACCGGCAGCTACTACAGTAGCCTGTGCAGTTACGCCAAATTTTTCTTCGAACTCTTTTACAAGCTCAGAAAGTTCAAGTACAGAAAGGTTAGAGATAAACTCAATTACATCTTCTTTTGTGATTGCCATAATATTTTCCTTTTTCTATTATGCTGAAATCTTATACGATTTACTTATAAGAGAGCAGTGACTGCTCTCACCACTCGCTATTAAGCCTCTTCTTCTCTCTTTTTTCTCAATGCGTCCAGACCGATCGTAAAGTTCTGAACCGGTGCATTCCAGACATTGAGAAGCATACCAAGAAGCTCGTCTCTTGTAGGAAGTTTTGCCATTGCGTTAATTGTCGCAAGATCGGCAGCTTTACCTTCAATGAGACCAGTTTTGATAGAAAAGTGATCTTTGTTGTCAGATGCAGCTTTATCAGCTATCTTACATGGAAGTACTTGCGTCTCACCCCAGATAAAGATATTGGTATCTGTAAGTACAAGCTCTTCACATCCGGCTTCTTTGATCGCCAGTTGTGCTAGTTTGTTCTTTACAACTCTCACTTTACACTCTTGCTCACGTGCATTGTTTCTGATCGCTTCTAGTGCTTCAACTGTCATACCTTTGTAGTCACAAACTACAACAGCACCAGCCTCTTTGAACTCAGCAGCCAACTCTGCAACGATCTGCGCTTTTTGTGCTCTCGTTAACATATTTTCTCCTTTCGACCTACAACAGGGTGTGGATTTCCACCCGTACAACCCTTCGGTTATACTAATTAAGCTTTCGCCCCTATTGTCTATGACCTAAATTTGAGAATACTATTCTCAACCAAGAGCTAGGATAGCACTTGATTGAAAACAGTTCAAGTACAGCCGACACTGTACTTGAAAACTATATACTTATTTAAGTTCCATAAGTTCCGAAGCATCCAATGTCACTGAAGGACTCATTGTAAGTGATACTGCCGCATTCGTGATATATTTCCCTTTTGCAGAAGCAGGTTTTGCTTTGTTGATCGCTCTTACAAATGTGATAAAGTTCTCTTTGATCTGAGCATTGTCAAAGCTTACTTTACCGATACCAGCATGGATGTTACCTTTTTTGTCAACTCTATAGTTCACCTGTCCGCCCTTAGCGTTCTCAACCGCTTTAGCAACATCCATCGTTACAGTACCCGTTTTAGGGTTAGGCATCAAACCTTTTGGCCCAAGGATTCTTGCTACTTTCCCAAGTACACCCATCATATCAGGTGTAGAGATCACGATATCAAAATCGATGTTACCTGCCTGGATCTGCTCGATGAGTGCATCACTTCCCACAAGATCAGCACCGGCAGCTTTTGCCTCGTCAGCTTTTGCGTCTTTTGCAAATACGGCAACTCTCACTGTTTTACCTGTTCCGTGAGGCAATACAACTGAACCTCTGATCATTTGATCCGCATGTCTTGGGTCAACATTCAGGTTCAGTGCCACTTCTACTGTCTCATCGAATTTCGCTGATTTAAGCTCCGGCAGTGTTGCAATTGCTTCATCAACGCTGTATACTTTGTTTGCATCTATCTTTTTGAGTAGTGCTTCTCTTCTTTTACTTACTTTCTTTGCCATATATTCTCTCCGCTTTTATGCTCCCACATTCAAGTAATGTGGTATGATTTGTTTTTTAATTCGTATTATTCTACGATATCAACACCCATACTTCTACACTGACCAGCGATGATCTTAGCTGCCATCTCTCTGTCATTTGTGTTAAGGTCTGCAATCTTCTGATCTACGATCTCGTCAAGTTTTGCCTGGCTGATACTAGCAATTTTGTTTTTAAGCGGGTTATCAGACCCTTTGTTGATCCCCGCAGCTTTCATGATAAGCTGGGATGCAGGCGGCTGCTTAAGTTCAAATGTGAAACTTTTATCACTGTATACAGTGATAATCACAGGAACTTTGAATCCCATCAAATCTTTTGATTTTTCGTTGAATGCTTTACAGAACTCCATAATGTTCAAACCACGTTGTCCCAGTGCTGGTCCAACCGGCGGTGACGGGTTCGCAGCACCGGCAGCAATGATCATTTTGAATTTACCTGCTATCTTTTTTGCCATCTCTTTGTCCTTCTATTTTGATTTCTTCTTGAAGACAAGCAAAGCTCGTCGTCAATTCATCTCACTAAAGCTTCGGCTGAAGCCTCAGAAAGATAAATTGCTTTAAGCCATTGACTTCTCTTCTGATAAAAAGATTTAGATAATCTTTTCTACTTGTGTATACAGTATCTCTACCGGCGTGTTTCTACCAAAAATAGAAACATTCAGCTTCAACTTACCATGGTCAAGGTCAAACTCCTCGACAAGACCGGTAAAGTTGGCAAATGATCCATCAATGATACGTACCATCTCACCTTTTTCAAAATCAACCTTGGGTTTAGGAGCAGATTTCTTCTCCATTTTTTCCAAGATGTTTTTGATATCTGCCTCAGAGAGTGCAGTAGGAGTCTTTTGTTCACCGATAAATCTAGATACACGCGGCAAAGACTGGATCTTATGCCATAAATCCGTATCCAGATCTATATGTGCAAATACATATCCTGAATAGAGTGTTCTCTCGGTGATTTTTTTCTGACCGTTTTTTACTTCGATTACTTCTTCAGTCGGGACTACAAGATCTTGGACCTTATCTTCGATACCGTGATCAACTGCCATTTGCTCGATTGCTCTCTTTACAGATTGTTCACTTCCTGCATATGTCTGGATTGCATACCATTGATAAGCCATCTTCTATCCTATAATACTGATGAAACGATTGACGACATGAATAGGTCAACCAATGCTAAAAAAATTGAAATAACAGTCACTACAAGAATAACCGCTAAGAATGCTTGTCTAACTTGTACTTTAGTTGGAAATATTACTTTATGTATCTCTGCTTTCGCATGTGCAATA
>JAQVHV010000112.1 GCA_028696055.1 Sulfurovum sp.
TCTTCGGTCCTGAAAAACGTACAGTTCCTTTATAATGTATCACTTTTTTATCAGGATTGGTGATCCTCTGTGTAAACTCTGCCTTGAAATTCTCCGGCATACTGATCGGGGATGCCGCCAGGATTCCCGAGAGTATCATTACTGTCCATAATCGCTTCATTGCTGTCCTTCTATCTACTTGGCTTATTTTATCAAAATAGCCTTGATAAGAGAGAGGCCATCCTCTGCTTTTTAAGAAGAAAGCCTGCAACCAGGGGAGTTTAGAGAGGATAACGACAAATTAACCACTTTTTAGATAGAATAACTCCATTTCAAAACGGGGCTAAACAAACGATGATACAAAATGTTCTCAACAAGGTCTTTGGTACAAGAAACGACAAGATCGTAAAAAACTATCTCAAAAAAGTCGAACGGATCAACGCGCTTGAAGCGCAATATGAACAGCTGGATGATGAGGCACTCAAAGCAGCATTTGAAACACTCAGACAAAACGTTCAAAACGGTGAGAAAAACCTGGATGATGTACTCTTTGATTCATTCGCCATTACAAGAGAGGCAGCAAAACGTGTTCTGGGGATGCGGCACTACGATGTACAGATGGTCGGAGGTATGGTGCTCAATGACGGCAATATCGCGGAGATGAAAACGGGTGAAGGGAAAACACTGGTTGCTACCCTGGCTGTCATTCTCAATGCGATGACCGGAAAAGGCGTCCATGTCGTCACCGTCAACGACTACCTGGCAAAAAGAGATGCAGAAGAGATGGGGCAGCTCTACCATTTCCTTGGATTTACCACGGGATGCATCACCTCCAAGCTCTACAGGGAAGAGGAGAGAAAAGCACAATACGATGCAGATATCACTTACGGTACCAACAATGAGTACGGATTTGACTACCTGCGTGACAATATGAAAGTGCGTATCGAAGAGAAGGTACAGAGAGAGCACCACTTTGCCATCGTCGATGAAGTGGACTCTATCCTTATCGACGAGGCAAGGACCCCTCTGATCATCTCCGGACCAACACACCGGGACCACGACCATTACCAGCGTGCCAACGAAATAGCCCTGCAGTTGGAAAAAGGCGAAAAGAAAATTACAAGACCCGGAGAACCTGAAGAGACCACAGGAGACTTCATCGTCGATGAGAAAAACCGTCTGATCATCATGACCGAGCAGGGACTGGAAAAAGCGCAGGAGCTCTTTGACGTAGAGAACATGTATGACCTTGAGAACGCCGCACTCTCTCACCACCTCGACCAGGCGCTCAAGGCACACTATCTCTTCGAAAAAGATGTGCACTACGTTGTCAAAGACAATGAGATCATTATCGTTGATGAGTTTACGGGACGTCTCAGTGAAGGAAGAAGATTCTCCGAAGGACTTCACCAGGCGCTTGAAGCCAAAGAGGGTGTAGAGATCCAGGAAGAGTCCCAGACACTTGCGGAGATCACCTACCAAAACTACTTCAGGCTCTATGAGAAACTTGCCGGGATGACAGGTACGGCACAAACGGAAGCGACAGAGTTTTCCCAGATCTATAACCTGGAAGTTATCTCCATCCCTACCCATCTTCCTGTCGCCAGAGAAGACAAAAACGACCTGATCTATAATACCGAACGAGAGAAGCTCAATGCCGTGGTAAAAAGGGTCAAAGAGCTCCACAGCAAAGGCCAGCCCGTACTCATCGGTACAGCTTCGATCGAAAAGTCTGAAAAGATCCATGAGAGACTGAAAAAAGAGAAGATCCCCCATAACGTACTGAATGCGAAGAACCATGAAAAAGAGGCTGAGATCATCATGGATGCAGGCGTTAAAGGTGCAGTCACCGTAGCCACCAACATGGCGGGACGCGGTGTCGACATCAAGATCGACGATGAAGTAAGAAGCCTTGGAGGGCTTGTGATCATCGGTACGGAAAGGCACGAGAGCAGACGTATCGACAACCAGCTGAGAGGACGTTCCGGACGGCAGGGAGACCCGGGAGAGAGCCAGTTCTTCCTCAGCCTTGATGACAATCTGCTTCGTATCTTCGGCGGAGAAAAGATCAGAAACATCATGAACAGGCTGGGGGTCGAAGAAGGCGAATACATCGACTCGAAGATCGTGACACGCTCTGTAGAAAAAGCACAGAAAAAAGTCGAAAATCAGCACTACGAATCGCGTAAACATATACTTGAGTATGATGATGTAGCAAACCACCAGAGAAAAGCGATCTATGCATTCAGAAATCAGCTGCTTGACCCTGAGTTCGATATCGGTGCAAAGATCAAAGAGAACCGTGCCGAATATATCACACACCTTCTGGAGGAGTGTGAGATCTATCCCGGTACTACACAGGAGGATTTCAATATTGAGAAACTGACTGCCCTGATCAAAGAGGAGCTCAATATCACAGTTAAAGGCGATCCGTTCAAGGATGCAGAGATCGAAGAGATCACGGAGAAGATCACCAAAATGATGGAAGAGCTCTATGAAGAGAAGATGTCCGTGATAGATCCCGACAAACGCAATGAGATCGAACGGGTTCTCTACCTGCAGGTACTCGATCCGCAATGGAGAGACCACCTCTATGAGATGGATGTGCTCAAAACCGGTATCGGCCTGAGAGGATACAATCAAAAAGATCCGTTGACTGAGTACAAACAGGACAGCTACAGACTCTTCCAGGAACTGGTACAACGTATCAAATATGAAGCGGTCAAAACCCTGCAGCTTGTACAGTTCAGCTTTGAGTCTCCCGAAGAAGAGGAGGCAGCGGTCGAACAGATCAGAGAAGAGCTTGACAGCAGCATAGCAGGAGCTGTGCTCAGCAACGAAGAGGAAAGTGAATCCAAAAAAAACAAGCCGATCACTGGGACAAAAAAACCAAAACGCAACGAACCCTGCCCCTGTGGATCAGGCAAAAAATACAAAAACTGCTGCGGGCAGAGTGGCCCCAAAAGAGGACTTTTAGCCTGACCGGAACTCTGTACGGCTCCCTGTTGAGAAGCAAAAGGAAAAGAGATGAAGCCAATGATCAATAGAGAGTTTGTTCACCATATCATCCGTCATTACCTCAAATATGATAAGGATAATCCTTTTATCTTTATCTCTGCATTGCTGGCATTTTTAGGTATCTCTGCGGGGGTCATGGTACTGATGATCGCCATGGGGATCATGAATGGCACACAGAAAGAGTTCACCAAACGTCTCTTTGTAATGAACTATCCGCTCACCGTGCTTCCTGTCACACAGGATGCAGCCAATGATACGCTTATCGCAATGCTGCAGGAGAAGTTTCCTCATCTTCAGATCAGTCCCTATTATACGACCCAGGTGATCACCAAAAATGCCGGTGCAGTCCAGGGATCGCTCCTTTACGGGATAGACTTCGATAAAGAGAGCCGGATCAACCATATCTTTGAAGAGGCAAGAGGCGAAGGAGAAGACACCTATCGCATCATCATCGGAGACTCACTCTCATTTGAAATGGATGCACCCAAAGGAGAGAAGGTCACGCTTTACTTCTCGGAACAGGAGGCGATAGGATTTGCCACAATGCCCCTGCAAAAACGCTTTATAGTAGATGGTGTCTTTGACTCCGGGCTGAAAGCCTATGACAAAGCGATCATCTATACCACCCATCAAGCTTTCCAGAAACTGTTGAAACGCGAAGCCGGCTACTATGACGGGCTTCATATCTATACGGAAAAGCCTCTTAAAGAGATCGATGCGATCAGGGCTGCGCTTCCGGATTCAGTGATCATTGAGGGGTGGTGGGAGCAAAACGGCAATTTCTTTGCGGCAATGGAGATGGAGAAAAAGGCCCTTTTTCTGGTACTTCTACTGATTATTCTTGTGGCTTCCCTCAATATCATCTCCTCTCTGCTGATGACGGTGATGAGCCGCAGAAGCGAGATCGCCCTGATGCGTACCCTGGGGGCATCCAAAGCGGAGATACGTTCCATCTTTTTCAAACTCGGACTGATCATAGGAAGTACGGGAATCCTGGTAGGCACACTGCTTGGTTTCTTCGGTATCTGGATCCTTAAGACCTTCGATATCATCTCTATGCCTGCAGATGTCTACGGCACGACAAAACTTCCGGTTGATCTTATGATGAGTGATTTCGGACTGATTATCCTGGGAACCTCTGTCATTATCTTACTCTCCTCGCTCTATCCGGCGAAAAAAGCCTCTCAGACCGACCCCTTGACCGTGCTAAGAAATGAATAATATTTGTCATGGGCGAGAGAGGTTGAATGCTGCTTTGCAAATATAAAAATGAGAAACA